>JAMOUS010000108.1 GCA_027067975.1 Bacteroidales bacterium | reverse complement strand
GCCGTTGCGGATGGTGATCGCCTCCGCCTCGTGGGTCATGTCCACCGCCGCCAGCCGCAACCCCCAGAAGAGGCTTTCGTTCTCGTCGGGCTTGCGCTTCAGGATGTTATGGTCGATGCCCAGCTTAAGGTATGAGCCTTTCATCGAATAAGCATATCCCGGCTCCTCTTTTTTATACCGCAAACGTCCCCCCTCGGCCACCAGGTACCATCCGTCGGAGAACTCGGCATCCAAGAACAACTCATAACCCCGCATGGGGGGATCCATGAAGTGGCCGGCAAAAGGCAAAAGATCAACCCCCACCCGCACACCCCCGTAACGGAGCGTGTCGGTGATGTTCCCCTGTCCCTGGAGGGTCCAGGAGAAGCTAAGGAAGATCCACAAAAAGACGAACGTTCTCCTCATCTGTGTTCGTGATAAAAGGCTCTCTCACCGAGAGGGAGTCGATCAGGTGGAATGTGCATGAGACCTGCAGGTCATGAAATTCGGCGATGAACCCGCATTCGAAGTTCAAAAGACGTGTGGTGCGGCGGTACCGGAACGTGAGCGTGTCGCTGGCCGTATTGCTGCGGATCACCCACGAGCAGCTGTCCTGCGAGGCATCCAGCGGCAGGTCGAGACGCGCAGGACTGCCCTTCACCAGTACGGAGTCCTCCCGCCCCAGCCCAAACACTTCCACGTCCTCAAGATGGGAGGGAACATCTTTCCCCTCCACTCGCGTGTAGATGCCGGCCCGCAGGTAGACCTCCGTATCTTCCAGGCAGCGGGAAGAGGGATTGCATGCCGCCACCATCCAGGCCAGGAGACCCAAAAGTGCAGGCACCAGCCTCCACCATCTGCGATCCCGTACGGGTTCAATGTCCTGTGTCATTGCTGGGATAGAGGAACTTGTCTCCGGTCTCCTTCACGATGCGACGGTACCATGCCTCCCCGTAGCCGGGTTGCTGCAGCTTGGGGTTGTGAAACTTGTACCCCGGTGGCACGTTGGCCTTCTCCTTGATGTTACCGTCCATGTATTTGGTGAAGAGGTAAGCATACAGCTTTTTCCATACCTTCACCGTGTTGGCTCCCTGAAGCACCGAATAGTCGGTGAGGAACTTGCGGGCTGCCTCGGGATCCTTGGCATACAATTCCGAGGCGGCAATGTCGATCGCCTTCACCTCGTTGACATACTTGCTCTCCAGCTCATGCTGTACCAGGCGGATCTCGGGGATGATCACATTGTACCGTGTGTAGGCGAAGTTGGAGACCTGGTTGAACACCCAGAAAGCAGCATCCTCGCTGAAAGTCATCATGTCGCCGTTGCCGACAGCGAACTCACGAGGCACCTCGGTGATGCCACAATACATCGGCGTATAGACGGTCGAATAGGTGTCGTCCACCCCGAACCAGAGGATGCCGCCGATGGGGTCGGGCAGTGTGCTGCGGCTCTGCGCCACGAACGAGAAGCCGGTCTGTTGCGTCGAGATCGCCCGCTCGTTGAAGTAGGTCTTGCCGTCCACCTTCCAGGTGAGGGGACGCCAGCGGTAGCCGCAGCCGAAAGGTCCCGCGCCCAGGTCCTGCGTCATGTCCATAGGCGTGCCTTCATAATGGTCGCGCATCATCTCCATCACATCCTGTACCGAAAGCTTGCGGTCGGGCTTCACCCATAAAGGCATGCGGTTCGTCAGGTCCTTGCCCATGGCATAATCGGTATACCGGTCCATGCCCGAGGCCACCTTCCGGAAGCCCGACCATACGCGCGCCTCACAGAAACGGGCCGCACCGAAGTCGAGTGGTGCATAGGCGTCGGCAAAGCTGAAGTCCTTGTCCTTGCCTTTGAACCAGCCGTGGCGGCGGGCTACCTTGATCACGTCTTTTTCGTAGACCGTGGTCACCTCCGGATCGTAGATGCGGTCGAGATGTTCCGAGCTGATCGAATGCTTGCTATCTTTTTCCAGCGGGAAGGTGGTGATGCGGGCCTGGTTGGCATGTCCGCAGATGTAGCCATCAGGTACACGCCGCGCCACCCAAACGGCTCCCCGCTGCTCCGGACCTTTGCCGATCATCTCCATGATCCAGACCTCCTGGGGATCGGAGATGGAGAACGACTCGCCGCTGCTGTAGTAGCCATACCGGTCGACCAGTTCAGCCATGATGCGGATGGCATCACGGGCGCTTTTGGCCCGCTGCAGGGTGATGTACATGAGACTGCCATAGTCGATGATGGCAGAGGTGTCGCGCAGCTCATGACGCCCGCCGAAGGTGGTCTCGCCGATGGCCACCTGGTGCTCGTTCATGTTGCCCACTACGCTGAACGTATGAGCCACCTGCGGGATCTGGCCCAGGTGCTTGCCCGTATCCCATTCCCACACATCCAGCATCGCCCCCGGAGCATGGTCGGCTGCCGGCCAGAAATAAAGCTCGCCATACAGCACGTGACTGTCGGCCGCATACGAGATCATCGTCGAACCGTCCACTGTGGCCCCGCGGGAGATCAGGAAGTTCGTGCAGGCTTCCGCCGGAACTGTCAAAAAGAACCCTACAGCCAGGGCCAGAGAAGAAAAGATCTTATGCGTCATATCGTTCCGTTTTTGTTCGTCCCAAAGGTAATAAAACTCCTTTCCCTACATCATGAAATTGACAATGCGTTCCAACTCCTCCGGGGTGAGCGGATGGACCATCCCGCCGGCACCGGTGCGGACCAGGCGGTCGAGGATCTCGGCCTTCTTCGTGTTGTCGATGTGGATGTCGGAAAGATACACCGGCGATTTGATGAAGACAAAGAACTTGATGAACTCTTCGATGGTCTTGTCGGGGTT
>JAMOUS010000107.1 GCA_027067975.1 Bacteroidales bacterium | reverse complement strand
AACCGGCTGAGATGATCGCCGAGATCGGCCGCTTTATGACGCTGGAAGATGGCGATATCATCATGACCGGCACCCCCAAAGGGGTCGGATACTACGCTCCGGGGGACCGGTTCGAAGCAACGGTGGTCTGCGGAGATGAAACACTGTTAACGTGTGAATGGATTGCCTGAAGATCGGTGCAGGACACCCGAACCGCTTCCCTCACCGTTCTGTCATAAACGCCCGTCCAACGCTTCGGCCACTTTGAGACCATAACGATCCTCAAACGCTTTTCTTGCCGTCCGGATCGTACTCTCTCCGATATCTTCCCCCAGTTCCAGCATAAGGGTCTCACTCATGACCTGGAACAGTTCGGTTGTATGGAATGCCCATGATCGGAGACACTTTTGGCCCAAACGCCATTTGTGCCAAAGATATTTCAAAGTGTCGAACGGTCCAATTTCCCCGTCATAGAAATGAAAGCGACAGCAAGGATCCCCTTCACTGAGCATTCCCTTCATTTCAAAACGGAAATCAGGAGAATACCCTTCGATCACACTCGGGTCTATTGCCTGACAATACTGCTTACCGTATTCAAGCATATCCGCTTCGCGCCAGGCCTGATCCCACGCACACTGCGTGGCACATACCTGAAGATGGGGTCTCTTTGCCACGACACGGAAACGATTGGCTGTCGAAGCTAGATCGAGCTCACCACAAAGTATATATCCCTGGATTCCGGTATCAACTCCATGCTCACGTGCGTAACGGGCCATGCGGGCACCACGACGACGGCCATACCGACGAACCCCTTCCCGTACCGCATCTTGCCCCGCATCACCACAACACTCTTCCGCCGCCTGCGCGATCATTGCGAACAATATCGCATGATGTTCCACCGTAAATTCACCCGACACGGATTACCCCCCCACCCACTATTTTCGGTATACTATTATATCACCAATAACAGGGGGGAGGAAATGGCTCCGCGTCTATGGCGGCTGATGCTTGTTGCGCTGTTTGGGATCGGGGAATGCACGCTCCACGCCGATGTCCAATATACTGTGACCTCCGATCTTCACAAAGTTGAGGTCCCACATACCGGGGCGATCTATACCGCTTTTCATCCTGCTGCCGAAACTCGGAGCAAAAGTAAAAAACCGCTGCTCTTTTTTCTCGGCGGTTCCGAAGGGGGTATCTGGACCGGGAACGACCCCATAGTTCTGAGCCTGCGGACACAAGGATACCATGTCGTTACGGTAGGCTATTTCAAAATGCCGGGCATATCGAAACAATTGACCCGGATCGATCTTGAACCTTTCGGAAAAGCCATTGAACTGTTCAAAAAACATCCGGGAGTAGACCCTGATCGGATCGGGATCGTGGGCGGTTCCAAAGGAGCGGAACTCGCCCTGCTTCTGGCGACACGGTACCCCGATATCCATCTGGTAGCGACATTTGTCCCTTCTCATGTGCTCTTTCAGGGGATCAACATCGCTCTTTTCAGTCACCACTCTTCCTGGCGATATCAGGGAGAAGAACTTCCGTTCGTCCCGTACGATCCCTTCTCCTGGGCCGCACTCAAAGGAGTTTTGTCAGGAGAGAACTACCGCGATATGCACCTGCAGGCGCTTCAAAACCGGGAAGCCGTCCGCACAGCGACCATTCCGGTCGAAAAGATCAATGGTCCGATCTTCCTGCTTTCGGCGACCAGGGATCAATTCTGGCCTTCCACTCCCATGTCCGAAAGGATCATGCATCGACTTGACGCCTACGGTTTTCGTTTCCCCCATCAGCATGTTGCCTGGAATAGCAACCACTTTATCCTCCGTGATCCCAAAGCATGGGACACCCTTCTTCATTTTCTGCAAAAGCAGTGGCCGACGAACACTCACAATTAATTTCTCCCAAAACCAACCAATGCTATACTTAGATTTCGTAACGTTCCTGTTACGTTCCTAACCCTCTTCATCCAAGGACCACATAACCATGTTCTCCCGTTTCAAACTTGCCGAACACGGCACCGATGTCAAAACCGAATTTTTGGCGGGTCTGACGACCTTCTTGACCATGATGTATATTGTTCCGGTCAACGGCTTCATCCTCGCCGATGCCGGACTGCCGATGGACGCGGTCGTCACCGCTACCGCGCTGGTAACGATCCTGGCGACCTTTTTCAGCGGTATCTGGGGCAACACCCCCATCGCTATGAGTGTGGGGATGGGGCTCAACGCCTACTTCGCCTACGGACTGGTACTGGGGATGAAGATCCCCTGGCAGACCGCGCTGGGGATCGTCTTCCTCTCCGGGGTTATCTTCGTCATTCTCTCGTTCACCAAATTCCGGGTCTGGATCATGACCTCCATTCCGATGGACCTGCGCCGGGCGATCTCGGCGGGGATCGGGGCCTTTATCGCCTTTATCGGATTCAAAGAGCTCAAAATGATCGTCCCCGACAAAGCGACGTTCGTCACCCTGGGGCACTTCTCCGATCCCCATGTCCTGCTGGGCGTATTGGGGCTGGTGCTGGCGCTGGGTCTGTATGCCTGGCGGATCAAAGGAGCCTTCATCCTCGCCGTGGCGATCACCTCCATCGTCGGTTGGGTGACCGGGATCGCCAAAGCTCCGGACGGGCTGGTGAGCATGCCCGCTTCGATCGCGCCGATCGCCGGCCATCTCGATATCACCTCGGCGCTCTCTTTGAGCCTGCTGCCGGTCATTATCACCTTTCTGGTCACCGATATGTTCGACACCATGGGGACTTTGACCGCCGTCGGTGCCCGCGCCAACCTTTTCCAGAGTGAGGACGGCGAGGAGAAAGC
>JAMOUS010000106.1 GCA_027067975.1 Bacteroidales bacterium | reverse complement strand
AAAGGGTCGAGATCGCCGTCTATCCCAACCCCGCCAGGGATTACGTAGTGGTCAACCGGCCCGATGGTTATACGGTCACCCTGCACACGATCACTGGCAGAAAGGTGACCACTACCACTTCTCAGACGATCTCGTTGGATGTTACGGGCAACGGTATTTACCTCATCATCATCACCGACGCTGCCGGCACACGTGTCGCCACGCGGCGGCTGGTTGTCCGGCGATGACCTTCTCCCTGCGCGTCAGCCTTCTTTCAGGTATACCCGCTTCACGCGCGAGGGGATGGCAGCCAGGATCTCATAAGGGATTGTGCCACTCCGCCGCGCCACCTCTTCCAGGGGGATATGCCGTCCAAACACCTCCACAGGGTCGCCCGGCCGCACATCCAGGCCGGTCACATCCACCATACACATGTCCATACAGATCTTTCCCACGATGGGTGCGCGCTGTCCCGCCACCCAAAGCTCTCCATTACCGTCGCTGAGGTTACGGCGCAGGCCGTCGGCATAGCCTACGGGCACCACGGCAATCCTCACGGGCCGTGAGGCCCGGAACGAACGCCCATATCCCACGGTCTCCCCTTCGCCCACCTCCTTCACCTGGATCACCACGCTGCGGAAGGAGGCCACCGCCCGCAGACGTTGCGACAATGAAGGACTCACGCCATACAAACCCAGGCCGGGCCGCACCATGTCAAACTGCGCTTCGGAAAAGCGCTCGATGCCGGCACTGTTGAGGATGTGTTTGAGTATACGGTGCCCCAGCCTCTTCTCGAACTTTTCCGCCATTTCCCGGAACAAGGCGATCTGCCGGTGTGTGAAAGCATCCTGGGAGGGATCATCGCTGGCCGCCAGATGGGAAAAGACCGACCGTACATAAAGGCTGTGGCAGCCTCTTAGGACCTTCAGCAGCGCTTCCGTCTCCTCCGGCATAAAGCCGAGACGGTGCATGCCGGTGTCGAGCTTGATGTGGATGGGATAATCCTGCAGTCCCTCTTTTTCGACCGCCACACGGAAGGCTTCGAGCATCTCCATGCTGTAAATCTCCGGCTCGAGGGAGTGGCGGATGATCTGGTCGAAGGCCGAGCGTTCGGGGTTCATCACCACCACGGGCAGGCGGATCCCCCCCTGGCGCAATGCCACCCCCTCGTCGGCATAGGCCACGGCGAGGAAGTCGACCTGCTCATACTCCAGCACCCGCGCCACCTCGAGGGCGCCGGCACCGTAAGCGAACGCCTTGACCATCGCCATGATACGCGTGCCGGGGAACAGAAGACTACGGTAGGTGTTGAGGTTCTCCCGCAGGGCGTCCAGGTCGACCTCCAGGACGGTCTCATGTACCTGCTCCTCCAGGAGGCGGGAGACCCGCTCAAGACGGAAGTCGCGTGCTCCCTTCAGCAGGAGGGTCTCATCGCGGAAAGAGAGTGTGGGCAAGGCCTCAAGGAGGGCTTCCGTACCGGGAAAGAAGAGCGATCCTTCCGGGAAAAGGGAAGCATGGGCGGAGAGGGCAGGGCCGACGCCGATGAAGCGCTGCACGCCATGTTCGCGCAGGCGGCGGGCCACGTCGCCGTAGAGCTCGCCCGGCGGTCTTCCGCTTTGCAGGATGTCGGAGAGGATAACCGTACGCCGCCCGTGCGGGTCCTGCTGCTGCAGCACCTGCAGCGCGATGGTGAGCGACTGCAGGTCGGAA
Source organism: Bacteroidales bacterium (assembly GCA_027067975.1). Lineage (GTDB taxonomy): Bacteria > Bacteroidota > Bacteroidia > Bacteroidales > VadinHA17 > DRPN01. The sequence goes on along the minus strand of JAMOUS010000106.1, from coordinate 1,117 downwards.
TTGTAATAGTCGTTCACCAGCAGCGTACCGCCGGCACCTTTTTTGATCTCCAGCCGCATGGCCACGGGCTGCAGGTGCTGCAGCGCCGTCGCGGCTTCCCAAGGCTCCATGCCCAGTGCCAGCGCCGCCGCCCACACATGCATGGCGTTCTCGAAGGAGGCATCGTCGAGGAAGGGGATCACGGCCGTCACCTCCTCCCCCTCAAAGCGGGCGGTGACGTGCGTCCGCCCCCCCTCTTTGCGCACTGCCGTCACCCGCAGGGCAGCGTCGGCACCCTGTCCCCAGACAAAGCGCCGTGGCCCGCCGCCTGCGAAGAAACGCTCCACCCCTCCCCGCAGCCACGGCACATCCCGCAGCACCAGCACCTCCGCCTCCCGGAATAGCTCCAGCTTCTCGAACAGCTTCTCTTCGAAGGAAGAGAAATTCTCCTGGTGGGCCTCCCCGATGTTGGTGAGGATCCCAACCTGTGGCCGGACGATGCGCTGCAGGTACCGCATCTCCCCCGGCCGTGAGATCCCCGCCTCGATCACCGCCGTACGGTATACATTGTCCAGAAGCCACAGGGAAAGAGGCACCCCCACCTGGGAGTTGTAGCTGGCCGGACTGCGCACCACGGTCGTCCAGGAAGAGAGTGTCTGGGCCAGCCACTCCTTGACGATCGTCTTGCCGTTGCTGCCGGTGACGGCCACCACGGTGCCACGGTAACGGCTGCGGTGCCACCCCGCCAGTCGCTGCAACGCCCGCAGGGTGTCCTCTGTCTGCAGGTAGGTGACCCCCTCTTCCGGCCACCCTTCTTCCACGGGTCTGTCGACGAGGAAATACCGCACTCCCTGACGGTGGACGGCAGGGATGAAGGCATGCCCGTCATGGCGGGGTCCGTGCAGGGCGACGAAGAGTGCTCCTTCCGCGTCGGCGATGCGGCGGCTGTCGGTGAGCAGCTCGCGCACCTCACCTTCTCCGGCTCCTGTTATCACAGCTCCGGCCGCCTCTGCCACTTCCCGTAATGTATACCGTGCCATCACCTTTCCCCCTTCCCTTTTCCGCTCTTCTCCTCCTCGATGGCCTTCAGGTAACAGGCGCGGCAGAGCGGCTCATAACGGTCATTCTCCCCCAGCAC
>JAMOUS010000105.1 GCA_027067975.1 Bacteroidales bacterium | reverse complement strand
GTCGGGGAGTATGAAGTACTGTCCGCGGTGCAGCGCCAGCAACGGCTTGGCCCCCACCGCACTCTGTACGCCGCACAGGTGGACCGTCCCCTCGGGGAAATGCGGATAACCATGCTGCATCACGAAAGCCGCCTCCTTCAGGTCGAAAGGCTTCAGCCCCGTGGCCAGGTCCACCACCGTGGCGCCGGGGCACAATGTGAGGATACGCCCACGGACAGCGCCGTGGAAATGATCCGAAGAGCGCCAGTCGGTGGTGAGCGTGATCAGACCCATCGGCGGGAGAAAAAGTGATGAAAGATGATGATCATCCTGAAAAAATAACCTTATTTTGCAGCAACAAAAGTAATAATTCTCTCATACCTGCATGTCGGAAAAGACCATATATTTGGAAGGCATCGAGCCGGTGGTGCTGTATGGCGTCCACAACAGCCGTGTCGACCGCATCCGTGCGGCCTTTCCGCGCCTGAAGGTGATCCCCCGCGGCAGTGAGATCAAGGTGGTGGGGGAAGAGGAGGAGATCCGCCGTTTTGAGGAGGTGCTGTCGCGGGTGCTGGCGTTCATCCACGACCACAACACCCTTGGCGAGGAGGACCTGGCCGACCTGCTGGGCGAGCGCCGCCGCCAGCGCGGCGGCGACGGCGGCGACGTGATCATCTACGGCATCGACGGCCAGCCCATCCGTGCCCGTACCGTCAACCAGGCGCGTCTCGTGGCCGAGGAGGCGCGTCATGACCTCATCCTCGCCATCGGCCCCGCCGGCACGGGCAAGACCTATACCGCCATCGCCCTGGCCGTGCGGGCGCTCAAGAACCGCGAGGTCAAGCGCATCGTCCTCACCCGCCCCGCCGTCGAGGCCGGCGAACACCTGGGCTTCCTCCCGGGCGACATGCGCGACAAACTCGACCCCTACCTCCAGCCCCTCTACGACGCCCTGCGCGACATGATCCCCTATAAAAAACTGCTCGCCTACCTCGAGGACGAGACCATACAGATCGCCCCCCTCGCCTATATGCGCGGCCGCACCCTCGAGAACGCCTTCGTCATTCTCGACGAAGGACAGAACGCCACCGTCAGCCAGCTGAAGATGTTCCTCACCCGCATGGGGATGAACTCCAAGTTCATTGTCACCGGCGACGTTACCCAGATCGACCTGCCCCGTCGCGAGAGCTCCGGCCTCCTCCAGGCCATCCGCCTCCTCGAGGGCATCGAGGGCATCGCCGTCGTCCGCTTCGGCCCCGAAGACATCGTGCGACACCCCCTCGTGAAAAACATCGTCGACGCCTACGACAAGGACGAACGGAAAAACAATGCGAACGAAAAAAAATAGATCCGCCATGAAAGAAAAGACACTCCTCCGCACCGACTTCTCCTTCGACGGGATGACCTCCGTGTACCACGGCAAGGTGAGAGATGTATATACCATCCGGGACAAGTACCTGGTGATGGTGGTCACCGACCGCATCTCGGCCTTCGATGTGATCCTCCCCGAGGGGATCCCCTACAAGGGGCAGGTGCTCAACCAGATCGCGGTGAAGTTCCTCGATGCCACGGCCGATATTGTTCCCAACTGGAAGATCTCCTCGCCCCATCCCAATGTCACCATCGGCCGGAAGGCTGAGCCTTACATGGTCGAGATGGTGGTGCGGGGCTACCTTACGGGGCATGCATGGCGGGAGTACCGCAGCGGCAAGCGCGAGCTGTGCGGCGTGCCCCTGCCCGAGGGGATGCGCGAACACCAGCGCTTCGAGACCCCCATCATCACCCCCACCACCAAGGCCGAGGTGGGCCACGACGAAGATATCTCCCGCGAGGAGATCATCCGCCGCGGACTGGTGCCCGAAGAGGAATACGACGAGCTGGAACGCCTCTCCCTCGAGCTCTTCCGCCGCGGCACCGAGATGGCTGCCGAAAAAGGATTGATCCTCGTCGACACCAAATATGAATTCGGCAAAGTGGACGGCCGGATCGTCCTCATCGACGAGATCCATACGCCCGACTCGTCGCGCTACTTCTATGCCGACGGGTATGAAGAGCGATTTGCCAAGGGCGAGCCGCAACGCCAACTCTCCAAGGAGTTCGTCAGGGAATGGCTCATCGAGCACGGTTTCCAGGGAAAAGAGGGACAGCAGGTGCCGGAGATGACGCCGGAGTTCGTGCAGCAGGTCTCCGAACGGTATATCGAACTGTATGAGAAGATCACCGGCGAACCCTTCGTCAAAGGCAGCCTCGACAACCTTGAAGAGAGCATCCGGGAAGAGCTGAAGAAACTCGAAGCGTGAGAGGGAAGGCGGAGACGGTAATGCGATGAAGCGATAAAGCGATAAAGCGATAATGTGATGAGGCGATGAGGCGATCCGCCTCTTCCAAGACAAAAGATAAAAGGAAAAAGATAAAAGGGTTCAGGCATTGTCAATTGTCAACTTGGAACCTGAAACCTGAAACCTGGAACCTGAAACCTGAAACTCCCAATTCCATCCAGGGAACTCCGAACCGAACTTTGTGTATGTTCATATTTGGGGTCGTTGATCTCACGGATGCGGTACTGGTATTCCTGGAGGGGGATGGTGTTGTGCCAGTGGCCGGTGATGCGGGCGACGAGGGAAAAGAGGAGGAAGATGCCCAGGATGATCCAGGCGACGACGCGCGCGGGGATGGGTTTTCGTCTTTTTTTCGAGAAGGAGAGCATCAGCGTCTCCGGTTCCGGGCATACGGAGGTACAGGTGAGGCAGGCCGTGCACTCGTCGGTGCTGACACGTATCTTCTCATGCACACGGATGCTGGCGGGACATGCCTCGGTGCATTTGCGGCAGTC
>JAMOUS010000104.1 GCA_027067975.1 Bacteroidales bacterium | reverse complement strand
TTTTAGGATTTTGTGGTTGAAATCCTTAAAAATAAAATCCCGCTCTTTCGGAGCGGGATTTTTTCTTACCTTTTTTCCGGTATTTTGGACGGAAGTGATTTAAATAGGTATTTCCTTCTCTTTCTCAAAATTTTTGTAACCACAAAAATGTTTTATATTTTCACAAACGGACAAAACAGATAAAGATCATGAAAATGCACAAGAGGGAGAAGAAGAACACAGGCTGGAAAGGGATGATCGTCGGAATGATGGTGCTTTCACTGATCGCGTGCCGGCATAAGGTTCCCGAGCAGAACATGGCCGAGCGGAGCATAATCCCCCTGCCCAGCTCGATCACCCCCGAAGAGGGAGCTTTCCGGTTGAAAAAGCGGACCGTCATCGCCGTGGATGAAGGCAACGAACAATTGAAAGCGGTGGGGGATTACCTGGCCGGGCTGTTCAATCCCGCCACAGGATATGAACTCCGGGTAAAAGAGGTAAAACCCTCTTCGGAGGGGGGAGACATCCGGCTGACACTGTCGAACGACGCGCCCGATCTCGGCAAGGAAGGATATGAGTTGAAGGTCTCGCGTCGTCATATGGTGATCCGTGCCAACACCCCTGCGGGGGTTTTCTACGGGATCCAGACTTTACGGCAACTGCTGCCCGCCGCCATCGAGAAAGATTCGGTGCAGCCGGGTCCGTGGCTGATCCCCGCCGGCACCATCTGCGACTGTCCGGTCTATGAACACCGGGGGGTGATGCTCGACGTGGCCCGTCATTTCTTCCCGCCGGAAGATGTGAAACGCCTCATCGACGAGATGACCGCCTTCAAGCTCAACCGCTTGCACCTGCACCTCTCCGACGACCAGGGATGGCGCATCGAGATCAAGTCGTGGCCCCGTCTCACTGAGATCGGCGCCCAGACACAAGTGGGCGGCGGCAAAGGCGGGTATTACACCCAGGAAGAATACAAAGCGCTGGTGGACTATGCCGCCAGCCGTTTCATCACCCTCATCCCCGAGATCGACATGCCCGGCCACACCAACGCCGCCCTGGCTTCGTATGCCGAACTCAACTGCGACGGCAAGGCTCGTGAGCTCTACACCGGCACCAACGTGGGTTTCAGCACCCTTTGCACAAGGAAGGAGGAGGTCTACAAATTCATCGACGACGTGGTGGGTGAGATCTCGGCCCTCACGCCGGGAGCATGGTTCCACATCGGCGGCGACGAGTCGCACGTCACCCCCATGGAAGAATATATCCCCTTCATCGAGCGGGCGCAGGAGATCGTCGCCCGTCACGACAAACAGGTGATCGGCTGGGACGAGATCTCCCATGCCGGCTTGCGGCCGGGCACCATCGTACAGTACTGGGCCCGGGCCGAGAATGCCAAACGGGCCGTGGAGAAAGGCGCCCGCGTGATCATGTCGCCCGCCGACCGCACTTACCTCGACATGCAGTACGACTCCCTCTGCCCGCTGGGACTGCACTGGGCCGGCTACGTAGAGGTAGACCAGGCATACAACTGGGATCCTACCACCCTCGTCGAAGGCATCGGCAGAGAACACATCGCAGGAGTGGAATCGCCCATCTGGACCGAGACGATCACCAACATGGATGATCTGAACTTCATGGCCTTCCCGCGTCTGGCCGGCCACGCCGAAATCGGCTGGTCGGAAGCTGCACGCCGCGACTGGGACGATTACCGCAACCGCCTCGGACGCTTCGCCCGCCGCTTCCAGGCTATGGGAATTCGCTTCTATCACTCCCCCCGAGTGGATTGGCAAGAATAACGAAGAAAATCGTATTTTAGCAGGACCGTCTTTATAGACATCCATGACGAAAAAAACAAGACCTGCAACCGCCCCGTCGTCACAAACAACAGGCAAACAGATCCTCTCCACCGCCCTGTTGGTGCTGTACGCCCTCATTTTGTCCTTTTCTTTTATCCGGGTCTATCACGACACTTTCGACAAGAAGATCAATCTGGGCGGGGACAATGCAGGCTACTATATCCTCGGCACAGCCCTCGCCACCGGCCAGGGGTACACCAACATCCACACCCTGGAAAAAACACCCCATAACCATTTCCCTCCCGGCTATCCCGCTATCATCGCCGTGGCGATCAAGTTTTTCCATGCAGATATCCTGGACATCAAAAAATTGAACGGAGCTTTCCTTTTCCTCTCTTTCTTACTGCTTTTCCTCATCCTCCGGAAGATCACAGGCAACATTCATATCCCGTTCATCACGATCCTTTTCCTGATCTTCAATTTCCATTTGCTGTACTATTCCATGATCATGATGAGCGAGATCCCCTTTCTCTTCTTCTCCACCCTGCTCCTGTGGTTGTTCATGGGAACGGACTATTCCCTTCCGGTATGGAAAAACTGGCGTTTTTTACTGCTCATCCCCCTGATGGTCTTCACATACATGATCCGTTCGACGGGCTTGTCCCTGTTTCTGGCATTTGTCGCCTGGCTGGCCTGGAGAAGAAAATGGGATTACACCGTTGCTTTGTCCGGAGGATTTATCGTTCTGAACATCCCCTGGTTCCTCCGGTCCCAACGCTTGGGGGGAAACCAATACATACACTCCATGATGTTCAAGAATCCCTACCGACCGGAACTGGGACACATGGAATTCACCGACTGGTTCGGCCGCATCTGGAACAACATCGAGCGTTATATCACACGTGAGATCCCGCAGGGATCTTTCAACTTCATCCACATCAAGAGTTACAAAGACCCCGTGTTACCCTCTGAATGGCTCTACGGGATCTTCATCGTCCTGGTCATGATATGGGGCTTATACCGACTGAAAAAATTCAGAGAGCTGATCTTCTTCTATCTTCTCTTCACCTTTGGCATCCTGCTTTTGTGGCCCCCCGTCTGGACCGGCACACGCTTTATCCTTCCCTTCATCCCTCTCCTTTTCTCATTGTTCGTTTATGGCTTGACGGATCTGCTGATCCTCATCACCCAACGTATCTTCCGGAAGAGAGTGTCCCCCGAACCCGCACTGATTTTCCTAACCCTCATCTCACTGGTAGTGATCCGACCTTACGCCTCCGGCACCGTTTCTTATCTGAAAAGATCGGCCCAGAAACCTTACCCCAAAAAATATCAGAACTATTTTGATCTGGCCCTATGGGCGTCCCAACACACCCCCGACACCTCGGTGATCTGCTGCCGAAAAGGGCAACTTTTCTATCTATTCTCTCACCGTTATGTCACCGGATATCTCAACACCCTCGACCGTGAAAAACAGATCGAATACCTGAAAAGAAAGAGCACGGATTACGTTGTTCTGGATCAGCTGGGATTCTCCTCCACCAAAAGGTATCTTTTCCCCGCCATCCAACGATACCCCAATAAATTCAAAACGGTCAGGGTCGTCAAAGATCCCGACACCTACCTTCTCCGTTTTTTGCCTCAATACGGATACTGGGGAGATTGGAAAAACAATAAAAAAGAAGGTCAGGGCAGTTTCGTATGGCAAGACGGGAAAAAATTCGTAGGAACGTTCAGAAACGGCAAAAGGGAGGGCCCCGGCGTCATTTACTTTCCTTCCGGCTTTCGTATGGAGGGAACCTGGAAGAACGATAATCTCGAGGGGAAGGTCCTGATCCGGGATCCTGCCGGCAAGATCGTGGAGATCAGGGAATACAAGGAGAACAAGCTCATTAACAGCCAAAAATACTCCTCTTCTGCATCCCGCTAGATCCTTCTGGCCACTTGTCATTTTTTTTGACGGGACTCCGTCTCTCCCCCGGAACTATATACTATTTTTGTATTTTTATGCCAAAGTTTTCGGATCATGGGAATGACGATCATTGAGAAGATCCTGGCGGTGCATGCCGGAAAAGAGAAGGTCTCGCCGGGCGAGATCGTGGATGTTTTCATCGACGTGCGTGTGGCCCGCGACTTCGGCGGGGCCAATGTGGTGAAGAACATGGAAGAGAACGGTCTCACACTGGAGGACCCTTCCCGCACCTTCTTCACCTTCGACACCAACCCCACGGGGTCGGACCAGAAGTATGCCACCAACCAGCAGATCTGCCGCATCTATGCCCGCAAACACGGCATCAAGGTATATGACATCAACGCCGGCATCGGCACTCACCTGCTCATTGACGAGGGGCTGGTCTATCCGGGTGTCACGGCCATCTCCACCGACTCGCATGCCAACATCCTGGGGGCGGTGGGGGCCTTCGGCCAAGGCATGGGCGACAAGGACATCGCCGCCGCCTGGGCCCGCGGCAAGGTATGGTTCAAGGTGCCGCCGACAATGAAACTGGTGATCGAGGGCAAGATCCCCCCCGGCCTCACGGCCAAAGAGGTGGTGCTCAACCTGCTGGCCCGTTTCGGCGCCAACGGCCTGCTGGGCTATGCCGTGGAGATGTACGGCAGTGTGGTCGACCGGCTCCATCTCAACGACCGCATCACCATCGCCTCCATGGGCACCGAGATGGGCGCCATCATCCTGCTCTTCCCCCCCAACGACGAGATCATCCGCTACTGCGAATCCCGTGCCGGCAAGCCGGTCACGCCCGTCTTTGCCGACCCGGATGCCCACTACGACCGGGTGGTCACGCTCAACGCCAACGACTTCGTCACGCGGGTCTCACGCCCCGGCAAGCCGCACGACACCGTGCCGGTGGATGAGGTGAAGAAGACGAAGATCGACTCGGCCTTTGTGGGCAGCTGCACCAACGGCCGCATCGAAGATATGCGTATGGTGGCTGAGATCTTGCGGGGACGCCACGTGGCTCCGGGGGTTGTCCTGAAGATCGTCCCCGCCACCGACGAGGTGTGGATGCAATGCCTCACCGAAGGCCTGCTGAAGGTGTTCAAGGAGGCAGGGGCACTCGTCTCCAACGCCGGCTGTGCCGGCTGCGCCGCCGGCCAGGTGGGACAGAACGGCCCCGGCGAGGTGACTATCAGCACCGGCAACCGTAACTTCCCCGGGAAACAGGGAAAAGGCGAAGTATACCTCGCCTCCCCCGCCGTCGTCGCCGCCTCGGCCGTCGCCGGATATATCACCACCCCCGACGACATCCCCGACACGCCGGCAGCGTTCGACATGGAAGAACGGGAAGAAAGGATACGGAAAGCCAAAGCCAAAGCCAAAGAAAAACCCCACGACCTCACCGGGGTGCTCGAAGGACGGGTCTGGATCATCGACCGCGACAACATCGACACCGACATGATCTATCACAACCGCTACCTCACCGTCACCGACATTGCGGAAATGGGACAATACACCTTCGACAACCTGGAAGGCTTCGAACACTTTGCCCGCGAGGCCCGGCCCGGCGACATCGTCATCACCGGCAAGAACTTCGGCGCCGGCAGCTCCCGTCAACAGGCCGTCGACTGCTTCAAGAGCTTGGGCGTGCAAGCCATCCTCGCCCGCTCGTTCGGCGCCATCTACGAACGCAACGCCATCAACGCCGCCTTCCCCATCCTTACCTATGACGACCTCTCCGGCCTGGAACTCCAACAGGGCGACACCCTCCGCCTCAACCTGCTGACCGGCGAGGTCGAGAACCTGCGCAACGGAAAAAAAGGCAAGGTAAACCCCTTCTCCGAAGTGCAGATGGAGATCTATCAGAATGGAGGGTTGTTTTAAGTTACAAGTTATAAGTTATAAGTTACAAGTTACAAGTTACAAGTCTCAGGTTTCAAGTTGGAAATTGTCAACTCGATACTCTGAACTCCATACTCCATACTAAGAACTCGATACTAAGAACCCGATACTCGAAAACTCCGAACTATGAACTCCAAACCCCAAACCTTCGCAGAGAAGATCCTGGGAGCGCCGGCAGGGAGCATTGTCTTTCGTGAGCCGGACATTGTCCTCTCGCACGATAACACGGCAAGCATTTACAAGACCTTTCAGAAGATGAACGGCGGGCGCATTGCGCATCCCGAGCGGCTGCTGGTGGTGCTCGACCACAATGCCCCCCCGACGAGTGCGGCGCTGGCTACGCAGTACCAGGCCATCCGCGACATGGTGCGTGAGCAGGGTATCACGATGTTCTACGATGCGGGGCGTGGCATCTGTCACCAGATCATGTCGTACCATGCCCGGCCGGGGATGATCATCGTCGGCAGCGACAGTCACACATGCACGGCAGGGGCCTTCAACGCCCTGGCCGCCGGCATCGACCGCACCGAGACCGCCGGCATCTGGCGCCGCGGCGAGACGTGGTTCCGCGTGCCGGAGTCGATGAAGATCACCCTCCACGGCCGCCTGCCCGAGGGGGTCTTCGCCAAGGACCTCTCCCTCTGGATCATCGGCATGATCGGCTCGGCCGGCGCCAACTACCTCTCCATCGAATACCACGGCGAGGGGGTGAAGACCCTGAGCATCTCCGAACGCATGACGCTGGCCAACCTCGCCTCGGAGATGGGGGCCAAGAACGCCGTCTTCCCGCCCGACGAGGTGCTGGCCGCCTTCTATGGTGAAGATGAGATCGAAGGTGTCTGGGCCGACGAGGGCGCCTCCTATGTACGGGAGCTGGAGATCGACCTGAGCAGCCTCTATCCCCTGGTGGCGGCGCCCCACCAGGTGGACAACGTGCGGGCACTGGCCGAGGTGGCGGGCACACCCCTCCACGAGGGTCTTATCGGCACCTGTACCAACGGCCGTCTCGACGACCTGCAGCTGGCAGCCCGCTATCTGAAAGGAAAAAAGATCAAAGAAGGCTTTCAACTGCTGGTGTCGCCCGCCTCGCGCGAGATCTACCTCGAAGCGATGAAAGACGGCACCATCGAGACGCTCGTCGAAGCCGGTGCCAACATCCTCTCGCCCTCGTGCGGTCCCTGCCTGGGCACAGGCCAGGGCATCCCCGCCGACGGCTACAATGTCATCTCCACGGCCAACCGCAACTTCCTCGGCCGCATGGGCAACAAAAACGCCAGCATCTTCCTGGCATCTCCCGCCACCGTGGCCGTATCGGCCGTCACCGGCGAGATCACCGACCCACGGCCACAACCCGGCCACGAAGTGTTCCCCTACAAGCGGGAGCCCTCCCCCACCCTCACCATCCCCGAGGGCGAGCTGCGACGTATCCACGGCGTGTGGAACTACAAGGATGTCAACGACCTCAACACCGACCAGATGTTCGCCGGCAACCTTACCTACAAGGTGCTCAGCAGCGACCCAGAGGCCATCCTGCCCCATCTCTTCGCCGGTTTCGACCCCAACTTCTCCCCCAACGTGCAGCCGGGCGACATCATCATCGCCGGTGAGAACTTCGGCTGCGGCAGCTCCCGCGAACATCCCGCCGTAGGACTGGCCCATGCCGGCGTACAGGCCGTCATCGTCAAGTCGGTCAACCGCATCTTCTTCCGCTCTTCGGTCAACCAGGGCCTGCTGCTCATCGTCCTGCCCGAAGCCGTCGAAGCTTACCAGCCCGGTGACAGAGTGTATGTCGACGCTGAAAAAGGTACCGTCACCGTCGGCGAAAGAAAATTCTCTTTCGCACCCCTCCCGGAAAAACTGAGAGGGATCATCCGGAAAAAAGGACTGGTGAACTGGATCAAGGAAAGCGATGAATGACTGGAGGAGGGGAAGGACTTCGAGTGCCTAAAGTCAGTGAGTCCCGTCTTTCGCAAGGCAAAGCCGAAGCGGAAGACGTTCATACTCCGAACTCGATACTCCGAACTCGATACTAAAAACGGTTGCCTTTTGCCTTAACGGCATAGTTCCGAGTTCGGAGTTCCCAGTATCGAGTTGGGAGTTTTCGGATGACCATGCCTGAACCCTTTTGCCTTTCCACGTCCGCAGTAGCTTTAGCGAAGGCGGAATCGCATTATCGCTTTATCTCTTCTATTCTATCTCGCCCGGATCTCCCGCCGCATGAAGGGGACGTAGGCGAGGACGAAGAAGATGACGGTGAGGGCGATGAAGGCGGTGATGTGGGGCCAGATGAGCAGGAGGCTCTGCCCCAGCGGCAAAGGTCCGGGGATGGCGCCGCTGAGCTGCTCCATCGTCAGAGGTCCCAGGCTGCGCACCGACGGCATCAGCAACGTCGAGGTGGCCTCGCTGAAGAGATAGTTGGGCGCCAGACGCATCAAGGTCAACTTGAGCTTGTTAAGGAAAAGCTCATAGGCCGGGTTCACCGTCCACGAGGGCGGCGACATCCCCTTGATGATCAGGTTGACGATCATCGGATAGAAGACGCTGAAGAAGATCCACACCGCCATGCCCGTGAGGGCCGAGGCGGCCGGCTGGCGGAACTTCACCGACAACCACACTGACATATTAAGCCACAAGGCCACATACAGCACACTCACAAAGATGAACAAGAGGATACGTGCGAACTCTTCCGGCGTGGGAGCAATCCCCGTGGCCAGGATGCCGATGCCGGTCACCAGCAAGCCCAGCGAGAAGAACATCACGGCGATCACCGTCAGCGAGGCGACGAACTTCGCATTGATGATATAGTCGCGATGGATCGGCTGCGCCAACAGACGGCTGAGCGTACCGCGGTTCTGCTCGGAGTTGATCGCATCGAACCCCAGGGCAATGCCTAAAAGCGGTCCCAGAAAGCTGATGAACACCAAAAACGAAGGCATCGTCCCGTCGGAGAGGGTGAAGAGTTTCAGGAAGATGTATGAGGAGGTGGGATCGTCGGGTTTGATGGCATCCCGGATGTTCGAAAGAGCCGTATAGAGCGACCCCATCGTCGTCAGGGCGATGATGGCGATGAGGATGATGAACTGCCAACTCCGCACCTGGTCGGCGATCTCCTTCTGCACCAGCACACGGAAAGGAGGCATCACCTGCTCCTCCTCACGGCGTGAGCTCCCCCGCAGACGGGTCCACCATCTTTCCTTTTTCACCTTCTCCGTCGTTCCCGCGATGCCGTTCATGGTCGTCATGCTTTTGAGATCAGACTATGCCGTTTCAGCTTTTTCGAAGTAGTGGTAATAGATGTCGTCGAGGCCGTATTCCTTACGGTTGAGGCTCAGCAAACCGGCGCCAGCGTCGATGATGGCCTTTGCAACACCGGCGGTGATGTCATGGCTGCATTCCACGGTCATTCTGTTGCCGTCGGCACGGACCTTTGTGACCCCTTCGATCTTTTTGACGGCCTCGACCACTTTCTCCGGCACACGATCTCCGGCCACCGTAGCCTCCACCGCCCAGGCATCGTTGCCGAAGAGCTGCTGCGAAAGGGTGTTGATATCGCCCACGGCCAGCAGGCGACCGCTGACGAAAAGTCCCACACGGTCGCACACCTGCTGCACCTGGTAAAGATGGTGCGATGAGAAAAGCACGGTGATCCCCTCCTCCCGGCTCAGCCGCACAATGGTCTCAAGGAACTCTTTCACCCCATAAGGGTCAAGACCCAGGATCGGCTCATCGAGGATGATCACCTCGGGGTGTTTGATGAGCACGTCGGCCAGGCCGAGGCGCTGCCGCATCCCACGGGAATAGAGTCCCGCCTTCTTCTCCGCATGCTCTGCCAACCCCACTTTCTCCAGCAGCTCTTCGGCCCGGCGCCGTGCTTCTTTCATCGGGAGTCCGTTGAGGCGGCCCGTAAAGACCAGGTTCTCCAGGCCGCTGTATCTCTCATAAAAGCCCACATCCTCGGGCAGGTATCCTACTTTCTTCTTCACCTCCACCGGCCGGCTCACCGGGTCGATGCCGGCGACGCGCACACTCCCCTCGTCCGGCTCGGTAAGTCCCAGGATCATCAGGATGGTGGTCGACTTCCCTGCGCCGTTCGGCCCCAACAGGCCGAAGATCTCCCCTTTGGCGACCTGCAGGTCGAGATGGTCGACCGCCGTGAAGTCGCCATACCGTTTGGTCAGGCCCGACAGTTCGATCATCGTCCCGTTCACGGCTTACCTCCTTCCGTACTTGCGCACCAGGTAATAGACGCTCCCGAGGGCCACGAAGATGATGAGGATCCCCAGCCAGCCCATGAGCATGGGCGTACGTACCGTCACCCGGAACGCCACCTTCGAGGAGGTCTCGGGCGTATAGGCGGTGATGTTCACCACATAGTCGCCTGCCACCGCCTTTTTGTAGGCTTTGATGGTGGCCGTGACCTCTTCACTCTTCCCGGCCTCGAGGGTGGGGAGGCTTTGGGGCTCGAACGTCACCTCCCAGTTGGCCGGCTTTGAGGCCCGGAAACGCACATCGTTGAGCAAAGCGGAACCGGTATTGCGTACTAAGAGGGTGATCTTCTTCTCGCTTCCGGCCGTGATGCGGGTGCTGAGCAAGCCCGTCGGCGTGGTGAGGTCGAGTTCATAGGTGCCCGTGATCTCGACGCTCAGGTTGAGGGTGGCCGACATGTTGCCCGCCACCGCCCGCACGGGGATGGTATACCGTCCCGCCTTCACCTCATGCGGCGGCTTCACCTCGATGGTGACGTTCACCGTATTGTTGGGCTCGACCTCGACAGAGGTGGCCTGTTTGTAATTGGGCTTGAAGATCACACGCCAGCCGCGCGGCGGGTTGGCCTGCAGCGAATAGCGCTGCTTCTCGCCGGTGATGTTCTTCAACTGGGCATTGAAGGTAAAACTGGCACGCGAGTTGCCCTGCATGTTGTCCTGCTTCGTGGTGAACTCGGTCTTGTATTTCCCCTCCTTCGAAACCGCAATGTAGAGGGGCAGCGAATAACTGCCGGCCACCACGCGGAAGGCATAGGTCCCCTTCTTTACTCTGTAAGGGACATTCACCTCCAGATTGATGCTCTTTTTGTCATGCGGCAGGACCGCCAGTTGCTTGACATCCCAGCCGTCGACCTTCATGTCCCAGGTCCATCCTTCCGGCATGCCTCGCAGATCCAGCGTAAGACGCTGCATCGTACCGCCATTGTTCTTTACGTCGATAACATATTTCAACGTCTTGCCCGGCGGCACCGACACCTTCACGTAGGGCGTATAGAGCGACACCTGGGCCGCTCCCGTCAGAACAGAAAACCAGAACATCATCGCGGGAAGGAACACCCGCCCGGAAAAACGCGTACCAAATGCCATAAAATTTCCTCCTATCATTTTATGCCACATTCAGAACGATGAGCAAAAATATATCCCGATAGGATATGCGTCAAGACGGGCAGTGTTAAAGAATGTTAATTTTCGGTGACGCCGAGGCCGGGCTTCCCG
>JAMOUS010000103.1 GCA_027067975.1 Bacteroidales bacterium | reverse complement strand
GGAGATCATCCGGTATATAACCCCCTACGGGGTACCCTGTAACCATACGATCGACCTCACCGACTATATGGGCTTGTTACAGGGAAAGGTTCCGTACCGTCTCAGGATTGATACCTGGGGTACCGGAGGATGGGAGGTGACCCTCGATCTGGAATATGAGCAGGGAATACCCGATTATCCCTATAAACAGGTGTATGTTTTGTGGAACAGGACTTTTCCTTTCGGTGATCCGGCCAACCTGCAACCCGTGCCACCGGTAGATGTGCCTGTACATCGGGCTACAGAAGCCCTTTTCCTCGACCTGGTCACCACCGGACATGGCTGGGGAAAAAACAACAGCCAAAATGCTGCCGAATTCTATCATGCAATCAACTATTTGACGGTGAATGGGAAGCAGTTGACGCAAGACCTATGGCGCCAGTGTGATCCCAACCCCGACAACTGTACCGGCCAGCTCGGCACCTGGTATTATCCCCGCGCCGGATGGTGCCCCGGCTCCATCGCCAAGCTTTACCGATACGATCTTTCGGAAGAAAAAGGGACAGATACCCTCCACATCACATACACCTTCGATCCCCGTTACAAAGATCTTTGCCATCCCCATAATCCCGATTGTATTTCTGGCACTACCTGTCCGAACTGCAAGGATGGTTTCAATCCCATTTTTACAGTCTCGGCCAATGTGATCGCCTGCTCCCATTTTTTGATCACGGATGTTCATTCCCTGCCGGATGAGCCCTCCGGTTGCCCGGGAGAGATCGATCTTGAGGTGTGGCCCAACCCCGTGCGCGACCAACTCCGTTTCCATTGTGAAGAAACGTTGGAAGATATCACCCTCTATCTGATGGATGAGAATGGAACGCTCCATGCACAATATCATTTTGGAGACAACGTTTCTCTCTCGTCATTCCATTTGGATGTATCCGTTCTGGTGTCGGGGGTATGGTATGTGGGAGTGAGATCGAAGGAGAAAAGCGTTCTGAAAAGGATCATTGTGACAAAATAGGTTTTGGTCGCAATTGAGGAGTTGAGACCAAAAAAAGAGCGGGAGACTCTCCCGCTCTTTCCTTTTTGGGAAGGGAGTTACCGGATATAAATGTCGCGGAAGGCCAGGTCGGTACCGTGGGCCTGCAGTTCGATGGGACCGGTGGGAAAGATGGGACGGCTGCGGTCCCAGTAGTTCTCCAACGGAACATGATCGACCACCAGCTCACCGTTGAGCCATACCGTGACGATGCTGTCGACCATGATGATATGGAAGGTGTTCCATTCACCCACAGGATTATCGGCCACTTTCAACGGTGTGCTGCGATGGCGCTTGTTGTTGTAGAGGCCGCCGGAGCCCACCTGCGCTCCCACCTCGCGGCGGGAAGTGTCCCAGATTTGTACCTGGGGTGTGCCGCGGAGGTAGATGCCGCTGTCACCCCCCTTGGTGATGCGCCAGTCGACCCACAGCTCGAAATTGCCGTAGTTTTTCTCCGACACCAGGTTGTGACCTTTGCCGTTGAAGACGATCGTATGATCCTGCACACTCCAGTGTTGATGCATCTCCTTGTCGGCTTCTTTTTGCTTTTCCTTGATCTCTTCCGGGCTCATCCGTGCCAGCCGGATGGGGTTGGCCACGAACCCTTTCCATCCGCTGAGGTCTTTGCCATTGAACATCGGGACAAACCCTTCCACCTCCGGCATCTTTTCAAGGTAATCCTCGATACGGGCTTTCAGGTAATTGCTCTCTTCGCCGGTGATCTTTTCTTTGGCTTTTTCCAGCAGTTCCCTGACGATCTTTCCCTCCATGCCTTTGCGGCCGTCGGGCGAGGGGAGTGCGATCTGGGTTACAGCGCGGGCGGCGGCATTGGCGACATAGGGTTCGTCAAGGTATTGCCCGGCATACACGAGGGCCGGGAAGATGTGCAGTTTACCCACCGCCTTCAGCACCATTTTCTTTTCGGCGTCGACGGTGGCCAGGGGCATGATCTTGCGTAGTTGCAAAAGTTTTTGCTCATCGGGCAGGTCGGAGCTGTCGACTTTCTTGACAAACGCCACGAAGGCACGGTGGCTGAACGAGGCCACCTGTGTGGCGATGCGGTAGAGTACGGGCAGCACCGACGCATCCGGCCAGGAGGCCAGGGCCCGGAAAGCGGCTTCCTGTTCCTCCCCCTCGCTGGTGGTGAAGATCTCTTCGGCGGCCTGCAGGGCTTCGGGGGTGCCGGCGGCGGGAAGCAGGGAGATGATCCGCTCCTTGTCGCGGATGGCGTCCATCACTTTCACGAGCTTGTCCAGAGCAGCTTTCTTGTCCGGGGCCTCGTTCAGGGCTGTTACCACCGCCTGGCGGGCCTGGGTGACCTCCTCCTCGGTCCGGGCGGAGAGAAGGAGCTCAAGCGCCTCTGAGAGGTCCGCAGCGCTCACCACCCCCGGCAGCGCCGCATAGGCGGCGCTCCGCACCTGCGGGTCATCGGAAGAGCATTGCTCATACACGAGATGAAAGTAGTCGCTCCCTCCCCGCACACCGATCATATAGAGGCAGGCTGCCAGCGCCTCCCCCGTGGTGGCACATGCCGTCGCGGCGATCTGCGGGAGATCATCCCGTCCGACCAGGGTGAGGATAAGATCGCGGACGAAGGGGACATCCTGGCCGCTTTTCAGGTGGTCGAGCAGGAGGGGGAGGGCCTCCTTGCCGGTGAGGCGGGTGTAGGTCTCCAACGCCGCCTGCCGTACCTGGGGGTTGGGATCTTCCAGCATTTTCTTCTTGAGGATCCACGCAGCCGCGCTCTTGTCGCCCCGATGTCCCAACATCGCCAGGATGTCCGCCCTGACGGAAGGATCAGCCTTACGGGCCAGCGCAAACCACCTCTTTGTGACAGCAGGGTCATCTTTCCCTAACTGGGTGGCGAGGTCGAGGATAGCGCCCCGGTAGGCTTTGTCGGGGTTTTCGGCTTCGTGGCAGAGGAGAGGCAGGGCCTCCCGGCCGGAACAATGCACCTTCACTGCTACTGCGGCTGCCCGGTCGTGCAACAGGGCCGGGGAGGTGCACTTTTTCAAAAGGGCTTCGATCCCTTGTTCGCAAAGCTCTTTCTCCCCTTCTTCCCCAAGGCGGTCGAGGTAGGTGACAAAAGAGGCCAGCGCCATGGTCGGCTCATAGCCCTCGGCAAGGGAGGCAGTCTGCCATAAGGTCTTGTAGGAGACAGGGTCGCCGATGCGGGCCAGCGCCTGGAGGGTGACGCGTTGCTGCGTGGGGTCCTTGCTGCCGGCATATTGTTGTATGACCGGCGCGGCAGGACGGTGGCGCAGCTCCCCCAATGCTTTGATGAGCGTGATGCGCTGGGCGCCGTTGGCCCCCTCCAGGGCCTGCAGAAGAGCCGCGGCAGCTGCCTCACTGCGCAAAGAGAGAAGAGCCTGCGTGGCAGGTTCGTAGAGCATCGTGTCATGCAGACAGGCGACCAGCGCGGGAACGGCCGCATCACTGATCACCAGGTTGAGCTGGTGGATCAGGAAACGCTTTACCTCCGGATCCCGCGTGTTGTCCAAAGCGCCTAGCAAGACCTTTTCCATGAAGGTCCTGTGCTCCCCTCCCTCCTCCAGGGAGGCGACACGCGCCATGCTGTTGATGGCCATCCTTGCTGCTGCATCATTCCCTTTTCCGGGGGCTACGAGCAGCGACGAAAGACGGAGGAACCCATCCTTGCCTAGTGAGAAAAGTTCTTCGACCAGACGGTCGCGATAGGCAAGATCTTCGGCGGGCATCTGTGCCAGGATATCGGCGATCTTGGTCTCCAGCGTGCGGCGGTCCTGCGCCTGCAGGAGGCCATTCGCTATCAGGGAAAGTATCAGAAAGAGGATGATCGGTTTTTTCATCTTTCGGGATATTTTGTCTACAGTTCGATCGTCATCAGATGGTATTGTGTTCATTTGCTCCAGGGGGCACGCATGGGCTGGTCGATGAGCCGGTTGGCTCCCTCGTCGTTGACGAAACGCTGCTGCACAGGGTTGAACTCCAGGTTCCGTCCCAGCCGGACGGCGATCTTGCCCAGGTTGACCAGGGTGCAAGAGCGATGACCGTTCTGTTCGTTGAGGGCGAACTTCTTGCGTGTTTTCACCGCCTCGACGAAGTCGGTGACCTGCGGCTCGGGGTCGGGCAGGGAGGCGATCAGCTTGTCAAGGTTGGGAAGGGTCGAATGCATGCCGCGGAAGATCTTTCCGTTGGGACCTTCGAGATAGGCGGCATCCTTGTCGCGGTTCTCCCCGTCGAGGATGATCTTGCATCCGTCTTCGTAAGTGAACTCGATCCTTCGCCATGTTCCCACGGCATAGTAATCTTGTTGGGGGGCATCCACTTCGATCTTCACAGGGCTGGTGTCGTCCTTGCCCAACAGGTATTGTACGGGATCGAGGTAATGTTGTCCCATGTCGCCGAGGCCGCCGCCGTCATAGTCCCAGTAGCCGCGGAACTTGGCATGGACATGTTCGGGGTTGTAAGGCTTCCAGGGGGCGGGGCCCAGCCAGAAGTCGTAATCCAGCTCTTTGGGTACGGGCATGGGGGGCAGGTTGGTCTTCCCTCTCCAGTAGAATTTCCAGTTGAAGCCGGTCACGCCGCTGACGGTGACCTTCAACGGCCAGCCCAGCACCCCGCTGTCGACGATCTTTTTCAACGGCTTGACGGGAGTGTTCATGCCATAAAAGGTCCCCCGGAATCGGAACCAGGTGTTGAGACGAAAGATACGGCCGTAGCGCTGTACCTCTTCCACCACCCGGATCCCCTCGCCGAGGGTGCGGGTCATCGGCTTTTCGCACCAGATATCCTTGCCGGCGCGTGCGGCCTCCACCGCCATCAGCCCGTGCCAGTGCGGCGGCGTGGCGATGTGGATGATGTCGATGTCGGGGCGGGCCAACACCTCGCGATAATCACGGTAGCCTTTGACGCCCTTTCCGGCGATCGCCAAAGCCCGCTCCAAATGGTTCTTGTCGACATCACATACAGCCAGCAGCCGCCCGTCATTGTACTTGATATGGCCACGGCCCATGCCACCCACGCCGATGATCGCCCGCGTAAGCTGATCGCTAGGCGCCGTGTATCCCGGCCCGCCTAACACATGTCGTGGGACGACCGTGAATGCCGCCACACCGGCTATCGTCGTCCTCAAAAAACGGCGACGGTCCATGCTGTTCTCTTGATCACGCGCTTTTTTCATCTTTTGATGGTATTTGATAGATACTCCATCGAAATTCCAAATTTCAATGCATCTTTAAAGATCTGCCCCTCTTAATGGGGAGCAACCGATAAGATATTCCTAATTTTACGAAAAAATATTTGATATGAGCAGTGAAATTCTGCTGATTCTTCTGGCCCTGTTCTTTTTTCGGGGGAAAAGAGTCGCATGATGAATGGTGCGACCGGGGCTTGATGCTGGGCGGTCCTTGGGTGAAGATCCGTATCCGTATGGAAGACAGTCTCTACTGGCATGAGGGGGGAAAGGTGCTTTTCCTGAAATATGACCTCCGGAAATGGCGAAAAAGAACGGGTTATGATCGACATTCGCTTATAGAAAAACCCTATGAACGGTCATTCCCCCCTTCCGATCCCCAATGGCGTTATCCCGCCATGGGCTTCCCTTTTGTCGATGCCGCTGAGACCGGCATCAGTGGCGATAAACCCCGGCATGAAAAAGTCCGATTGCCGGACTCCTTGGGAAAAGTTTTTAAGGCATTGACGAGGTGACAACAGAGATATGGCGATTTCTCTGTAATTGCTTACTTTTGAGGGCCGGCCCGCAGGATCGCGGTGTCGGAGGCAAAAAATAATGAGGAAATGAACAGCATAGTGAAAAAAAGCTTTTTTTTATCCCTGATGCTGGGGATGGGCCTGATGCTGAGCGCACAGGATACGATCAAGATCACACGGCCGGAGCTGGTGTTCCGCCATGATACGCTCGTTGTAAGATACGACCTGCATGGATGTGGGGGCCAGCTTTTCCGTGTCTGGCTCAATGTGACGTCCTCGGACGGAAAAAAACTCACCCCCCTCCATGTGTCGGGCGACCTGGGGGTGAACGTCCCCTGTGGTAGCGGTAAGCAGATCGTCTGGGACCTGCGGGCCGATTCCCTCTTTATCGAAGACATCCTCGAGGTGAAGGTGGTGGCCGAGACAGAGATCACCGTCGAGGGTGCAGGGGAGGAGATGCTGCCGGTGCTTTATTCGCTCCTCTTCCCCGGCAGCGGACTGAACTTCAAATACGGTAACGAAAGGCCTTACTGGATCATGGGTGTGACCGGCTATCTGAGTGCCGCCTCGAGCTTGTGGTTCCACGACCTGGCCCGCAAAGCCCTGGAAGATGCCACCTATGAAAGCGATCCGGACAAAGCTGCGAAATACCGGCAGGATCATGACAGCTATAAAACCTGGTCGACGGTGTCCGGCGCAGTCGCCGGGGTCGTGTGGGTGGGTAGCCTCGTGTGGACCGCCCTGGCGCCGGAAAAAGCGGCAGGAAAGGTGGCGGCCGGCAGGAAAACGAAAATACAACTTGGCACCACCGTGTTCCGCGAGAATATGACACCCGGCCTGACCCTGCGTGTCGAATTTTAACCGAAAGAAACTGGCTTTTGGGCGAAGGTTGAAAAACAAAAAATCTGTTACCTCATTTTGAAAGGAAACCCTAATGTTTAGAATGATGAAGAAAATCACGGTATATTTCGGGATCCTTTTACTGCTGTTGGCCGCCATGCCGGCGGCGGCGGGCGACACGATCGTCATCCGCAAGGCGCTCGCCGTGAAGACCTCCTCCTATTACCGCCAGGGCTTTTTCGATGTAGATGCGGTGGAACGAATGCTCGACCTGGGTTCCTGGACACCCCCTCATGCGGGCCAGCAAGTGATGAACGC
The DNA here is from genome assembly GCA_027067975.1 of Bacteroidales bacterium. Taxonomy (GTDB): domain Bacteria; phylum Bacteroidota; class Bacteroidia; order Bacteroidales; family VadinHA17; genus DRPN01. The sequence goes on along the minus strand of JAMOUS010000103.1, from coordinate 6,084 downwards.
CGGCGGTGCTGCCTCCTGGACCGTCATCGAGGCGGATGAAAAAGGCTGGTTCCGCGGCGAGACCCTGCGGGGCGGGTGGGTATATGTACGCCTCGACCTGCACAGGGCGCAGACCCTCCTCCTCGAAGGGATGGGACACCAGTTGGTGTATGTCAATGGCCAGCCTCGCGCCGGCAACCGCTACCAGGCCAAAGAACACTTTGCCGCATGGGAGCCGCGGTGGGACTTCTCCCAGCTGCCGGTGCGACTGCACAAGGGACGCAACGACCTGCTCTTCCGTTGTAACCGCGGCCGCCTGAAGGTGCGCCTCTTCCCGTCGGCGAAAGCGATCTTCCTCAATCCCCGCGATGTCACCCTGCCCGACGTGGTGCAAGGCATCCCCCTTGACGCACCGGCCGCCATCCTGCTGGTGAACACCACCGCCAAAAGGCTGGAAAACCTCTTCCTCACCGCCACCCCCAGTGACGGAGAGGCGGTCACGCAGCCCCTGCCGGCGATCCCCCCTTATACCGTCCGGAAAGTGCCTTTTACCATACGGACATTCACCAATGAGGAGAAGGGAACCGTTGCCGTGCATCTGCTCCTTGCAGCTTCGGACAAGAAGGTGAAAAAGATCCTGGACGAAAAGGATATCGAACTACGGGTCGTTACGCAGGACCGCCCGCGCAAGATCACCTTCGTGAGCGACATCGACGGCAGTGTGCAATATTATGCCTTGACCCCTGCTCTGGCAGGGGTGCCGGATGAGCCCAAGGCGCTGGTGTTGAGCGTCCATGGTGCTTCGGTGGAGGCGATCAGCCAGGCTGCCTCCTATGAGCCCAAACCGTGGGTCAATATCGTCTGTCCCACCAACCGTCGTCCGTACGGGTACGACTGGGAGGACTGGGGGCGTCTCGACGCGCTGGAGGTGCTGCAGCAGGCGGGGAACAGCCTGCCTGTCGATGAAAGCCGCATTTACCTCACCGGCCACTCCATGGGCGGTCACGGTACATGGATCCTCGGGGCCCAGTACCCCGACCACTTCGGGGCGATCGGCCCTTCGGCCGGCTGGATCAGCTGGTGGTCGTATGTGCGGAAGAAGAAAGCTCCTTCCAACCCCGTGGAAAAGATGCTCGAGCGGGCCACCAACGCCCTCCGCCCCTTGCAACTGCTGCATAACTATTCCCAGGAGGGGATTTACGTGATCCATGGGGATGCCGACGACAATGTGCCCGTGGAACAGGCCCGGCTCATGGTCGATACGCTCCGTACCTTCCACCACGACCTGGTGTATCATGAGGAGCCGGGTGCCGGCCACTGGTGGGACCGCTCTGATGAGCCGGGGGCCGACTGTGTCGACTGGCCGCCGCTCTTCGACTTCTTCGCCCGCCATGCCCGCCCCGGTAAAGAACGGGTGCGTATCGTCGACTTCACCACCGTCAACCCCGGCATCTCTTCGCAAGACAACTGGGTGGAAGTGCTGCAGCAGGAGGTGCCCCTGCAGGTGAGCCGCATACAGGTGCAATACGATCCCGGCCTTATGCGTTTCACGGGTACCACGCAAAACATCCGCCGCCTGGCTCTTGAGGTGGTGGTACCTTCGCCCCTGTTGGTATGCAAGGTCTACCTCGACGGCGACACCCTCGAGATGCTCCCCGAAAAGGACGGCCGACTTTACCTCACCCGGGAGGAGGGCCACTGGCAGCCTGCCATCCCGCCGCCGACGGAGAAAAACCCTGCCCGATACGGTACCTTCAAGGATGCCATCCGCCACCACGTGCTCTTCATCGTCGGCACCCACGGCACCACCGCCGAAAATGCATGGGCCGCCGCCAAGGCCCGGTATGATGCCGAAACTTTCTGGTACCAAGGCAACGGCGCCGTGGACATCATCGCCGACGACGACTATGATGCGGGCCGTTATGCCGGCAGAGGCGTGGTGCTCTACGGGAACAGGACCACCAACAGTGCCTGGAACAAACTGCTCGGCGACTCCCCCCTTGTGGTCGAAAAGGGAAAGATCTCCCTCGGCAACCGGACCTGGACAGGGAACGACCTGGCCGCCTTCTTCGTGCGACCCCGCCATGACAACGACAGCGCCGCCGTCGCCGTCGTCGCAGGCACGGGCCTCAACGGCATGCGTCTGACCAACCTCCGACCATACCTTTATGCCGGCAATGCCTTGCCCGACCTGGTCATCTTCTCCTCCCGCATCACCACCGACGGCAGCCGTGGCGTCCTCGCCGCAGGATACTGGGGTTACGACTGGTCGCTGGAAAAAGGAGACATCGCCTATCAAGAGACAAAACACTAAAAAACAAAAGAACAATGAAAACGCTCCGCATTACCCGGAAGAACCTCGTGATCCAAGGTGTCATCTTCATCCTCCTCGGGATCCTCTTTCTCCTTTTTCCGGAGGAGATCCTCAAGGGGATCTCCGTCTATCTCGGCATCCTGATGCTGGTGCCGGGGGTGGTGATGATCGTCCTGCCTCTGGCCCGCAACGAGGCGGGTACCAGCCCTGTGGTGCTCACCGAGGGGGTGCTGCTCACCCTCTTCGGCCTCTTGTTCATCTTCCGTCCCGAGATTGTCGGAAAACTGCTGGCCCTCTTCGTCGGCCTCTGGATGATCGGGGGAGGCATCATGCAGGTGGCTGGTTCGGCCTCCCAAAAGAGCATGGGATGGCGTTACTGGTGGACGCAGTTCCTCGTCGGCATCCTTCTCATCATTGCCGGCCTCGTGATCCTCTTCAATGCTTTCTCAGTCTCAGTGGTCCTGATGATGTGGTTCGGCGTTCTGCTGATCATCTTTGGCATCTATTATCTGGTACTGGCCTTTACACAGTATTGATTGATAATCCGGATAAAAGAAAAAGGCTGCAACAGCAGCCTTTTTCTTTGTTAGAATCCGTTTTTGCATCAGAACATATAGCCGAGGCTGAGCAGGAAGGCACTCGACTTGGTGCTGGGGTTGAGGGTATGGCTGCCGATGGTGATGCCGTCTTTGGTGAAGTCGCTCAGGCTGCCTTCATACCTCACATCAAAGGTGAGTTTTTTGAGCAGGTCGATGCCCAGACCGGCCTGATAACCCCACGTGGTGCCTTTCATGGCCTCTTCCAACTCCTGGTGGAAAATGTCGTCGGAGATGGTAAAGAAAGCCACCGGCGCTACATGAACCCGCACCGGACCCAGTTTTGCTCCGACGATTAACGGTACATCGATCCGCTTGAGATCGAAGTTGTAAAGTTCTTTATTCGTGGGATCATCGCCGTACTTGTAGTTGCCGCTTACCGTGGAGAAGTAGGCTTCCGGCTGGATGTACAGCATCAGCACTTTTACACGATAGAAAACCCCGGCGTTAAAGCCCCATTGGGCATCCTTGACGCTTTCGATGTAATTGTCATTGCTGGAGATCTTTAAGGTGGTGGTGTTGGCTCCCACCTTGATGCCGAACTGTGCATACGTGCCGGCGAAAATGAAAGAAAATAAAACGAGCAAAGCTACTTTTTTCATGGTCTAAGGTTTTAGTGAAACATCTGATTCTAGGGCAATACTATCAAAAAATCTGGCAAACACAATTAAAAAAACCGTACTTTTATACGGCGATCGCATCTTTTTTGTTATACATTCCGCTAAAAATGTTCCGCTCATTGTTTGGGAAGGTGGTCTTTTCAGGGGTTCTCACCTTGTTGGCAGGGAATTTTGTGAATGGCGCAACCTATTATGTTTCAGTTGTTACCGGCGATGATGCATGGGTAGGGAGCCGAGAACGTCCTTTTCGTACGATCACGAAGGCTTTGTCGCTGCTTTACGGCGGCGACACCTGTATAGTACAGGGAGGGGTTTACCGTGAGAAGGTGGTCGTACGCACCCATGGCTCGCCACGGCGGCCTGTGGTGATCCGGGCGGCCGACGGTGACACGGTGATCATTGCCGGTACCGAACGCATTGCCGCCTGGGAGGTGGGGGGCGACGGCCTCTGGCGGGCGGTGGTGCCGCGGCGGGTGCTGCAGCTGCTTGCCGGCGGCAGGCGGCGCCCCATGGCCCGCGAGCCCGACCTAGATCCGGAGGAGATGTTCGACACCTCCCGCTGGCTGCCCGTGGAGTCTTCTTCCGACGGTACGGTTATCTTTTCCGGCCCACCGGTGCCGTCGGGATGGTGGGACGGCGGACTCTGTCTCTTCCTCACCGGAAAGCGCTGGATCATGCACCGGGGTCGCGTCGTGGCCTCCGGAGGCAGACGCCTGCAGTGTGACACCTCGGCCCTCTGGGGACGACTCAATCCCCAGGTCTACCTGGGTGGCGGCAGTGGCTGCATCTACCACCTTCACGCCCTCGACAAGCCCGGCGAGTGGTTCTGGCAAGACGATACCCTCTATTACAAGCCTTTCCCCGGCGAGGAGCCCTCCTCCCTCGTCGTGGAGGCACGCCTGCGGCGCGAAGGACTCCTGCTCGACGGCTGCTCGCATGTCGTGGTGAAAGGGATCACCTTCGTGATGGCCACCCTCTCCATGGAAGAGGCTGCCGCCTGCCGCGTCGATCGTTGCACCTTCCTTTTCCCCGAACCGATGTTTGCCTATGACAACGGCTGGGTGCGGGACCAGCCGGCCGGCAAAGGATACTCCATCACCCACTGGAAAGGGAAAGGGATCGCCCTCTCCGGAAAGGGAAATGCGTTGAAAGATTGTTACATCGCTCATAGCTGGGGCGACGGCATCAGCGTGGGAGGTGCCGACAACCTTGTGGAGAACTGCTATGTCGACGACTGTGACTGGTCGGCCACCGATGCGGCCGCCCTCTCTGTGACCGGCAGCGGACATACGATCCGGCATTGCACCCTCCGCAATACGGCACGCAGTGTCCTCGTCCACCGCCATGCCCGCCACATCCGCATCCTGCATTGTGATCTCGGCGATGCCGGCAGGATGTGCGAAGACCTGGGGATCACCTATTCTTTCCACACCCACGGCGACAGTTCCGTCATCGCTTGGAACCGCGTCCACGATAACCATGCCGGCAGCACGGCCAGCGGCATCTACCTCGATAATTATGATACCGCTTACTTCGTGCATCATAATGTCATCTGGAACGTGGAGATCGCCATCCAGACCAACAAGCCGGCCGTAGGACACCGCATCTTCCACAACACCGCCTGGCACTGCCGCAAGGCCATGCACGCCTGGGGACGGGAAGGCACTTCCGTGGAAGACCAACTCGTGGCCAACAACCTCGCCGAAAGAGCCTGGGATGTGGGAACCCGTTTCCTGAACAATGTGACCACGCCCGATCCGGAGTTTGTGGCACCGGAACACGGCGACTTCACCCTCCGTTCCGGTTCACCGGCCCTCGATGCGGGTGCAGTGATCCCCGGCATTACCGAAAGATATGCCGGGGAAGCTCCTGATGCCGGTGCCTTCGAACATGGCCTCCCGCCCTGGACGGCCGGCGCCTCCCTGCTGCTTCCGGATGAAAAAGATATATTTCAGTATATGATGAAACATTAAAAGGAATTGCATGATGAGTAGTGGTCTTTTCAGAGGTTTTCTGTGGGTGGGGGTGTTGTTCGTGATGGTCGCGACGGGGAATGGCCGTGCCCAGGGGTACCTGGGTTTGTTCGCGGCGGAGAAGGTGGCCACGCAGAAGGACTGGCTGGTCGAACCCACCGGCACGCACGCCCGTCTCTATCGTGACGGCGACGGGCATCTGGTCTTTGCCAACGGCCTCGTCGCCCGCACTTTTGCGACCGACCCCGACGGGGCGACAATCTCGATGAAGCGCCTGGAGACAGGGGAGGAGTTCATCCGTTCCGTGCGTCCCGAAGCCGAGCTGGTCATCGACGGGCGTCACTTCTTCGTGGGAGGGCTCACCGGCCAGCCTATCCACAACTATCTGCTTCCCGAATGGCTCAGCACCATGCAGCCCTATCCCGGCGCTTTCCACCTGGAACGTTACGAACTCTATGACGTGAAAGCCCGCTTCCCCTGGAAGAAGCGTCTTGCCTGGATGCCGCGCGACCTGCCCTGGCCTTATCCCGGCACCGACCTGGTGTTCCACTACTGTCTGGGCGACGACTATTTCAAAGCCCATCCCGGAGCTCCGGAATATC
>JAMOUS010000102.1 GCA_027067975.1 Bacteroidales bacterium | reverse complement strand
AATATCTCCGCCATGTGCGGGTCAACATCCATTACCGCCTCTACGATGATATTCCGGTCATGTGCAAATGGATGACCGTCGAGAACCATTCTGCCGACACCTTTATCGTCGACCGCTTCAAGAGCGAGATCCTGGCGTTGGTGGAGGGCGAGAGCGCCGTGGGGGGAAAGAAACAGTGGCGGCGGCCCCGCATCACCCTTGAGGCCGACTATGAGTTCGGCGGCGGCATGGCTGCCAACGCCAGCGAGGGCAAAAGCGTCTTCTGGATCACCGACACGCTCTACCTCACCCAGGTCAACTACCAGCGCAAGACCCCCTGCCTGGTGGAATGCCGGCCGCAGTGGGGCCCTGCCCAGGAGGTCGCCCCCGGCGACACTTTCGCTACCTTCCGCACTTGGGAGCTGCTCCACGACAGCTGGGACCGCGAGCGCATGAGCCTCGAACGCCGCCGCATGTATCGCGCCATCGCCCCCTGGGTCACTGAAAACCCCCTCGAGATGCACGTGCGTCATGCCGACACCCGCTCGGTGAAAAAAGCCATCGACCAGAGCGCCGACGTGGGCTTCGAGCTGGTGGTGATGAGCTTCGGCAGCGGCTTCAACCTCGAAGACACTTCCCGCAATAACCTGCAACGGATGAAAGAGCTGGCCGACTATGCACACAGCAAGGGCATCGCCCTGGGTGGCTACTCCCTCCTGGCCAGCCGCCATATCGACGCCGAGAACGATGTCGTCATGCCCCCCGGCATGAAGCCGGTGTTCGGTCACTCCCCCTGCCTGCAAAGCCGCTGGGGCATCGACTATTTCCATAAGCTCTACCGCTTCTACGAGACCACCGGCCAGGACGTGCTGGTGCACGACGGTTCCTACCCCGGCGACGTCTGCGCTTCGACCCGTCATCCCGGCCACAGCGGCCTCTACGACAGCCAGTGGAAACAGTTCGCGGAGATCCGCGACTTCTATCGCTGGTGCCGCAGCCGCGGGATCTTCCTCCGCGTGCCCGACTGGTATTTCCTCAACGGCAGCAACAAAACGGCTATGGGCTACCGCGAGACCAACTGGTCGCTGCCCCGGAAACAGCAAGAGATTATCGAACGGCAGAACATCTATGACGGCACCTGGGAGAAGACCCCCTCGATGGGGTGGATGTTCCTCCCCCTGGTGGAATACCATGGCGGCGGGGCCGCCGCCACCATTGAGCCGCTGAAAGAGCATCTGCACCACTACGGACAGCGCCTGGCCGACCTCTTCGGCGCCGGCGTGCAGGCTACCTTTCGCGGCCCCCAACTCTATGACGCGCCCGAAACCCGCGCCCTCGTGAAGAAATGGGTCGACTTCTACAAAAAACACCGCGAGGTGCTCAATGCCGACATCATCCATCTCCGCCGCCCCGATGGCCGCGACTACGACGCCATCCTCCACGTCAACCCCTTTGGCACGGAAAAAGGCCTGCTGATGATCTATAACCCCTTGGGAGAGGATATTACCCGTACCCTTAAAGTGCCCCTCTACTACACCGGCCTGCGCGATGAGGTGTGGGTATCCCTCGAAGAGGGTCCAGCCGTGAAAAAATACCTCGACCGCGACTACACCCTTCCGCTCGAGGTTACCATACCCGCCCACAGCCAGACATGGATCGTCTTTACGGAAAAGGAAATATCCCCATACCGACTCATTGAGCCGGTGGTATCTGGAGAATTGCTTGAAAGTCAGGAAATAGGTAGAAAAAGAAGACAAAAGGGTAACTGAAGCTACGGTAGTCAAGAAAGCTACGTTGATCGAAGAGGCTCCGGCGGACAAGGAAGGCAAAAGGATTAACGCAAAAGTGGGGTAATTCGTTGCTCACTATTGAATATGAAATTCGAACTTGTAACCTGGAACATGAAACTCCCAATCCCGACGCTCCACTCCGTTCCGGTCAGGGTCAGTTCCACCAGCGCCTTTCGCATCGCCTCCGGCTCGCGAAAGCCGGGTGTCACTGACTTGACACTCCCTACTCGGAACTCGATACTAAAAGCTGTTGCCTTTTGCCTTAACGGCATAGTTCCGAGTTCCCAGTATCGAGTATGGAGTTTTTTGGAAATTCCTGTCAGAGGCATCCCCCTGGGAAAATTCCTGCCGAAGGCATCCCTATGGGAAAATAAATCCCAAATTTCAAATCCCTGCCGGAGGTATCCCTTCGGGAAATTTTCCAATATTCAAACATTGAATTTGGTTATCGGCATAATACATCCCCGGAGGGAAAGAATGAAATTCTCTTGCCATTGCTCCCTTTCCATGCTGCCCCTCCGGGGCGTTCTCTCCTTATCGCATCATCGCTTTATCGTGTCCGCCGTAGCTTTAGCGTAGGCGGATCACTTTCTCGAAATATCCCAGTTTTCCTTCCACCACAAGCCCGGCCATTTTACGGGGGTCACCTGGGGTTGTGCGGGGCCGGGGGTGGTACGGCCGCGGAGGATCTGGCGACGCAGTTCCTCCTCCATTGCCTTCACCCGTTCGGGATAGCGGTCTTGTACATTGTGAGCTTCGGAGATATCCTCGTCGAGGTTATAGAGTTGCAACGGGGGCAGGTCCATGGTGTCGGCAACGCGGCGGGGCAGGCTCCAGCCCCCCGATCCCTTGCACATCTCAAGCTTCCAGGGTCCCTGACGCAGTGCGAAGCTTCCGTCGATGGAGTGGTTGATCACGGAAGATCTTATCGGTCCTTTCTCCCCCCTTAGCAGGGGTAGCATGGTGTAACTGTCCTCACCCGCATTGGGCGGGAGGGTGTCACCTACGATGGCGGCCATGGTGGCCATGAGGTCGTTGAGGCATACCGTCGCATCGCAGCGGCTGCCGGCAGACACCACCGCCGGCCACCTTACGATCAGCGGGATGCGATGACCGCCCTCCCAGATGTCCGACTTGGTGCCGCGGAAGAGATAACTGGGGTTGTGCCCATACTTGGCCAGCTCGGCATAGTCGGCCTGCGGCGAACAGCCATTGTCGCTGGTGACGATGAAGATCGTGTTCTTCTCAATGCCCAGGTCGTGCACCGCCTGCATCATCTGCCCGATCATCGAATCGACCTCCAAAACAAAGTCACCGTAAGGATTGGTGCCGCTGCGCCCCTGGAACTCCGGTGTAGGCAGGATCGGAGTATGCGGTGCCGTAAGGGCAAAGTAAAGGAAAAAGGGTTGCTCCTTCCGCTCCTGCACATGACGACGGATGAAAGCCACCGCCCGGCACGTCATGTGTGGCAAAACATCTTCATGGATGAAGTCGGGTGCCGTCCAGCCCCTTCGCCACCAACTGTATTTTTTACGGTTCTCCGTAATATGGTCGGGAATGGCCGTGACATGATCGTTCTCGACATACACATAAGGTGCCATATCGAGCGAGGCGGGGATGATATAGGAATAGTCGAAGCCATGATCGTTGGGCGTGTCGGTGAGCGGGCGGGTGAAGTCGATGCTGTCCTTTTTCTCGCCGGCCATCTGCCATCCCAGTCCCAGGTGCCACTTTCCGATGACAGCCGTTTCATAACCATGTTTTTTCAGGAGTGTGGCGACGGTCATGCGCTCTCTCTCGATGAGCGGGCGGGAGCTGCCTCCCAACACTCCTCTTTTCAGGCGCGAGCGCCATGAGTAACGTCCCGTGAGGATGCCGTAACGCGTGGGGGTACAGACGGCCGATTCCGAGTGGGCGTCGGTGAAGACCATTCCCTGCGACGCCAGACGGTCCATGTGCACCGTCTTCCACGCCGCATGCTCGTTTAGCGCCGACACATCGCCATAGCCCAAGTCATCGGCCAGAATGTACACCACATTGGGGAGCATCTTCTCCTCCCCTTTCCCCCTGCACGACAAGAGGACCCCTCCTCCCAGCAGCAGGAAAACGACCAGCAATCTTACAGCAGTTCGACAGTAGATCTTTCTAGTATTCATGACAACTCCCTGTTAGTTAACATTATTTATTTCGCCACCTACGTATTGTACTACGTAGACGACTACGTAGTTTAGTGCCTACGTGGCCGGATTGAGTACCAAAATTAGGGAAAAGGTGAGATTATTTTCCTAATTTTCCCGAAGAAAAATGATCTTTTCATATGAAAAAGCTTTTCCCTCCTTTTCGGCACTTCCCTAAAGGTTTGGTTTTGGGGATTTTTTTTCTTTTCGCAGGAGCACCCTCCCACGCCCAGCGTGTTGCGGTGACCGGCGGCAAAGAGCGGCTGGCCTTGTACCGTCGGCTGCAGGAGATGCGGGTCGCTTCGCCATACAGGGACCTCCACTGGCAGTTGCTGGGGCCGAAGAACATCAGCGGCCGCTGCACCGATGTGGAGGTGGTGCGCCCCAAGGGAAAACATTATACGCTCTACGTTGCCACGGCCTCCGGCGGCCTGTGGAAGAGCAACAACGAGGGGGTCACCTGGCAACCCCTCTTCGACACGATGCCGGCCACCACCTTCGGCGACATCGCCCTCGACCCGCACAACCCCCGGGTGATCTGGGCCGGCACGGGCGAAGCCAACATCTTCCGCAGTTCCCAAGCCGGTGCCGGTATCTTCAAAAGCACCGACGGCGGAAAACACTGGCATTACAAGGGTCTGTGCAACACTTTCACCATCGCCCGAATCCTTATCGACCCCCACAACTCCGACATCGTCTGGGTGGCCGCTTCCGGCCATGAATGGACCCCCAACAAGGAACGGGGCGTCTTCAAAACCACCGACGGCGGTAAGACCTGGAAGAAAGTCTTTTTCATCGACGACATGACCGGCGCCATCGACCTGGTGATGGACCCTTCCGACCCCAACACGCTCTATGCGGCGATGTGGCAGCGCATCCGCCGCCGCTGGAACGACCCCCGCATCGAACCGGGATTCAGGCACAGCGGCATCTACAAGACCACCGACGGGGGGAAGAGCTGGAAGCCGGTCAACAAGGGTCTCCCCGAAGCCCGTTACCGCGGCCGCATCGGCCTGGCTGTCACCCCCGCCAATCCCAATGTGGTGTATGCACTGGTGGACAACTACGAGATCGCCCGGGAATGGGAGGAGGGAGCATTGGACTCCTACGGCCGACCGCGCAGCAATGTCATCAAAGGAGCCACCGTCTACCGCAGCGACGACAAAGGTGAACAGTGGCACCAGGTGAGCGGCCTCACCGAAGAGACGCGCCGCTACATGGAACGCCACTCGGCTACCTACGGCTGGGTCTTCGGCCAGATTCGTGTCGACCCCCACGATGAGAATACCGTCTACACCATGGGGCTGACCCTGAACGTCTCCCACGACGGCGGCAACACCTTCGTGCCGTTACGGGGCATGCATGGCGACCACCACGGCCTGTGGATCGACCCCGACAACAGCGATTACCTGGTCAACGTCAACGACGGCGGCATCGCGATCTCCTATGACGGCGGCCACCACTGGCGCACCTTCTATGACAACCTGCCGGTGTCGCAGTTCTTCAACATCGCTTATGACATGGCCAAGCCCTTCCGTGTGTATGGGTCGGTACAAGACCACGGCAGCTTCCGCGGGGTGGTCGACCTGCGGCGCGGGCGCGACCGCATCCCCATGCAGGAGTTTGAATGGGCCCCCGGCGATGAGGGCTGCAACCACGCCATCGACCCGCGTGATCCCGACATCGTCTATTCGGCCGGCTTCTACGGCCACATCACCCGCAGCAACCTGCGCAAGCCCTGGCGCGAACGAAGCAAGTCGATCTATCCCGTGGTCTATCCCGGCGAACCACCCTTGCGAGGCCAGTGGCTGGCGCCCTTCATCCTTTCGCCTCACAACCCCGACATCGTCTTCCTGGGATTGCAATATGTGTTCATGTCGCGCGACCGCGGCGACACATGGCAACGCATCAGCCCCGACCTCACCTACAACGACCCCCAAAGCATGGGTGACATCCCCTATCACACCCTCTTCACCCTCTCCGAGTCCCCCATCAAGGCCGGCCTCCTCTATGCAGGTACCGACGACGGCCGCGTCCATGTCACCAAAGACTACGGAAAACACTGGACAGAGATCACCGCCGGCCTTGCCAAAGAACGGTGGATCTCCCGCGTCGTCGCTTCCAAATACGATATCGCCACCGTCTACCTTACCCAGAACGGTAAACGCCATGACGACTTCGCCCCCTACATCTGGAAGTCGACCGACTTCGGAAAAACCTGGACCGACATCTCCGCGAACATCCCCCTGGGGCCGGTGAACGTGATCCGCGAAGACCCCTTCGACAAGAACATCTTGTACGTAGGCACCGACGGCGGCGTGTTCGTCACAAAAGATGGGGGTAAAAAATGGGAGGTGCTGGGCGACCTGCCCTCCACCTACGTACACGACCTGGTGGTCCATCCCCGCGACAACATCATCGTCATCGCCACCCACGGCCGCGGCGTGTGGGTGATGGATGGAGAAAAGGTGAACGGGAAGAAGGGGTGGGAGTAAATAAAGTGCCTGGAGTACTTCAAGTGCCTAAAGTCAATGACACCCGACTTTCGCGAAGCTTTGGCTGAAGCGAAAGCCGTTGGTGGAATTGACCCTGACCGAAGCCGAAGGCGAAGTGTCAGGGTCCTGTAAAAGTGCTTTAAGTGCCTTGAGTAGGGGATGCCTTTGGCAGGAACTTTCCCATGTGGGATGCTTCGGCAGAAGATATTCCTTTATCCTTTTTTGAGTAGTTGTATCATCCTTTGTGCGACGCGGCGGGAGACGCCGGGCTGGCCGAGGATCTCGCGCAGGCGGCGGTAGTCGTTGAGCATGGCCTGGCGGGCGGGGGCGTCGTGGGGGAGGATCTTTTCCAGCTCGTGCCGGATGCGGGTGGGGTTCATCTCGTGCTGGATGAGCTCTTTCACCGCCTCACGGTCGAGAATGAGGTTGACCAGCGAGATGTATGGAACGTGGACGAAGTGTTTGGCGATGAGGTAGGTGAGGGGGTTCATGCGGTACATCACCACCTGGGGGGTGTCGAGGAGGGCGGTCTCGAGGGTGGCGGTGCCGGAGGCCACCAGCGCAGCCCGCGCGATGTGGAGCAGGTCGTAGGTCTTTCCGAAGAGCACCTTCACGTTGGGATGGTCTTTCAGGAAGGGGCGGTAGTCGTCGTCGCTGAAGGAGGGGGCACCGGCAACGAGGAGATGGTGGTCGTGCCAGGGCTTCACCGCCTCGAGCATCACGGGTAGGTGGTAGTGCAGCTCCTGGCGGCGGCTGCCGGGGAGGAGGGCCAGGACGGGACGGTCGTCGAGGCCGAGCGAGGCCAGGAGTTGCTGCCGCGGAGGCGGCGCAGCCAAATATTCCGCTACCGCATCCAACACCGGGTTGCCGAGGTATTCCGCCTCGATCCCGTGGCGGGCGAAAAAGGCTTTCTCAAAGGGAAGGATGATGAAGAGCCGGTCGACGTAAGCTTTGATCTTTTCGACCCTTTTCTGTTTCCATGCCCACAGCTTGGGGGAGATGTAGTAGAAGACGCGAAAGCCCTGCTGTCGGGCGAAGGCAGCCATGCGCAGGTTGAATCCGGGGTAATCGATGAGGATCACCACGTCGGGGGCGAAGGTGATGATGGCCTCACGGCAGCGCCGCATGTTGCGGGAGATGGCGCGTAGGTGGGTGAGCACCTCCACGTAACCCATGTAGGCCATCTCGCGGTAGTGGACCACCAGGCCGGGTGCCGCCTCAAGCATCCTGTCACCGCCGAAGTAACGGAACTGTGCCTGGGGGTCCTCCAGCAGGAGTGCCTTCATCAGGTTGGCGCCGTGGAGGTCGCCCGAGGCTTCGCCCGCGATGAGGAAATATTTCATGGCCGGAAGGCTACAGCAGAAATTTCAGGGCGACGATGACCAGGGCGGTGACGAAGGTGGCCCACAGCACCCCCTTGGCAGCCAGATCGCGCTTGGTCCAGATGTAAATAAAGAAGAGCAGCAGGTTGGGCAGCACGGCCAGACTGAGGAACTTCGTCAGCACGTTGATGCGGATGGCCGTGGTGACGAACTCCCAGAACGAGCGGTGCTGACCCCAGAAGTACCAGATGAGGAAGAAGGTGAGGGGTGGCAGGAGGAGGCCGGTGATCCAGCCGGTGAGGGGCTCGTCGCCCCGTTTGCGAGTTTTTTCATTCATGGCAGTCATTTTTGTTGGAAGGTTTTGTTGGAGACCAGCTCGATGTTAAGGTCGTCGAGCAGGGGGATATCGTCATAGCGTGTATGGTCGGTATGTACGGGCACGATGGCGGCATAGCCGTGGCGGAGGATCCACTCGTCGGTGTCGGTGGCTTCGGGTTCGAGGTTGTGGTAGGTGCCGCGCAGCAGGTATGCGGTCTGGCCGTCGCCGGTGGTGACCTCTTCGAACTCTTCGGTCCAGTAGCCGTGGGCCTGGCGGCAGACGCGTATGCCGCGGACGCTATGGCCGGCGGGGATGTTGACGTTGAGACAGAGGGCGGGGTGGTAGCCGTTCTCCAGCACATGGCGGAGGATGAGGCCGGCGATGCGCTGAGCTTCGCCCATGTCGGCCGTCGGGTCGGGGTCGAGCAGCGAGAGACCTACCGACCGGATGCCGTTGAGAGCGCCTTCGAGGGCGGCGCCCATGGTGCCGGAGTAGATGAGGTTGACCGAGGCGTTGGAACCGTGATTAATGCCCGACACCAGCAGGTCGGGCCGCCGTGGCAGCAGCCTGTTGATGGCCAGCTTGACACAGTCGACCGGTGTGCCTGTGACCGAAAAGCAGCGGTACCCCTCGCCGGAGCGGTTGTCGTGATAGGTGAGCCGTACCGGCTTGGCTACGGTGATGGCGTGCGACATGCCCGAGTGCGGCTCGGCCGGCACCACCACCCACACCTCGCCGAGCGGCCTCACCACCTCCAGCAGGGCCCGTAGCCCCGGCGCCCCCAGGCCGTCGTCGTTGGTAACCAGGATGAGCGGACGGTGTGTGTCTCTCTTCATAACTACAAAGATAAGCATTCTGTATGTCATCCTGTCAGGAAACCCCGATTTGGCTCCTTTTTTGATAAACCGGAGGCGAACAAAAATGAAGGAGGGTATAACGATATGAGAACATTAGCCAACAAACCTACCACTGTCCAGGAAAAACTCGTCGAACTGTTAGGAGTCAAAGAAGATCCCAGCGTATCGATCCTGGTGAACAAAGATGTCGCCTCGCCGAGGAATGAAAAGTTCCGCCTGGCGGTCAAGAATAGTGTGAAAGAAGCGATCGACACGCTTACCGCACGGGGGTACGACAAACGCCTGGTGAAGCGTTTTGAAGAGCGACTGACGTTGTTGGAGGAGACCATCCGCTACGAACGCGATTTCCAATCGGTGATCATCTTCATGTCGCCGCAGCGCGAAGAGCTGTTGCTGCTGCCTTTTGAGGTGCAGACGCGGGTGGTCGTGGATGATACCTTCGAGATCCGAGACCTGCTGCGGACGGTCAACCGCTCGTTCCGTTACGATGTGGTGATCCTCAGCTACAAGCGGACCCTTTTCTTCAACGGCTATCATGATCTGTTACAGAAGGTGGACAATGAGGCCATCCCGGAGGGGGTGGAGCATTATATGCGGACCTATATCGGCCGTAAGGAGGATCCTGCCAAGGCCGAGATGGAGGCGCTCAAACTGTATGTCACCGATGTCGACCATTTCATCCGCACTTATACCGAGATGCATGATCCGCTGATCGTGATGGGGGATGAGAAGCTGGTCGGTTATTTCCGTAACAAGACCAAGCGTCCCGACAAGATCCTCGCCGAGATACGCGGCAGTTATGACGACGAGCCGGTGTCGGTGATCCGCGACAAGATTCGGGAAAAGCTGGAAGAGTACATACGGGTTCGCGACGAGCGTCTGCTTGAGCGGGTGAAGCCGGATATCGACCGTCTGGGGTATGTGTCGGGCATCCAAGAGTCTTGGACGGTGGCGGCAATGAAAGAGGCCCGCATCATGCTGGTCGAGCAGGGCTATCGCGAGGAGGGATATAGTGTGAAGGATGGCCTGTTCCTGATCTTCTCCAAACCCGAGGATGAGGAGTATGATTACCATGCGGATGCGGTGGATGATCTGGCCGAAATGGTGCTCACGCAGGGCGGCGAGGTCTATTTTGTCACGCCGGGACTGCTGGAGAAATACGACCGTATCCTGCTCACTACGAAATACTGATGCCGGCGTCCGCCGGCTATTACCGGAGGGGCCGTTTCGCCCGTGAGGGCGGGGCGGCCTTTTTTTGTGCAAAAATATTTACTTTTGTTCCGCCTGGCGGGTCCGGCAGGGTGGTCCCGCGTGAAAAAACTGGTAACGCATGAAGGTCTCGTACAACTGGCTCAGGGAGTATCTCCCTGTCGATCTGGCGCCGGCGGAGGTGGCGCGTATCCTGACGAACACCGGCCTGGAGGTGGAAGGCATGGAAGAGGTGGAGAGTGTCCCCGGCGGCTTGCGCGGGGTAGTGGTGGGCAAGGTGCTGGAGTGCCGCCGTCATCCCAATGCAGATAGGCTCTTTGTGACGCGCGTGGATGTGGGGGGGCGGGTGCTGCCCGTGGTGTGTGGTGCTCCCAACGTGGCGGAAGGCCAAAAGGTGCCGGTGGCATTGCCCGGCACCACCCTCTATATCGGTGACAATAAGATCACGCTCAAGAAAACCAAAATTCGCGGCGAAATGTCCGAGGGGATGATCTGTGCCGAAGATGAGCTGGGGTTGGGCGACTCGCACGAGGGGATCATGGTCCTCGACGAGGAGGCGCCGGTGGGCATGCCTGCCGCCGAATATTTCCAAGTGGAGAGCGACACGGTCTTCGAGATCGGCCTCACCCCCAACCGTGTCGACGGTGCCTCGCACCTGGGGGTGGCGCGCGACCTGGCCGCCTTCCTCAACCAGGAGGAAGAGCGGATGCAAGTGCAGTGGCCGGAGGTGGCGGCTTTCGCCCCCGACGACCATGCCCTGCCCATGGAGATCATCATCGAGGAGAAGGAGGGCTGCCGCCGTTATAGCGGGGTCACGCTCACGGGCGTGAAAGTGGGACCTTCGCCCGACTGGCTGCAGCGACGTCTGCGGGCCTTGGGGCTCACCCCCATCAACAATGTCGTCGATGTGACCAATTATGTGCTTTATGAGACCGGTCATCCTTTGCATGCTTTCGATGCCGACAAGATCAAGGGCCGGAAGGTGATCATCCGCACGCTCCCGGAAGGAACGCCTTTTGTGACGCTCGACGGCGTGGAGCGCAAGCTCGCCGCCGACGACCTGATGATCTGCAACGAGGAGGAGGGGATGTGCATTGCCGGAATTTTCGGCGGCCTAGAGTCGGGCGTGCAGGAGGGCACCCAAAACGTCTTCCTCGAGAGTGCATGGTTCGACCCGCGGTGGATACGCCGCACGGCGCGCCGTCACCAGCTCAGCACCGACGCCTCGTTCCGTTTCGAGCGGGGGGCCGACCCCAACATCACCGTCTATGCCCTGAAACGGGCGGCCCTCCTCATCCGTGAGGTTGCCGGCGGCCGCATCAGCTCCGACATCCTCGACGTCTATCCCGAGCCGATCCCCGACCGGAAGGTGACGCTGCGGTATGCCCAACTGCGTCGTCTCTCCGGCACGGATATTCCGGCCGGGAGGGTGAAACGCATCCTCCGCAATCTCGACATCCGCATTGAGGAGGAGACGCCGGAGGCGCTGCACCTGGCCGTGCCTCCCTATCGTGTGGATGTCACGCGTGAGGCCGACGTCATCGAAGAGATCCTGCGCATCTACGGTTACGACAACATCCCGGTGCCGGAAGAGGTGGTCTCATCGCTGGCATATCAACCCCGTCCCGACAAGGAAAAGGTGGTCGATCATCTTTCGAAGATGCTCACCTCGCTGGGTTTTTCAGAGATCATGTCGAATTCGCTCACGGCTTCGGCCTATTATGAGGGCCTGAAGGACCATCCCGTCTCACGTCTGGTGCGTTTGTACAATCCGCTGAGCAACGAGCTGGATGCCATGCGGCAGACACTGCTCTTCGGCGGCCTGGAGGCCATCCGTCGCAACATCAACCACAAGCGCGAGCGGCTGCGGCTGTATGAGTATGGCAATGTTTACTTCCGTGACGAAGCCAAGCGGGGGGATCATCCGCTCGACAAGTACGGTGAGGAAGCGCATCTGGCCCTGTTCCTCTCGGGTCCCCAGGCGCCAGAGTCGTGGCGTGGCAAAGCGCCCGAGCCCGATTATTACACGCTGCGTTCGTATGTCGACCGTCTGCTGGCGGCGATGGGTCTGGACGAGCGGTCGCTGCACAAGGAGGAGATCGCCGGTAGCGACACTTTCGGTGCCGGCATGATCTACCGTCGCGGCGAGGAGGAAGTGGCCCGCTTCGGTGAGGTGGAAGCCCGCTTGCTCGAGCGTTTTGAGATCGAACAGCCGGTAATGTTCGCCGAGGTGCGCATGGCGCCCATCCTGCAGACGCGCAAGAAGCACCATATCACCTATCGCGAGATGCCGCGTTTCCCTGCGGTGCGGCGCGACCTGGCCCTGCTGCTCGACCGCCGCGTGCGCTTCGAGGAGATACGTGGCCTGGCTTTCCGCACCGAAAAGAAACTTCTCAAAGAGGTGAACGTCTTCGACGTCTTCACCGATGCGCAAAAACTGGGCGAGGACAAAAAATCGTATGCGGTGAGCTTTATCTTGCAGGATCCGCAGAAGACGCTTACGGATAAACAGATCGACGCTGTGATGGAGCGGCTGATGAAAGCGTTCGAGAAGGAACTGGGGGCGAAGATCCGTTAGGGAGGATGATCGTCGGACCCTAAAAAACAAAATGATGGGAAGCGAAGATGTGAAGGGAAGGATCGAGCTGGTGCGTGGGGATATCACGCAGTTGGCGGTGGATGCGATCGTAAATGCGGCCAACACTTCGCTGTTGGGCGGGGGTGGTGTGGACGGTGCCATCCACCGTGCGGCGGGGCCGGAGTTGCTGGAGGAGTGCCGCACCCTGAACGGTTGTCCCACGGGGGATGCGAAGATCACGAAAGGGTATCTGCTGCCTGCGAAGTATGTGATCCATGCGGTGGGTCCCCGCTGGCGCGACGGCCGTCACGGCGAGGCTGAGCTGCTGGCCAGCGCCTATCGCCGTGCGCTGGAGGTGGCCCTGGAACATGGGGTGAAGACCCTCGCCTTTCCCAACATCAGCACCGGCATCTACGGCTATCCCAAGGAGGAGGCCGCCGATATCGCCATCGGCGTGGTGAAGGAGTTCCTCCGCCAGCATCCTGAGATCGAGAAAGTTATTTTTGTTACTTTTGACAAGGAGAATTATGAGATCTACCGCCGCAAGCTGGGGTCGTGAGGCTTCGTTCCTCTCGGCCACCGACAGGGTGACGCTGGGATACATCCTCCTGACGACGCTCCTGTTGGTGGCGGGCACCTCACGTCTCGAGCAGCCGGCATCGCATTACCTGGTGCGGGCGGGAATGGTGACGCTGATCCTGGTGGTGGCCTACCTCGACCGCGAGACCTCCAGCCGCTGGGCCAGGTTCGTGCATGCCTTTTATCCTTTGCTCTTTCTGGGTTATTTCTTTCCCGAGACCGATTATTTCAACAACCTTTTCTTTCAGGCTTTCGACCCGCAGCTGATCCGGCTGGAGCTGGCTCTTTTCGGCACGATGCCCAGCGTGGCCTTCAGCCGCTGCTGCCCGTGGCCATGGTTCAGCGAGGTGATGCATGCGGCCTATTTCTCCTTCTATGTGATCATCCTCTTCTTCATGTTCCGGTACTATTACCGTCATCATCGGCTCTTTGCCTACCGGACGTTCCAGTTCTTCACGGCTTTTTATCTTTTTTACCTGATCTTTTCGTTGTTTCCTTCCGAGGGGCCGCAATATTACCTGATGCCGCCCGACAATGTGGTGCCGCACGGTTATGTGATGACGGAGCTGATGAACCGTATCCTGGTGTTGGGTGACCGGCCCACAGGGGCATTCCCCAGTTCGCACATAGGGATGACCTGGCTGTTGATGTATTTTTTCTATCGCGACGACCGCCGTGCTTTTTACGGCTGGTTGTTGCCGGCGCTGTTGCTGACGCTGGCTACGGTTTACATCAAAGCACACTATGCGGTGGATGTGATCGGAGGGTTTCTGATGGTTCCTCTGTTGATCTGGGTGGGCCAGACGCTCTATCCCTTGCTGGCTTCCGAGACATCCCTCCCGGAAGGAGAGGTTGTGCCCGAGTCTCCTGTGGTGCCTCCTATGTTGTAAAGAACTTTTTGTTCTTTCAGATATAATTTTTTTTACTTTTACCCTGCCATACAGCCAATACTTCAATCATGGAGCCTACCATTCGACCCGTCAAGACGCGCAGGGAACTGCGCAAGTTCATCTATTTTCCCGAGAAGGTCCATAAAGATCACGACACGTGGATGCCACCCCTCTATGTGGATGAGTGGGCTTTTTTCAATCCGAAGAAGAACAAGTCCTTTCAGTATTCCGACACCATTCTCTTTTTGGCCTGGCGGGGCAAGGAGGTGGTGGGGCGGATCATGGGGATCATCAACCACCGTTACAACGAGATCCACAAGGAGAAGGACGGCCGGTTCATTTTCATGGAGTGCTATGACGACCAGGAGGTCGCGCATGCCCTGATCACGGCCGTGGAGGAGTGGGCGCGGCAGCGGGGGATGGAGCGGATGGTGGGACCGCTGGGCTTTTCCGACAAGGATCCCCAGGGATTTCAGATCGAAGGGTTCGAGTACCAGACCGTCGTGGCGATGGTGGGTAACCATCCCTATATGCCGAAGCTGATCGAGAATGAAGGGTATACGAAGAAGATCGACCTGCATGATTATCTCATCGAGGTGCCGGAGGTGTTGCCGCAGTTGTATCAGCGGGTGTACGACCGCATATCGGGACGGCAGCAGAGCTATGAGATGCTGGAATTCAACAGCCGCAAAGAGCTCAAGGACTATATCGTGCCGGCATTCCGGCTGGTGAATGAGATCTATGCGCCCATTTACGGGTTTGTGCCGATGACCGAGAAGGAGATGGTCGAGTTGGCCAAGCGTTATCTTCCTGCCCTGGATCCGCATTTTGTGAAGATCGTCATCGACAAGGGGGAGGTGATCGCCTTTGTGGTGGGGATCCCCGACTTCAGCGAAGGGGCCAAGAAAGCGCGCGGCAGGCTTTTTCCCTTCGGCTTCATCCATATCCTTCGTGCCCTGAAGCGCTCGAAGCACCTGGTGCTCCTGCTAGGAGGCATCAAGCCCGAATACCGCAACAACGGCCTCGACGTGATGATGGGCATCAAGATGCTCGAATCGGCCTCGAAACACGGCATCGAGACCATCGAAAGCCATCTGATCCTGGAGACCAACACGCCGATGATCGGGGAAGTGCTGAAAGTGGGTGGAAAGTTGATCAAGAAATTCCGGATCTATCAGAAACCGCTCTGACGACGGTCAGAACTTGTAGCGGAAGCCGATGTTCAGGTATTGTTTGAACTGCAGGCCCGGCGAACGTTTCTGCTTGCCGTCGGGGCCCAGCACCGGATTGCCCTCACTGTCATATACAGGAAGCTTCACATCGTCGTCGTAGATCATGTGGGTGTAGATGTTGATGTTGAAGAAGGGTCCCAGCTTGATGATGAACGACATCTCCCAGTCGATGTCGATATTCTGGGGGTTGCGGTTGTACTGGGAGAAGAGGTTGATCCGGTGGGTCATGTACATCGTCTTGGAGAAATCGTAACGGATGTAGGTTTTGATGTAAGCTCCCAGATCGTTGCGCACGCGTTGGTCGGCCTTCAGCCCGAAGCGTGTCTGGTCGATGCGGGCGGTGTCGAGGACGAACGAGCTCTTCCAGGTGAGGGGGGAGACCAGCACCGAGATCTTTTTGTTGGGCCGGTAATCCATCCCCAACGAGAGATGCAGGTATCCCGGCGCCATGAACTTGGAGATGACCACGCTGTCATTGGGGTATTTGTATCCATTGGCGATCTGGCTGCGCAGGTTGAAGGCGGCACTGTAAAACCATTGTTTCGAGGCACGTAATCCGTACCGGGAATCGATCTCCCAGGAGTCTTCGTTCTTACGGATCCCCTTGTTCTTCCCCGACTTCAGCAGGCCGTACTTGAAACGGAAAGTGTTGTTCCACTGGTGTTTCCGGCTCTTGTAGTTGGCGTAGGTGTTGAGCAACCAGAGGGTGGAGATGGAGTTTTCCCCTCCTTCGGCCCAGTTGGAGATGATTCCTTCGGTGAGGTTGATCGAGCCGATGCCGCCGATCTGCCAGGGGTTTTTCTTGATCACCACCGGCTTGACGGCGTGCAGCTTGGTGCCGGCAGGTTCGGTAGGGATGAGGAAGGTCTCTTTTTTCTTGTATTTGTCGATACGATGGAAAAAGACGTTGTTATCGACGGTGATGCGTACGGTGTTGCGATCGAGGTCCTGGATCCAGATGCCGATGGAGTCGTGGTATTCGTTCTTGAGCCAAAAGCGGTGGAAACGGTTGCCGTTCTTTTTGAGCCAGAAGCAGGTGGTGTTGCCGCCGAGGTTGGTGAAGCAAAGGCGGGTGGAGTCTTCTTCGGTCTTTTGCAAAAGGCGCATGATTGCCTGCTGCAGCGAGTCGCTGGCAATGAGATAGTCCATGTCGGTCACCGGCACAAGGGTGGTATCTCCGCGGTAACGGATATAGATATAGGGCGATTCCTCGAGGATGGGATGGTAGGAGTGAAAGATCATCCGGAAGAGGCTGTCGCCACGGAGCACATAAAAAGGCCGGTCGGCATAGTGGATCCGGAACAATGTGTCGGGGAGAGCAGCGAAAAGAGAGTCGCGCAGGAAAAGCCCGCTGCTGTCGGCCCCGGCAAGCAACAGCGAATCGTTGCCATGCACCAGCGTGTCGAGGATCAGCGGTTGCCGGCCCCTTACCGTCAAGGTATCTCCCCTGTAGCGGTAGATCGTGGTGTCCAGTAGCGATGGGTAGGGGAACCCTTTCAGGAAGGAGATGGTGGTGTCGATGGGCGGGGCCTCGAAATAGTGGATGAGGTTGCCGAGCGACTCGCGCAGGTGCTGCTGGTCATAACGCCAGAAACGGTCGTTGCTGTAAAACTGTTTCAACACTTTGAGGGCTTGGGTGATGCTGTCGGGGAGCGCCTTGCTTTCAGACGATTGAGCCTTCAAAGGAGAACATGACACCAAGAGCAAGACGATCGTAAACATAACCGTCCTCCAGGATAAGGTGAACCTTCTGTCGGCATTCTTCCTCATGCAACCTCCCCCGAAAGGAAAAAAATGGTAAATTTGTCTCCACCGCGGAACCCAATCCGCAACGATCGAGCCAATGATTCCTACTCTTTTATCATATCTGGTCCTACAACGTTACCGGAACGTCAAAAATAGGGACAGCTTTGTTCTTTTCAAATAGCGCATGTCCATTTTTTCCTGTCAGGATATGCTTTCTACTGTAATTTGTCGTTTTTTGTTCAATTTCGGTGAAGATCTTATTGATCAACCTAATTTTCAAATGGATATGGACCTGCCTTATTTCGAGCCTTTTAAGACGAAGATGACCGAGCCGATCCGGCTGAGCACGCGTGAGGAGCAGCAGCGCTGGATCCGTGAGGCTTTCTACAACAAGTTCAACCTGCCAGCGACCCGGTGACGCGCGAGAACCGCTATCCTGCCCTTGAGATGATCCCTCTGGCCATCCCGAGGCGGGTGTACAGCGACAACCACCTGCAGGCCGTCGCCGACGCCCTGCACAATGTCCGGGAACGCCGGGATTCCATCCGTCGCGGGTTGCGCATCGTCGAAGAAGCCCCCATCTTGCGGCACTTTACCGTCAAACTTGAACGTTCCGGCGAAAGGTGAAAGCAACAAAAGGGATTTGTGTTAATTTTGTATCTCCTTAAAGGAAAGGCGTTGTCATGCGCGCATTACTGGCGAAAGAGATCTCGGAGTTCTTCAGCACGGTCACCGGCTATGTGGTGGTGAGCGTCTTCCTGCTGGCCAACTCGCTCTTCCTGTGGATCTTTCCCGGCGACACGAACGTCCTCGACAGCGGCTATGCCTCGTTGGATACTTTTTTCATGATGGCGCCGTGGATCTTTCTCTTCCTGGTGCCGGCGGTGACGATGCGCTCGTTCGCCGAGGAGGGGCGCAGCGGCACGCTGGAGCTGCTCTTCACGCGTCCGCTCACCGACCTGCAGATCGTGCTGGGGAAATATTTCGCCGGCGTTTTGCTGGTGCTGGTGTCGCTGCTGCCGACGTTGGTGTATGTGGTGTCGGTGTACCTGCTGGGCAGCCCGCCCGGCAACCTTGACCTCGGCGGCATCTGGGGCTCGTACATCGGCCTCTTCTTCCTCGCGCTCATCTACGTCGCCATCGGCATCTTCGCCTCGTCGCTTACCGACAATCCCATCGTGGCGTTCATCATCGCCGTGCTGATGAGCTTCATCCTTTACATCGGGTTCGACTTCCTCAGCTCGATGGAGGCTTTCCGCGAGATCAACTTCCTGGTGATCAAGATGGGAATCAACGAGCATTACAAGTCGATGAGCCGCGGCGTGATCGACTCGCGCGACATCCTCTATTTCCTGGGGGTGATCACGCTCTTCATCCTGATGACCAAGTTCGTTTTGCAAAGCAGGAGGTGGTGATGGGCAGGCAAAGGCTACCGGGCGATCGGATACGCAGGAAGCTGGTGATACGCAATGTCGCCGAGTTTTTCCTGGTGATCGTGGTGTTGCTGGTGTTGGAGGTGCTGTCGTCGCACTGGTTCTTCCGTCTCGATCTGACTGCCGAGAAACGCTTTACCCTTTCGCCCAAGACGAAAGCCATCCTGCGCGGTCTGGACAAGGATGTCTATGTGCAGGTATATCTCGACGGCGAGATGCCGGTAGGGTTCAAGCGGATGCGTACGGCGGTGAAGGATATGCTCGACGAGTTCCGTGCCTATGCGGGGAAGCATCTTACCTATGAGTTCATCAACCCCGCGGCGGGTCGCACCCGCAAGGAGCGTGACAAGTTCTATAAGATGCTCATCGAAAAGGGGTTGCGGCCCACCGATGTGCAGCGGCGCGACAAAGAGGGGGCCATCTCTTCGAAGATCATCTTTCCGGGGGCGATCGTCAACTACAACGGCATGGAGATGGCGGTCAACTTCCTCAACAACAATCCCACGCTGCCGGCGGCGGTCAATCTCAACCATTCGATCGAGGGGTTGGAGTACCAGCTCATCCACAGCATCAAGGCCCTCAGTGCCGATACGGTGTACACCATTGCCTTCACCGAAGGGCATGGTGAGCTGCCCGAGCCGGCTGTGGGCGATGCGGAGAAAGAGCTGTCGAAGTATTTCAACATCGACCGCGGGGTCATCGGCGGCAAGCCCGGCATCCTCGACAAGTATGCGGCGGTGGTCATCGCCAAGCCCTCCCGGCCGTTCAGCGAGGCCGACAAGTATGTTCTCGACCAGTATCTGATGCAGGGAGGCAAGATCCTCTGGCTCCTCGACAAGGTGGCCGTCGATGCCGACAGTCTGATGTATGCCAGCTACACCTTTGCGGTGCCGATGGATCTGCATCTCACGGATATGCTATTCAAGTACGGGGTACGGCTCGAGGGTACGCTGATCCAGGATATGCGTTGTGCGCTGGTGCCGGTGAACACGGCTGTGGTGGGCAATGCACCGCATTACGTGCCGGCGCCGTGGCCCTACTTCCCGCTGATGGCACCGCAGAAGCATCCCCTCTCGCGCAACCTCAACCTGGTGCGGGGTGAGTTCGTCAACCCCATGGACACCGTCGAGGGCAACGGTAACATCCGCAAGCACATTCTCCTGCGCACCTCGCGCTACAGCCGCACACGCGGCGCACCGCTGATGCTCAGCCTTGAGGAGATCAAGCGTCCCCCGCGCGAGCAGGAGTATAACCGTCCTTATCTGATCACCGGCATCCTCTTGGAGGGCACGTTCGAATCGGCTTTCCGCAACCGCATGATCTCGGCCATCATCCCGGGTCCTCATCCCGAGTTCCGTGAGAAGAGCGTTCCCACACGCATGATCGTCATCTCCGACGGCGATGTCATCCGCAACAAGGTGCGGCGTGTGGGCGACAAGTGGGTGCCGCTGCCGTTGGGGCAGGACCGTCTTACGCAGCAGACCTATGGCAACAAGGACCTGATCGTCAATGCGGTGAATTATCTCGTCGACGAGACCGACCTGATGGAACTGCGGGGGCGGGAGTTCAAGCTGCGCCTTCTCGACCGTGAGAAGGTGGCGTCGGAGCGTCTTTTCTGGCAGTTGCTGAACACCGTCGTGCCGGTATTGTTGATCCTCGTTGCCGGCATCGTGATGAACCTGTTGCGGCGCCGTCGTTACGGGCGGCCTGCGAAAGGAGGGGCACGGCGATGAGAGGGCGTCCGCTGGTGGTGTTGGCTGTGGTGGCGGGGGCGCTGGCGCTGCTGGCCCTCCTGGCGGTGGTGCGACAGCGGGCCGCCCAGCCCGGCAGGCAGTTCCAGGTGCGGCAGGGTGACAGGGTGCAGGCGGTCATCCTGCGGCGTGACACGGCCAGGGTGGTGCTGCGCCGCAAGCGAACGGGCTGGCAGGTCAATGGGCGCTGGCCGGCACGCCCCCGCGCCATGAAGGTGCTGGAGAAGGTGCTGCGTGAGATCGAGGTCAAATCCCCCGTCTCCGGCGACCTGGCCGCACGTGTCCTGGCCGACCCCCGCGCCCGGCACACCCGTGTGACCGTCAGAGGACGCCTCTTCCCCCTGAAACACTTCCAGATCGTCCGGGATACACTCCTGCCTGGTGGCAACATGATGCGCCTGAAGGGAAGGAAGAAAAAATGGTATATCACCTGGCTGCCCGGCGAGGAGGTCGACCCCGCCTCCCTCTTTGTCGTCGATCCCTATTACTGGCGTGATATGACGCTGTTCCGTTTTCTGCCGGGCGAGGTGTATGATGTGCAGGTGCACTACCTCGGCCGTGATGACGGCTACCGTGCCGGTTATGACACCCTCAGCGGGCGGGTCACCTTTCTCCCTGACGATACGGCCCTGGCGGGGTTGCCCGTGGATACGGCCCGCGTGATGCGTTATCTTACCTACTTCCAGCATCTCGAATGTGATGAGTACGACCGTCTCCTGCCGCCGGCGCAGCAAGACTCGCTCCTGGAGACACCACCCCTCTACTCCCTCACCCTCGCAGCGTGCCGACACCGCTCCTTCCGTATGAGGGTCTATCCCCTGTTGCCTGATGATCCGGCCAAGAGCCGAATCATCACCGACGTGGATGTGGCACGGGCCTGGGTGGAGCCGGCCCGCGAGTGGGTGCTCATCCGGTATTACCGTATCGACCCCCTCTTCCTGAAAGCGGAAGAGTTTATCACCCCCACTGCCGGAAAAGAAATGAACTTGCTCCCGGAAAACCCTTGAAAAAAAGGGGACAAGCCCCTCCTGCAAAAATTGGCATACTGACTTTTTTTTTGTATACTTGGTTGCCGATTTTTGAGAGTGTGAAACCCTATTAAAAAGCATATCACGATGAGATTCGTAGTATCCAGTCATGACCTTTTGCAGCACCTTCAATCGGTGAGCCGGGTCATCAGTTCGAAGAACTCTTTGCCGATCCTGGATGATTTTCTTTTCCACCTGGAGGACAATGTCCTGACGATCACGGCTTCCGATCTGGAGACGACGCTGGTGACGCAGATGACGATCGACAATGCCGATGAAGGAGGCAGCATTGCCCTGCCTGCCTTGCGTTTGACCAATACGTTGAAGGAATTTCCCGAGGAGCCTCTTACCTTTGACATCGACCTGAATACCCTTTCGGTGGAGATCACGGCCGAGCAGGGAAAGTACAACATCGTCGGACAACGGGCGGTGGAATATCCGCAGGTGCCGCAACTGAAGGAAGAGAGCAAGACCGTCTTCAAGATGGATCCGGGTGTGCTGTACAACGGCATTACGCGCACCATCTTTGCCACGGCCAACGATGAGTTGCGGCCCATCATGAACGGGATCTTCTTCGACATTGCCGAAGACGCCGTGACGCTGGTGGCCAGTGATGCCCACAAACTGGTACGGTACATCCGCAAGGGGATGAGCATTGAAAAGCCCGGTTCGTTCATCCTTCCCAAGAAGCCGGCTTCGCTGCTGCGAAATATCCTGCCGAAAGAGGAAGAAGAGGTGACCATCGAGTTTGACGAGAAGAATGCCCGTTTCGTCTTGAGCGATCATGTGCTGGTATGCCGGCTGGTGGAGGGCAGTTATCCCAGCTACAACTCGGTGATCCCGCAGAACAACCCCAACAAGCTGCGGGTCGACCGGATGTCGATGATGAACGCTTTGAAGCGTGTTTCCGTCTTCTCGAACCAGGCGAGCAACCTGGTGCGGCTGACGATCACAGGCAACAAGCTTACCCTTTCGGCGCAAGACCTCGACTTTTCGGTGTCGGCCAGTGAATGGCTTAACTGCGAGTACGAAGGCGACGATATGGAGATCGGCTTCAAGTCGACCTTCCTGTTGGAGATCCTGGCCAACCTGCCGGGTGAGGAGGTGATCTTCGAACTGGCCGATCCCACGCGGGCGGGTATCATCCTGCCGGCCGAGCAGGAGTCGGAAGAAGACGATCTGTTGATGTTGTTGATGCCCATGATGATCGGCGGCGTGAGCTGATCCAGAGATTTCCCGAATGGAACTGAAACTGAAAAGACCCATTGCTTTCTTCGACCTGGAGACCACCGGGCTCGATGTGAGCAAGGACCGCATTGTCGAGATCGCCGTGCTCAAGATCGATCCGGGCGGG
This sequence comes from Bacteroidales bacterium, assembly GCA_027067975.1. Taxonomy (GTDB): domain Bacteria; phylum Bacteroidota; class Bacteroidia; order Bacteroidales; family VadinHA17; genus DRPN01. The sequence continues at coordinate 11,624 of JAMOUS010000102.1, read as the reverse complement.
AAGAAGGATTCGCTGCGCATGCTGCTGAACCCGGAGATGCCTATCGACCCGCGGGCCACGGCCGTCCACGGCATCCGCGATGAGGATGTGGCCGACAAACCCACCTTCCGTGAGGTGGCCAAACAACTGGCCTTCTTCCTGGAGGGATGTGACCTGGCCGGATACAACTGCAACCGCTTTGACGTCCCCATGCTGGCGGAAGAGTTTGCCCGCGCCGGCGTGGATTTCGACTTCAAGGACCGCCGCATCATCGACGTGCAGGTGGTCTTCTTCAAGAAGGAACAGAGGACCCTTGCTGCCGCATACAAGTTCTACCTCGACCGCGAGATGGAGAACGCTCACAGCGCCGAGGCCGACACTGAAGCGACTTACAAGATCCTCAAGGCCCAGCTCGACCGGTACGATGACTTAGAGAACGATGTGGACTACCTGGCAAAGTTCACTTCCCATACCCGCAATGTCGATCTGATGGGGCGGATCATCTATAACGAAAAGGACGAAGAGGTGTTCAACTTCGGGAAATACAAAGGACAGCGGGTGGCAGACGTGCTGAAGAAGGATCCTGCCTATTACAGCTGGATGATGAACGGTGACTTTCCCGAATACACCAAGCGGGTGCTCACCCGCATCCGGCTGCGCGAATTTGGAAAGTGACGGTTTATGAAGATCATCTGTATCGGCCGTAATTATGCCAAACATGCGAAAGAGCTGAACCATGCCGTGCCGGAGAAGCCTGTCTTTTTCCTGAAGCCGGACACAGCCTTGTTGACGGATAACAAACCTTTTTATCTGCCGGATTTTTCGCAGGAGGTGCATCACGAGGTGGAACTGGTGTTACGTGTTTCGCGCATGGGGAAGGCGGTGGAGAGAGCGTTTGCCCGGCGTTATTATGACGCTGTCGGTATCGGCATCGATTTTACGGCGCGGGATCTGCAGCGCGAGTGCAAGGCCAAGGGGCTGCCGTGGGAGGTGGCCAAAGCCTTCGACGGTTCGGCACCGCTGGGAGGGTTCATCCCGCGCGAAGAGCTTCCCGATCCCATCCTCTTCCGCCTCGATGTCAACGGCCAGACCGTCCAACAGGGCAGTACGGCCGACCTGATCTTTCCCTTTGATGAGCTGATCGCGTATGTGTCGCGTTTCATCACCCTCCGTACAGGCGACCTCATCTTTACCGGCACACCGGCAGGGGTGGGTCCCGTAAAACAGGGCGACCGTCTTCAGGCATATATCGGCGAGCGTCTTCTCCTTGACTTCGAGGTGCGGTAAAACTCAGCGGATCTCCGTCAGCATCTTTACGATCTCTTCGGGGGGGCGGATGGGCCGGAAAGTCTTCGCATCGGTGAAGATCAGCTCTGTGGTCGCCTCTGCCACTTTTGTCCCCTCTTCGTTGGTGAGTACGTAGGAGAAAAGGATCCGTACTCCGCGGATCTCCTCGAGTGTCACCTTCACGGAGATGATGTCGTCGTAAAAGGCGGGGTGGAGGAAAGTGATATGGATATCGCGTACCGGAAAGATGATGCCCGAATCTTCCAGTTCCTTGTAGGTGATCTTTGAGCGGCGCATCAGGTCGGTGCGGGCCTCCTCAAGGTAGAGGGGATATACACTGTGGTGGAGCACCCCCATGCGGTCGGTCTCGCCATAGCGGACGCGGATGCGGGAGATGTGGGTGGGTTTGTCAGCGACAGGGTTCATGGTCAGGCAGGTTGAAGTTGTGCAGCTTTTTTCCGGATGAGCCAGAGGCCGGCGAAGGTGATCAATCCGTTGAGGATGAGCATCTCGAAGCCGAAGCGGTATCCGTTGAACCAGGCTTCGGAGTTCAGGTGGAGCACGTAACAGATCACGGGGGAGAGGATGGCTACGAAGGGCACCAGACGGTCACGCACCTTCCAGCGAGTGAAGAGTCCGAAAGCGTAGAGTCCCAGCAGCGGACCGTAGGTGTACCCGGCGGCGGTGAAGAGGGCGCTGATGACGCTCTCGTCGTTGATGGCACGGAACAGGAGGATGAGCCCCACCATCACGGCAGAGACGGCTATATGGACACGCATGCGTATCCTTTTGACCTCCTCGTCGCCACGGCCTTCGGTGCCGAGGATGTCGACGGTGAACGAGGTGGTCAGCGCCGTCAGGGCCGAGTCGGCACTCGAATAGGCGGCGGCGATGAGTCCCAGCATGAAGAAGACCGACACCACCGCCGGAAGATAGCCGCCCGTGGCGATCAGGGGGAACAGCTCGTCGGCACGTTCCGGAACGGGGATACCCCGGTGGGCGGCGAAGAGGTACAACAGGGCCCCCAGCGAAAGGAACAGCAGGTTCACCGGAACCAGCACCATACTGAACCAGTACATGTTCTTCTTCGCCTCGCCAATATTCCGGCAGCTGAGGTTCTTCTGCATCATGTCCTGGTCAAGGCCGGTCATCACGATGGTGATGAACGCCCCGCTGAGGAACTGCTTCAGGAAGAAGCGCTTGTCGTGCCAGTCGTCGAAAAAGAAGATACGGGAATAGTCGCTCTCGCGGATCGTCCGTACCATCCCCCCGAAGTCGAGTCCCATCTGCCGGGCGATGAAGATGACGGTAAGGATCACCGAAAGCAGCATGAAGGTGGTCTGCAGTGTGTCGGTCCAGATGATCGTCTTGATGCCGCCCCGGAAGGTGTAGAGCCAGATCAGGAGGATGGTGAGGATCACCGTGATCCAGAAGGGCACGTGCCACTTTCCGAGGATGGTGATCTGCAATACGGTGGCCATCAGGAAGAGACGGAACGAGGCGCCGATGATACGGGAGAGGAGGAAAAAGGAGGCGCCGGTCTTGTACGAAGCACGGCCGAAGCGGGTGGACAGGTAGGTGTAAATGGAGGTGAGGTTGAGACGGTAATAGAGGGGCATCAATACCTCGGCGATGAAAAGATATCCCAGCAGGTAACCCAGTACCATCTGCATGTAGGCAAACTGGCTTTCGCCCACCCACCCGGGTACGCTGATGAAGGTGACGCCGGAAAGGGAAGCGCCGATCATGCCAAAGGCCACCACATACCACGGTGAACGACGGTTGCCCAGAAAGAACCCCTTGTTGCCGGCATTCTTCCCCGTGATCAAGGAGATGACCAGCAACAGCACAAAATAACCAGCGATGATCAGGGCCAGAAAAAGTGGTTTCATCGGACAGATATTGCGGTCCGAAAGATAGGGATTTTGGGAAAACCTCCATAGAACGGGGAGCGAGAATTGTATTTTCGGGACGGGTGAAGTAATTTTGACACACGAAAGACCATGGAGCTCTCGAAATATTCGTCGAAGTTACTGGAGGAGGCGGTGGAAGTGTTCGCCGGCTTGCCGGGGATCGGGCGCAAGACCGCCCTGCGGCTGGTGCTTTTCCTTTTGCGGCAGGACAAAGAGGTGATCGGCCGTTTCGGCGAGACCCTCCTCCGCCTGCGTGATGAGATCCGTTATTGCAGCGTCTGCAACAATATTTCCGATAAGGAGGTGTGTGATATATGCGCCAGCCCGCACCGTGACCACAGTACCGTCTGTGTGGTGGAGGGGCCGCAGGATGTGATGGCCATCGAGAACACCGGCCAGTACCACGGCGTATATCACGTGTTGGGCGGGCTGATCTCACCCGTCGACGGCGTCGGCCCCGACGATCTGGTGGTGTCCCCCCTCGAAGAGCGGGTGAAAAAAGGGGAGGTCAAAGAGATCATCCTGGCCCTCAGTCCCACCATGGAAGGAGATACCACCAACTTCTACCTCTTCCGCAGGTTTCGCGACAGTGGTCTGAAGATTACGACCCTCGCACGGGGGGTGGCCGTGGGAGGCGAGCTGGAATATGCCGACGAGGTCACCCTCGGCCGTTCGATCGCCAACCGCACCCCATTCGAAGAGACATTCCGTTTTTGACAGTACATCTTGGGCTGGCAGCGATGTATTGTTATGCATGTGATGTATAACATGCGTCATTCCTTGTGTTTCTCGCGGTAATTTCCGATATTTAGAAAAAGAAAAAAAGGAGAGAGAGATGGGGATCACGGTGAGCGGGCGTTTTTCGCGCATCGCTGGGAACATGAAGCGCTCGGCCATCCGCGAGCTGCTGAAGCTGACGCAACAGCCCGACATCATATCTTTTGCAGGAGGTTTGCCATCACCGGAGTCGTTCCCGGTGGAGGTGCTTGAGGAGATCATGGTGAAAGTATTGCGGGAGGAGGGGCCGGCGTCGCTGCAATATGGTTTGACGGAGGGGGATGTCCGTTTGCGGGAGTTGCTGCTGGAGCGGCTGCGGAAGGAAGGGGTGCAGGCCGCTTTGGAGAACCTGGTCATCTCGACCGCCTCCCAGCAGGGGCTCGACCTGATGGGCAAGATCTTCCTCGATCCCGGCGACGTGGTCATCTGCGGCTCCCCCAGCTATCTCGGCGGCATCAGCGCTTTCAGTGCCTATGGCGCACGCCTGGTGGGAATTCCCTTCGACGATGAAGGAATGCGCACCGACGAACTGGCCTCCGTGCTGAGCGAGCTGCGCCAGCAAGGGAAAAAGGTCAAGTTCATCTACCTGATCCCCGACTTCCAGAACCCTGCCGGCATCACCCTCACCGAACGGCGCCGGCGCCGTATCCTCGAGCTGGCCGAAGAGTACGATCTGCTGATCCTCGAGGACAGCCCTTACCGCGAGATCCGTTTCGAGGGAACGCCCCAGCCCATGATGAAAGCCCTCGACACGAGCGGACGGGTGATCACCCTCGGCACTTTCTCGAAGATCTTCGTCCCCGGTTTCCGTATCGGCTGGGTGGTGGCCGATACCCGGATCATCGAGAAGTTCGTCATGGCCAAACAGACGGCCGACCTCTGTACGCCGGTATTCCTCCAGAAGGTGGCGGCCGAATACCTGGCCTCGGGACATTTCGAAAAGAACCTCCGGCGGGTGGTACAACTCTATAAAGAGAAAAGGGACCTGATGCTCGAAGGCTTCCGGAAGCATATGCCCGAAGGGGTCAGATGGACCGAGCCGGAAGGGGGACTCTTCCTCTTTGTCACCCTCCCTCCCTGGATGGATGCGGAGAGGTTGCTGCGTAAAGCGATCGTCCACAAGGTGGCGTTCGTGGCAGGCAATGTCTTCTTTGCAGACAATGGCGGTCGTAACACCATCCGCATCAATTTTTCCTATGCTTCGAAAGAGGAGAACCGTATCGGTGTGGAGCGGTTGGCGCGCGTGATCCGTGAGGAGATGGAGCAGCACGGCCGCTGAGACTCCTTGTTTCCCTGACCCTTTTTGTATATTTGCTGAAACATTCTTCAGCGCCTGTGGACGTATCCGTCATCATCGTCAGTTTCAATGTCCGGTATTTCCTCGAGTCGTGTCTATATTCGGTGCAGCGGGCGCTGGAGGAAACCGCCGGCGGGGAGATCATCGTCGTCGACAACAACTCGGTCGACGGCACGGTGCCGATGTTGCAGGAGAAGTTCCCGGCTGTGCGATTGATCAGGAACCACGAGAACGTCGGTTTTGCCAGAGCCTGTAATCAAGGCATTGCCGTGGCGCAGGGACGGTATGTCCTGCTGCTCAATCCCGACACCCTCATCGAGGAAAACACCCTGGCCAAGGTGGTGCGTTTCATGGACGAACATCCCGATGCAGGGGCCGTGGGGGTGAAGATGATTGATGGCAAAGGCAATTTCCTGCCCGAGTCGAAGCGGGCCTTCCCCACGCCGATGGTTGCTTTTTACAAGATCTTCGGCCTGGCGGCCCTCTTCCCCCGTTCCAAACGTTTCAACCGTTATTACCTGGGTCATCTCGATCCCGATGAGACCCATCCCGTGGAGGTGCTCACCGGGGCCTTCATGATGCTCCGGGCTGAGGTGCTGACGAAGATCGGGGGACTGGATGAGGAGTATTTCATGTATGGTGAGGATATCGACCTCTCTTACCGTATCCTGCAGGAAGGGTACCGCATATACTACTATCCGGAGGCGACGATCATCCATTACAAGGGGGAGAGCACGCGGAAAGGGTCGCTCAACTATGTGAAGTTGTTCTATCAGGCGATGCTCATCTTTGCGGGCAAGCATTTTTCCCCGCGACAGGCAGGGGTGATCGGCATGTTGATCCGTCCGGCCATATACCTGCGGGCGGTCCTCTCGGCGTTGCGGAGGGTGGCGGAAGCCCTCTTTTATCCTCTGCTGGACGCTATCCTGTGGATTGGAGGTTACCACTTTTTCGTGCCGGTATGGGAGCGGATTCGCTTTCAGACCGAAGGAGTGTATTCCCCGTTGTTCCGGCAGTATGTCATCCCGGCCTATGTGTTGGTGTGGGTGGTGTCGGTGTGGCTGGCGGGGGGATACCGTCGGCCGGTGCGACTGGGGCGTGTGATGCGTGGGATAGGGGTCGGTACTTTGGTGATCCTGGTGGTGTATGCCCTGCTGCCGGTGTATCTCCGTTTTTCGCGGGTGCTGATCCTTGCCGGCGCCCTGTGGGGGATGGTCGCCGGTGTGGGGGTGCGGCTGTTATTGAGCCTGCTGCCGGCAGAGCTGTTCGAACTGTCCGGCAAAAAGCGCAAGCGGATCCTCGTCGTCGGCGGGGAAGAGGAGTGTGAACGTATCCGCCGTTTTCTGGAAAAGCTTGAACTCAACGCCGAGGTGGTGCGATGCCTTCCCCCTGTCGGAAAAGAAAAAGGAGAGGAACGTCTCGGGCAAGTGCCCGACATCGTCAGGGTGGAAGGCATCCGGGAGATCATCTTTTCGGCTGTCGACAACCGAGCCGAAGAGATCATCCGGACGATGAACCGTCTGGCGGCCGTGCCGGTGGAGTTCAAAGTGGCCTTGCCCGAGGGGAGTCCCATCGTCGGGAGCACCTCCATCGAGCGGCCGGGAGAACTCTATTTTGTCGAGCTCAACGCCCTTTCTCAACGTACGAACCGCAAGAAAAAGCGGGCTTTCGACCTTTTTTCCTCCCTCTTGCTACTGAGCCTCAGTCCTCTTCTCATCCTTATGGTGCGACGGCGGGGGGGCTTTTTCCGCAACCTCTACCGGGTGTTCACCGGGAAAGCCACGTGGGTGGGGTACTGTGCCGGTACCGGTACGGATGACCTGCCCCCGCTGCCACCGGCCGTGGTGTGTCCGGCTACCACCTTGCGTTGCGACCGGACGGATCCGGAGGTGTTGAAAAATATCAACCTGACCTATGCCCGCAATTACCACCCCCTGCTGGACCTGCGGATCATGATCCGTACCTTGCCTTACCTGGGGGATCTGCCGGGGACGAAAAAGATCGTGTGAGAAAGAACATTTGGCAGAATATTTGGAAGGGGATAAGCGAAAAATATGATCAAAGAAGGGGTGAATAAACGATTGATGTTCTATCTCGCGGGGGTGTTGCTCCTGCTGGTGGTGGTGCATGTGCCGCGCGACGAAGCACCGGTGCAGTACGTCGACCGCCACAGCGGCCAACTGGTGACGGAAAAGATCCCCGGGGAACGTTGGCTGCTGTGGCTGTACGATAACCCTGCCGGCGAGCTGACACTCAATGCCCTGGTGAAACGGAAATTCGTCTCGGAGATCTACGGCAGGATGATGGACCGTCCCTCGTCGGTGAAGAAGATCGCACCTTTTGTCCGGGAGTATGATATCGACATGTCACAGTTCCGCGATACGGTGTACGGGTCGTTCAACGATTTCTTCATGCGGCGGTTGCGGGCGGATGCACGGCGGATCGACCCCGACCCGGCGGTGCTGGTTTCCCCCGCTGACGGAAAGGTGTTGGCATACAGGGATGTCACGGGGGAAGATTTCCTGATCAAAGGCAACCGATTCGACTTGCCGGCATTTTTAGGGGATACGGCGCTGGCCCGGATGTTCGCCCATGGCAGCATGTTCATCATTCGTCTGGCGCCGGTGGATTACCATCGTTTTCATTATCCGGTGGACGGGAAGGTGTTGTACGAGAAGCGGATCGACGGTTCGTACTACTCTGTGAACCCTTTGGCGCTGCGGCGTCGTGTGCGGTTGTTGTGTGAGAACGAGCGGGGTTATACGGTGATCGAGAGCGACCGTTTCGGTCGGATGGTCATGGCCGAGGTGGGGGCGACGATGGTGGGTTCGATCGTCCAGACCCACCGCGGACCGCGTGTGGTGAAGGGGGAGGAGAAGGGATTTTTCCGTTTCGGAGGGTCGACGGTGGTGTTGTTGTTGCAGCCGGGACGGATCCTCATCGATGAGGACCTGCTGGTGAACACGGCCAACGGTCTGGAGACGGCCGTGCGGATGGGTGAGCGTCTGGGGCGGGCCTTACCAGCTGCCGCCGGCGCCGCCGCCGCCGAAACTGCCGCCGCCGAAGCCGCCAAAACCGCCGCCAAAGGTGCCGCTGCCACTGGAGAAATCATCGAAGTCCCCGCCACGGCCGGCACCGCCAAGGAAAAAGAGCGTCCATAGAGGGACACTGCCCCCGAACGTCGTGTGCCGCCGGCGGCGTGAGCCCCCAAAGATAAAGAGGAAAAACAGAAAGAACATGATCAGAAGGGCCAGTACCGACCCGCCTTCTTTCCCTTCGGACTTTTGCAGATATTCCTCGGCAGTGTATTCTCCCCGCGTGAGCTCCATCAGGCGTGTGACGGCCTTGTCGAGACCGGCGTAATAGTTGCCCCGCCGGAACTCGGGGAGGATCTCGTTCATGATGATCCGTTTGGCTACGGCATCGGGGACGGCGCCTTCGAGACCATAGCCGGTGGCGATGAACACCTCGCCTTTTTCCGTGGCGGTCTTGGGCTTCACCAGGATCAGAATGCCGTTGTCTTTTCCTTTTTGTCCCACACCCCATTTTTCGGCGAGGCGTGTGGCATAGTCGCCGGGGGCATAGCCGTGCAGGTCGGGGACGATGGCGATGGCGATCTGTGTGGAGGTCTCGCGCGCGAACTGCTCGAGTTTGGTTTCCAGCTGTGCAGCCTCTTGCGGGGTGAGGAAAGTGCCGGTGAGGTCGTTCACCAGACGCGGCGGTGCCGGCCGCGGCGGGAACACGTCGTCGGCGCCGGGGGCAGCTGTCCACGCCGTCAGCACCAGCAGCAGTGCTGTCAGGATCTTTTTCATGACTTCTCCTTCTTCATTTTGTCCCCGAAAGAGATCTCATCGGAGAGCTCGTTCACATCATCTTCCTGCCATGGAAAGTGTTCTTTCAGCTTTTCGCCGGCCATGAGGATCCCTTTTACCAGGCCTTCGGTGATCTTTCCCTCCTTGAAGAGGCGTTGCATCTCCTCTTTGATGTTGTCCCAGAATCCTTCCGGTACCACCCGGTTGATGCCGGCATCGCCCAGGATGGCGAACTTGCGGTCTTTGAGGGCCAGGTAGAAGAGCACGCCGTTGCGCAAACGGGTTTTGTGCATCTTCAGGCGGGCAAAGATATATGCTGCCCGGTCGAGGACGTCGGTCTTGCACTCCTCCTCGACATGTACGCGTATCTCTCCCGAGGTGTTGCGTTCGGCCTCGCGGATCGCCTCGAGGATGCGTTCTTTCTCGTCGGCGGAAAAGAATTTGGAAGGTTTCATCGGCCCGTCAGAACTTTACCTCCGGTGCTTTCTCAGCCCCTTCGGCAGCTTTGAAGTATCCTTTCTCCTCAAACCCGAAGAGGCGGGCATAGAGCACCTGCGGGAAGCGTTTGATGAAGGTGTTGTACTTGCGTGTCACCTCGTTGAAACGCCGCCGTTCGGTAGCAATACGGTTTTCCGTGCCTTCGAGTTGGGCCTGCAGTTCCAGAAAGTTCTGGTTGGCTTTCAGTTCGGGATAATGCTCGACCACTACCAGCAGTTTCCCCAGGGCTGCGCTCAGCTGGTCCTGAGCAGCCTGGAACTTCTGCAACGACTGCGGGTCGAGCTTGTCGGGGTCGACCCGTACCGACGTGGCTTTGGCTCGTGCTTCGATCACCTGGGTGAGGGTCGACTTCTCATGCTCAGCATACCCTTTCACCGTGTTCACCAGGTTGGGGATCAGGTCGGCACGACGCTGATAGACGTTCTCTACCTGGGCCCATTGCGAACGAACCTCTTCCTCGTAACGTACCATCTTGTTGTACGAGGAAATCATTGAGAGGACCACCACCAGTAGTACTCCGATCCATATAAAAGTACTCTTGATTTTCATGGCTGGAATTTTTTGTTCGTTCCAAAGATAGTAAAAAGTTTGCCAGTGGCAGGGGTGGGAAGATAATGGGGAGAAATATTGTAAATTTACAGGATGAACCCTAAAACCACAGATACGATGACATTGGAAGAGTTTCGCCGGGACATTTTGGCAGGTGTTCCCGAAGAGCCGCCGCCGGCGCCGGGCGAGCGGGACCCCTCGGTGAGCCACGCACCGCGGCGGCGGAATGTTCTGACAAGGGAAGAAAAGAAGCTGGCCCTGAAGAATGCCTTGCGGTATTTTCCCGGGCGTTTCCATGAGGTGCTGGCGCCGGAGTTCGCGGAAGAGCTGCGGCGTTACGGTCGCATCTATATGTACCGTTTCCGGCCGAGATACAGGATGTATGCACGGCCTATCCACGAATACCCGCACCGTTCGGTACAGGCGGCAGCCATCATGCTGATGATCCAGAACAATCTCGACGAGGCGGTGGCCCAGTTCCCGCACGAGCTGATCACCTATGGCGGCAATGGGGCTGTCTTCCAGAACTGGGCCCAGTACCGGTTGACGATGAAATACCTGGCCGAGATGACCGACGAGCAGACGCTGGTGCTGTATTCCGGTCATCCCCTGGGGTTGTTCCCTTCCCATCGCGAGGCGCCACGGGTGGTGGTCACCAACGGCATGGTGATCCCAAATTATTCATCGATGGATGATTACGAGCGTTTCAATGCCTTGGGGGTGAGCCAGTATGGTCAGATGACCGCCGGCTCGTTCATGTATATCGGTCCCCAGGGCATCGTACATGGCACGACCATCACGGTGCTCAATGCCGGCCGGAAGGCGTTGGGAGCGGGCGACACCCTGCGGGGGCGGGTCTTCGTCACCTCGGGCCTCGGCGGGATGTCGGGCGCCCAGGCCAAAGCCGCCGTCATCGCCGGCGCCGTGGGTGTCATCGCCGAGATCAACCCCGCCGCCATCAAAAAACGCTACGACCAGGGCTGGCTGAATGAGATGTACGACGATCTGGAGACCATACTCCGGCGCATGGAAGAGGCCCGCCGTAACAAAGAGGCTGTCTCGATCGGCTACCTGGGGAACGTTGTCGATTTGTGGGAGGCGCTCGTCGACAGGAACATTGAGGTGGAGCTGGGTTCCGACCAAACCTCCCTGCACAATCCCTATGGCGGGGGGTACTATCCTGCAGGGCTCTCTTTCGATGAGGCCAACCGTATGATGGCTGACGATCCGGAGCGTTTCCGCGAGCAGGTGCATGCCTCGCTGCGGCGCCATGTGGCTGCGATCAATGCCATGACCGCCCGCGGGATGTATTTCTGGGATTACGGCAATGCCTTCCTCCTCGAGGCGGGACGTGCCGGCGCCGACATCTTCCGTGAGGACGGTGCTTTTCGTTATCGTTCGTATGTGGAAGATATCATGGGTCCCCTTTTCTTCGACTACGGTTTTGGTCCTTTCCGCTGGGTGTGTACGTCCGGCGACCCGGAAGACCTGCGCAAGACCGACGCCATGGCG
>JAMOUS010000101.1 GCA_027067975.1 Bacteroidales bacterium | reverse complement strand
GGGATTGTTATTCAGTCCCTAACGGGACTAGTACGTTCATCGTCATACACAATTTTTCCCTATTCCTCACTTTTGCCTTTTGCCTTAACACTTTTGCCTTCCCGGCATAGTTCTGAGTTCTGGGTTCGGAGTATCGAGTCAATGACACCCGGCTTTCGCGAGCCGGAGGCGATGCGAAAGACGATGGTGGAATTGATCCTGACCGGAGCCGCAGGCGAAGCGTCAGGGTATCGAGTTGGCTTTTGACAATGCCTGAACCCTTTTATCTTTTTCCTTTTGTCTTTTGTCTTGGCGAAGCCGGATCGCTTCATCGCCTCATCCCTTCTTCAGCACCGCCACGGTCGCTCCGTAGCCGTATTCTTTGAAGGGAGCATCCTGATAGGCGATGCCGCGTTTGTCGAGGCGCTTGCGGATCTCGTTCTTCAGGCGTCCCTGCCCCAGGCCATGGATGAAGACGATCTTCTTCTGTCCCGCACGGATCGCACCCTCCAGGACGGTCTCGAACCGTGCCAGCTGGATCTCCAGGATCTCCCCGTTCGAAAGGTCCCTGCTCTCCTCGACGATCGCCTCAATATGCAGGTCGACCTCCTCGACCGGCTCCGGCCCTGTGATATGAGGCCGGATCATCATCTTTTTCCGGGGAGGCTGAAGGTCGCCCTTGCTGCGGATAAGCTTTTTCTTTTCCTGCTCTTCCTCAGGCACCTCCAGATGCACTTTCTCGGGGAGCAGGGGCACCAGCCAGGCCTTTTCGTCGAAGTAAGGGTTTTCCTTGAACTCGCGCGCCCGGGGTACGGCCTCGCTGCCGAAAGGGATCTGACGGTCGAGCGGCGGACGCGGCACAAACCGGCGGCCGTACAAAAGGCCCTGCACCGCCAGCACCTGATCGCCTTCGGGCACCAGCTCGGCCAGGAGGATCTTCATCCCCTCCTCGAGGCTACCCTCATCGAGCAGCTCCGCCCGGCCGGGTCCCCGCAGCCGGCTGAAGGTATAGTGCAGATGGTAATCGCTGTCGTTGATGAGATAAAAGGCAAAACGCTCATCCCGCTGCACCACCCCCACATACAGGGTCACCTCTCCCTCGCCGGCGGGCGGCAGCTCAGGCTCTACCTTACCTTTGCCCTCCTTCTTGCCACTGCCGGAAGACACCCCCTCTTTTTGAGATGAACCCTGCGGTGTTTCCTGCTGTGGCTCCTCCCTATCCATCTCCATGTCCGCCGGGAAACGGGTGAGGATCAGATCCTCCGGCATCACCGGCCGCTCAAAGCCATCTCCCGCCTCCACGTACACCAGTCCTTTTTCATCGACACGGGTGACGATCCCCGTCCCCGCCTCATCTTTGAACTTTACCTTGTCTCCCGGTCTGAACCTCATCATCGCAGCTTTTTGTACAAAAATACTAATTTTGCCGTCCCCCCCTCATCAAGGACCACGGCTCATGAACATTCCCGGTACCGACGCGTCACAATACACCTATGATCTACCGGAGGAACGCATTGCCCGTTACCCTTTGGCACGGCGCGATGAGGCCCGCCTGCTGGTATGGGAGCAGGGGCGTATCCACGACCATATCTTTCGCGAGCTGCCTGCCCTGCTGCATGATGACGATCTGCTGGTGGTGAACGATACGAAAGTGATCCGTGCGCGACTGCTCTTCCGGCGTCCCACCGGCGCACAGATCGAGATCTTCTGCCTGGAGCCGCTCCGGCCAAGCTCGTACGATGAGGTGTTCGCCACCTGGGGCCCGGTAGAGTGGGAATGTCTGGTTGGCAACAACCGCCGCTGGAAAGAGGAGGAGCTGTCAGCCCACCTGGAGGTAGCGGGGAAGAGCGTCCGCTTCTCTGCCCGGCGACTGCAACGTCTTGGCAACACCTTCCATATCCGTTTTTCGTGGGATGACCGACACCTCTCTTTCGGCGAGATCCTCGACGCCGCCGGCCGCATCCCCATCCCCCCCTACCTGAAGCGCGAAAGCGAGCCGTCCGACCTGCACGACTACCAGACCGTCTATGCCCGCCGTGACGGGTCGGTGGCCGCCCCCACCGCCGGGCTGCACTTCACCCCGGAAATGCTTGAGCATTTCCACCGGCATGACCGTCTGCTCGAGGTGACCCTCCACGTCGGCGCCGGCACCTTCAAGCCGATCGACACCCCCGACATCCGGCAGCATGAGATGCATACCGAACACTTCTCCGTACGGCGCCCCCTCCTGGAACGTCTGGTCCGCCACAAAGGCCGTCTCATCGCCGTAGGCACCACCTCGGTACGTACCCTCGAAAGCCTCTACTGGCTCGCCGTACAATTGCATCGTGAAGGAAAAGACATTCGCCAGGAACACCTCGTAAGACAATGGGATCCCTACCAAGATGAACCTTCCCTCTCTCCCGGCGATGCCGCCGCTTTCCTCCTCGAAGCGATGGACCACCATCATCTTGACGAACTGCACGGCGCCACACAGCTCATGATCGTACCGGGCTACCGTTTCCGCTATGTGCAGGGGATGATCACCAACTTCCACATGCCCCGCAGCACCCTCCTCCTCCTCATCGCCGCCTTCACGGGAGAAGAATGGCGCAAGATCTACAAGCATGCCCTCGGCGCAGGATACCGATTCCTCAGCTACGGCGATGCCTCCCTCCTGCTGCCGTGAACCCGGAACGGAGTGGAGCGTCAGGGTACTTTAAGAAGTGACTAAAGTTGGAAGTTACAAGTGACTAAAGTCAGTGAGTCCCGTCTTTCGCGAGGCAAAGCCGAAGCGGAAGACGTTGGACGAACTGACCCTGACCCGAAGGCGTCAGGGTTGCAAGTTACAAGTGCCTAAAATCAATGACAC
>JAMOUS010000100.1 GCA_027067975.1 Bacteroidales bacterium | reverse complement strand
ACTTTCGAGGGTGACACCTTCGTCGGGCCACCGGGTCAGGATGGGATAGACATAAGCACTATCCTTGGACATGGTGAAATGGATATCTTCACCTTCGTGACTATAGAGGAACGAACGGGTATTGTAGATCGCTTCTCCGTTGACGCGGAGCCACTGGCCCATCTCCTGCAGGCGTTGGACACTGGGTGCGGGGATGACCCCCTGCGCATCGGGTCCCACATTCAGCAGATAGTTCCCTCCCTTGGATACGATATCGATGAGGTAGTGCAAGAGCTGCCGCGTGGACTTCCAGTCATTGTCGCTTTTCTTGTATCCCCAGGAACCGTTGATGGTCATGCAGGTCTCCCAGGCATATCCCGGATCATGGTCGGGAATTCCCTGCTCGGGAGTACCGAAATCACCGGCATATCCTTGCCCTTTGTTCAGACCTTCCATGCCGAGACGTCCCTTTCCGACCCGGTTGTTGACAATGATGTCGGGCTGAAGAGTGCGGACATAAGCATAAAGTTCCTTTCCTTGCTCTTCGGTCCATTCGGGGATCCACTCCCCGTCGAACCACAGGACGGACACTTTCCCGTAGTTCGTGAGCAACTCCTTGAGCTGGGGTTTCATGTATTCGTCGCGGTATTTCGGGAAACTATCCCCATGGGCCCAGGGATGGTGCCAGTCCATGATCGAATAATAGAAACCCAGTTTCATCCCTTCCTCGTGACAGGCATCCGCCAGTTCTTTGAGGACATCGCGATGAAAGGGGGTATAATCGACGATATTGTAATCGGTCAGTTTGGTGTGCCACATACAGAAGCCGTCGTGGTGTTTGGTGGTGAAGACAATGTATTTCATTCCGGCATCTTTGGCGACGCGGACCCACCGGCGGGCATCGAAATCTTGGGGATTGAAAGTGCGAGCCACCGCTTCATATTCCTTGACGGGGATCTGAAGGGTGTACATGATCCATTCGGCTCCGCCCGGAGCGATTTTTCCCTTGTACTCGCCGCCAAAAACCGCATAGGGTCCCCAATGGATGAACATGCCGAAACGGGCATCATGCCACCATTCCATCCTTTTCCGATACTCTTCAGGGGTTTCCAGTGCAGTGGTTCCGGATGGTTGTTGACAACCCACGGAAAGAATCATCACCCATATAGTGGTGAACAAAACATCGAGGGGGAAATTTTTTTTCATGGCATTAAGATTTTTTGGGTTCAAGGATTCCATTAAGCATGTTTTCAAATTGATTGGCGAATTCGATCCATTCGTGGATGATGGAACGTTGTTCTTTCCCGAGATTGCCCTGCAAGGTAAGGGTTCGGTATGACATTTCCTTCAGCAGGCGGACGGTTTCCAGTTGTTTCTCGGAATAAACGCGGGGCAGATTCCCTGTGAGAAAGAAATACCGTTTCCTTTTTCCGCTGACGGTCCTGTAGTCGACCAGTTTATGGTCGATCAGGTATTTCAGGGAGTTACTGACTGTACTCTTGCTTGTGCCGAAAAAAGAGACGATCTCGTCGAAAGTTTTTTCCGGCTCACTCCCCGTGGAAAGGTATCCCATGATCCTTCCCTGCATGGGATTAAATCCCATTATTTCAAACAATTTGCCCATTTCCTCCACATAATTCCGCAGCTGCGCTTGTTCTTCTTTTTCCATACAACAATAATTTTCAGGGTCTTATGGTCGGGGTCCAAAGTTATTACAAATATTTCAGTTCTCCTAATTTAGAACCAAAAAAACAATATTTCTTTTGAGGTTTACATCAAAACTTTTACATTTACTGCGATTTTGAAGAGGATCGGGGTACAACCAAAAAACCTGGAACCATGAAGGAAGAGGAAAAGAAAAAAGGGTTAGGGCGGCGGTTGTTTGTCAGGAACGCAGCTCTTAGTGGGGCAGCCCTGTCGATGGTGCCCAAGTTCACCTATGCTCGCTCGTTGGGAAAGAAAAAGAAAAAAAAGAAGAAGGATGACGGGAAGGTTTCCATTGCCTTTATCGGTGTTGGAGGGCGGGGTCGTTCACATTTGCGCAACATCATGAAACGGGATGATGTCCGCATCCCGGCCATCTGCGATATTGATCCCAAGGCGATCGGATTGTCACTCAAAATGATGAAGGAGGCCGGCTATCCCAAGCCGGAGGTATATGATCAGGGGGAATACGCTTTCCTGAAGCTTTTGGAACGGGATGATGTGGACGGTGTGGTGATCTCCACCCCCTGGAACTGGCACACTCCGATGGCCGTAGCCGCCATGAAGGCCGGCAAGTATGCGGGCGTGGAGGTCTCTGCCGCCACCACCATGCAGGAGTGCTGGGATCTGGTGAACACTTATGAAGAAACGGGGGTTCCGACGATGATCCTGGAGAACGTTTGTTACCGCCGGGATGTGATGGCTGTCCTGAACATGGTACGTCAGAATGTCTTTGGCGAACTGACGCACATGCGTTGCGGCTACCGTCACGATCTGCGGGCGGTGAAATTCAATCCGGGCGTTACCTTCGGGGAGGGTGCCATTGGCGAGGCTCGCTGGCGCACGCAGCATTCGCTGAAGCGCAATGCCGATCTTTATCCCACCCACGGTGTGGGGCCGGTGGCCACATGGCTGAACATCAACCGCGGAAACCGTTTTCTCTATCTCACCTCCCATGCCACCAAGAGCCGCGGCCTGCACCGTTACATCGTCAACAACCCGGCCGGCGGTCCCGATCACCCCAATGCCAAACTGAAATGGCGCCTGGGCGACATCGTCACCACCCTCATCACCACCTATAACGGGGAGACGATTCTGGTGACCCATGACACCAACTCGCCCAAGCCCTATTCACTCGACTTCAGCATCCAGGGCACCAACGGCCTGGCCGATTTCGATTACAACCGCCAGCGGATCTATATCGAAGGGAAATCACCCAAGCTTCACCACTGG
>JAMOUS010000099.1 GCA_027067975.1 Bacteroidales bacterium | reverse complement strand
CACTGTCTGTTGCCAGTGACCGGCTTTTACGAATGGCACCAGGAAGGTTCCCGCAAAAGCCCCTGGTTCATCCGCCGCCGCGACCGGAAGCCTTTTCTGCTGGGCGGGCTGTATGACCGGTGGGCCGATCCCGAGACAGGAGAACTGTGGATCACCTTCACGTTGGTCACTCTGCCGGCTTCGCCCCTGCTGGCCCGGGTGCACAACACGCAAAAACGCATGCCCTTGCTGCTCGGCCTTCGGGAGAGAAACGCCTGGCTCGCCACCCTTCACCCCGACCTCCGCCACTTGCCCCTGCTGTCCGATGAGGAACTCCAAGCTTACCCCGTCGCTCCCGACCTTTGGAAAAGAGCCCGGAACGACCCTCGCGATCCTCTGCTTATTCGACCCTGGGAAGATCAGAAAGGACCTTTCGATCGGCCGGAGAACGGCCCGAACGGAGCCTGAGAATTCTCTCGGAAAATGGAACCATATCTGCATTTTT
The DNA here is from genome assembly GCA_027067975.1 of Bacteroidales bacterium. Lineage (GTDB taxonomy): Bacteria > Bacteroidota > Bacteroidia > Bacteroidales > VadinHA17 > DRPN01. The sequence continues at coordinate 2,458 of JAMOUS010000099.1, read as the reverse complement.
GTCAGGTGAAGGGGAAAGGTATGTTTATTGTTACCGGAAGAAACAAAAAAATCAGAAAGGAGAGAAAGAATATGGCTTCATTCAATGATCTTATTAACAGTGACATACCGGTACTGGTCGATTTCTCGGCCGAATGGTGCCAGCCCTGCCGGATGATGCCGCCGATTCTGAAAGAGGTGAAGGATCATTTCGGTGACAAGATCCGGGTGATCAAGATCGATGTGGACAAGAATCCCGCACTGGCGCAGAAGTACATGATCCGCAGCGTGCCGACGTTGATGATCTTTAAGAAGGGAGAGGTCCTTTTCAGTCAGCCGGGAGTGATCCCTGCGGCCCAGTTGGCGCAGATCGTCGAGCAATTTGTCGACTAAAGGAAGGATCTGTTGCGTGGACGGAGGGATTTGTGTATCTTGAGGCACCATGGAAGAACAATCACACGCCTTGATCCACAAGGATCTGGCCCTCTGTCTCAGCGGGGGCGGCATGCGGGGGGCGGTGCACCTGGGCGTGGTGCAATATCTCCTCGATCACGGGTATCGTATCCGTGCGATCTCCGGCACCAGCATCGGCGCCCTGCTGGGGTCGCTCCTGGCGGCAGGCCATCGGCCCAAAGAGCTCGTGGAGCTGATGCTGCATGAAGATCTCAGGCGCCTTTTCGTGCCCGTGGGAAGCATCCGGCGCGGACTCTTTTCCCATAAGAAGATACGCCGGCTGCTGGGGGAGATGATCCCACGCGACGATTTTGCCGCTCTCCAGGTCCCCTTTTACAGTTGTGCCGTGAACCTCCCCAAAGGAAAAGCCGTGATCTTCGGCAGTGGAAGTCTTTTTGACAAGGTGCTGGCTTCGATCTCGATCCCCCTGTTGTTCACGCCCGTGACGATCGACGGCGACGACCACGTCGACGGGGGAGTGCTCAACAACCTGCCCGTGGAGCCCCTGCTCGGGCTGGGTTGGCCCATCCTGGGCGTTCATGCCAACAACTACCGTTTCCGGCAGATCCGTACCGGAAAGGAGATCTTCCGGCGGGTCATGCAACTGGCCGTCCGCCAGTCGGTCGAACGCAACAAAGCCTTTTGCGATGTTTTCATTGAACCTCCCCTCCAGAAAGAATACGCTCTCTTCGAGATCAAAGCCGCGGCGGAACTGTACGACACAGGCTACCGGGAAGCCGAGAGGGTGATGGAAAGGAGCGTGGAAGGAATAATCTGATGGATAATGAAAAGGAAGGAGTTCTTAATGCTGACGGGAGCGGCAGGAGCGGTATGGCCTTTGGGTAAGACACTGGGATCCGTTCCTGCTGGCAGACCGGAGAAAAGCAAGGCGACTCAAGCCTCCATTACCTGGAAGAAGATCCGTTTGGAACTGTACCATCCCTGGACGATCACGCGGGGTACGGCGCAGTATAAGGAAAATGTATTGATTTTTTATACCCGTGACGGCATCACCGGCGTGGGCGAGGCGGGTCATATGACCGCCGCCAGTCAGAGCGCCGACCGTACCATCCGGGAGTTGCAGCCGCTGATCCCCCTCTATCGCGATACCGATCCCTTCCTTTTTTATGATCTTCCGGAGAAAGCGCGTGTGCGGGTGCCTCAGCTCTCGCCGGCCAAGGCGGCCCTCGACATTGCCCTGATGGATTGGATCGGGAAAAAGCTCAATATCCCGCTGTATCGGTTCTTCGGGATCGATCCCGTCTCTGAGGTGAAGACCTCTTTCTCCATTGGCCGGGACACTCCGGAGATGATGAAGAAAAAGGTGAAGGAGGCAGCGCCTTATGCCATCCTCAAGGTGAAGCTCACCGGCCGGGGGGACAAGGAGGCCATCGAGGCGATTCGCAGTGTCACCGACAAGCCCATCCGAGTGGATGTCAATGAGGGGTGGACCGACAAAGAGAAAGCGCTGCGGGAGATCGAGTGGTTGGCCGGGCAGGGGGTGGAGTTCGTCGAACAGCCCATGCCGGCTGAAATGCTTGAGGAGACCCGCTGGTTACGGGAACACTCTCCCCTCCCCATCGTGGCTGACGAGGCGGTCAACACCTCCGAAGATATCCTCCGGATCGCCGGGGCTTATGACGGCATCAACATCAAACTCATGAAATCGGGCGGACTCCTCGAGGCTTACCGCATGACCCTCCTGGCGCGCCTGCTACGGATGGACATCATGCTCGGCTGTATGATCGAGACCACCGTCGGTATTGCCGCCGCCGTACAGTTACAGAGTCTGGCCCGGTGGGTCGACCTTGACGGCAATCTCCTGATCCGTAACGATCCTTATAAAGGGCTGTCATTCAGGGACGGACACTGGGTGATGTCCGGAAAGCCCGGCCTCGGCATCACCGAAAATTAACATTCTTTAACACTGCCCGTCTTGACGCATATCCTATCGGGATATATTTTTGCTCATCGTTCTGAATGTGGCATAAAATGATAGGAGGAAATTTTATGGCATTTGGTACGCG
>JAMOUS010000098.1 GCA_027067975.1 Bacteroidales bacterium | reverse complement strand
GGAAAAGTCCCTGTAAAAAAAAAAAAGCGCCCTGGGGCGCTTCCGGTTTACTTTTTCGCTTCGTAATAACAGCGTTTGGGAGAGTAGATCTTTTCTTCCGTTTTGAGCTTCTTGATGGCCTTGTCCACCTCCTTTTTGTCCAGTCCGGCCATTTGAGCCACCTCTCCACTTTTGAGAGGCTTTCCGGCCTCTACAAAGGTTTTGAATACAACTTCTGCAATGTCCATAGGTAAGAGATTTTGTTGTTCGTTTACGTTACAAAAATAAGGATTATCGGCAAAAAGGCAATGGGGAGAGGTACGTTGGAAAAGAGCGGAACTTTTTTATTTTTGTTAGGAACAAACAGGCTATTGAAATGAAAAACAAAAAAGTGGACCGGCGACGTTTTGTCAGATACGTGACCGGAAAATGGAAAGACGGACGTCTCGGCACTTTCCGGAGCATGCGGGTCGGAAAATATGAATTCGGGGGAAGAGCGTACGGGGAAAAAAGGAACGCTTCGTTGGGCGATTATTCCGGTTATGGTCCTCTGTTGAAACAGATCGCCCGTTTTTTCGAGAGTGGGATCCCTCCTGTGAAAGCTGAAGAGACACTCGAGATCTATACTTTCATGGCTGCTGCCGACGAAAGCAAGAGAAAGAAGGGATGTCCGGTATCCCTGGAAGCGGTGCGCACCCGTGCGCGGAAAGAGGCCGCCCGGATCTCACAAAAGTACTGAGGCCTGCCTAACCGCTTTTTTGTTAGCTTTGACGGCAGTGACAAACTAATCCTTCCATCATGAAAAGATTCCGTTTACGGCTGCTCATTCTCCTTGTCACATTGTTGGTGTTGTTCGTTCTTTCGTTCCGATATTACGGTGAATGGTTGTGGTTCAGCAATCTGGGTTACCAAGAGGTGTTCGGGACGATGTTATGGAGCCGGCTCGCGATGTTCGGGATCTTTTTCCTGCTCTTTTTCCTTGTGGCTTTGCTGAACCTGGTCGTAGCCCGCAAAATCGGGGTGTATACCCGGACGATCTATGTGCCGGGCAAGTTCGACCTGTTGAAGATGTTGAACATACGGGGCGACAGCCTTTTCGCCGGATATCTTTGGACGCTCTATCTCCTGGGTTTTTCGTTGCTGATGGGGTTGACGGCCGTGAACCGGTGGCAGGAGATGCTGATGTTCGTGCATGCGTCGTCGTTTGGGATAAAAGATCCTGTTTTTGGGAAAGATATAGGGTTTTATGTGTTCCGGCTGCCGGTGTTCCAGTTTTTACGAACGTGGTATCTTTCCGCCCTGACGCTGATCATTGCGGCGACCCTTTTCTCATATCTCCTCGACCGGGCGATCACTTTTCCCGGCGGCAAACCACGGGTATACGGCAAGACGGCCACCCATCTTTCTTTGCTGGGTGGGTTTTGGTTGCTGGGAGTGGCCTGGACCTATCGTTTGCGTCTTTATGAGGTGCTGTATTCGACGCGGGGAGTGGCTTTCGGAGCATCTTACACGGACATGCACGCCCTGGTGCCGGGCTACCGCATCCTGACGATCGTGATGCTCGTGATGGCCCTCCTGGTGATGATATTGCCCCTTTTCCGGAAATGGAAATGGATCTGGATCCTGGCCGGCACCTACTTCGTGATCCTGGCGGGGATGATCTGGATCTGGCCGGGGATCATCAAGCAATATATCGTGAGACCCAATGAGTTGGGGAAAGAGAAACCCTATATCTCCAATAACATCCACTATACCCGGCTGGCGTACGGGGTGGATACGATCCGTGAACAGCCTTTCCTGCCGACCAGAAGATCACCTGGAAGGATATCGTGGACAACCGCAACACCATCGAGAACATCCGGCTGTGGGACAACCGTCCGCTGATCCAGACCTATAAGCAGCTACAGGAGATCCGGTTGTATTATGATTTCCGGGATGTGGACGTGGATCGTTATGCCTTCCCGAGGTATACGCAGGTGGCATTGGCAGCGCGTGAGCTGCCTATCTCACAGGTCCCCGGACGGGCCCGTACATGGGTCAACATGCACCTGATCTACACCCATGGTTACGGTGTGGTGATGAGCCCCGTCAACAAGGTGACCCCCAGCGGAATGCCGGAGTTCGTCATCAAAAACATTCCCCCTCAGTCGAAACTGCCGATCCGGATCGAAAGCCCACAGATCTACTATGGGGAAGAGACGGAGGATTATGCCATCGTCCGAACGGAAATGAAAGAATTCGATTATCCTCGGGGAGACCAGAACGTTTACAACCAATACAACGGGAAAGGAGGGGTCCAGCTCCGGAACCTTTTCCGCCGCCTGGTATATGCCTGGAACTTCTCGGATATCAAGATCCTCATTACGGGATACATCACCTCGGAAAGCCGGATCATGTTCCACCGCAAGATCCAGGAACGCGACCGGACCATTGCTCCCTTCCTGGTCTATGACAGCGACCCCTATCTGGTGCTGGGGGACGACGGACATATTTACTGGATGCATGATGCGTACACGGTCAGCGACCGCTATCCTTACTCGGAACCTGTCATGCTACAGGGACAGCGGAGAAGGATCAATTACATCCGCAACTCCGTGAAAGTGGTGATCGATGCCTATGACGGGACGGTGGATTTTTACATAGTGGATGAGAAAGATCCTCTTGTCGCCACATACCGCAAGATCTATCCGGGATTGTTCAAACCCCTCGAAAAAATGCCGGCTTTCCTGCGGGCCCATATACGTTACCCGGTCGACCTGTTCACGGTACAGAACAGCATCTACAACATTTATCACATGACAGATCCGCAGGTGTTTTACAACCAGGAAGATCTTTGGAATGTGCCCACGGAGATCTATCAGGAGAGTGAACAGCTTATGCGGCCTTATTATGTGAACATGCGGATCCCCGGCGGTGATCAGGAAGAGTTCATCCTTATGTTGCCCCTGACCCCGTCGCGCAAGGATAATATGGTTGCCTGGATGTG
>JAMOUS010000097.1 GCA_027067975.1 Bacteroidales bacterium | reverse complement strand
AACATGAACGGTTGATCGGACGGAAAACCCGGGAAATCGCTTAGATCCATGGCGGCCATCCGGCTGACGCCGGCAACGAACAATATCAGTCCGGAAAACTTCCGCATTGTCGACATAATACCTCCTGAAAATGTAGCATTACCTGAGTTAATGTATTTATCTAATTTTTTGATATTTTATGCAAATTTCACGATGTCTTAAATAAGTCGGTTCGGAGATAGCCAATTATTAGTGTTGCATCCATTCCAGACAAAGTACTTCAGCCTGTTCCAGGACTGTCTGCGTAGCTTTTTCCTGTTTGTCGGGAGGATAACCGTATTTGCGGAGAATACGCTTAACAATTACGCGGATTTGAGCACGAGCGTTTTCACGCCTGGTCCAGTCAACTGACACACTCCGTTTTACTGCATTCACTAACTCTCCCGCTATAGCTTTAAGGGTTTCATCTCCCAGTACCCTGACGGCACTGTCATTGACTTCGAGTGCGTCGTAAAAAGCAACTTCATCATCAGTGAGGCCGAGATTCTCTCCGCGTCGCTGAGCCTGACGCATCTCCTTAGCAAGCTGAATCAATTCTTCGATGACTTCCGCAGTTTCGATAGCACGGTTCCGGTATTTTCGGATTGCCTCTTCCAGCATCTCGGCGAAGGAACGCGCTTGCACCACATTCCTTCGCATTCGTGTCTTGATCTCGTCATTGATGAGTTTTTTCAGAAGTTCCAGCGCCAGGTTGCGTTGCGGAAGTTGCTGCACTTCCGCCAGGAATTTATCTGACAAAATTGAAATATCCGGCTTTTCCAATCCCGCAGCGGCAAAGATATCAACTACCTCGGTTGAGGCAACCGCCCGTGATACTAATTGTCGAATGGCCGTTTCCATTTCTTCGGGCGACTTTTCCGATTCAGTGACCGTTGCCTTTACAAGGCCTGAGCGAATTTCCTGAAACAAGCCAACTTCGTCCCGGATTGCAAGCGCACTGGCGTGCGGCACGGCCAACGCAAAAGATTTTGAGAGCGCCGATACGGCATGAAGATATCTCTTTTTCCCATCTTCCAGACCAAGAACGAATTCCATTGCCTGCGCGATTCCCTTCATCCGCTGTTCTGGTACGGCCTTCAAAATGGCCGCATAATCGAAACCGTGGAGCATATCCTTCACGACTTCGTATTTTCCCCGCATAACAGCAACTGCTTGTTCTTGATCAATCGTGGCCTGTCCCTTGCCGCCGCTGGCAGTGTAAGTGTGCAAGGCGGATTTGAGAGCATCTGCAAGTCCGAGATAGTCAACCACGAGACCGCCTGGCTTGTCCCGAAAAACACGGTTGACCCGAGCGATGGCCTGCATGAGGTTATGCCCGCCCATCGGTTTATCAACATACATGGTGTGCATACTGGGGCAGTCGAATCCGGTCAGCCACATATCACGCACTATGACAAGTTGAAGTTCGTCACCTGCGTCTTTGAATCGCTTGGCCAATGCCTCCCGCGCTTTCTTTGTGCGGATATGTGGCTGCCAGGATAGTTCGTCGGAGGCGGAACCGGACATAACAATCTTAATCTTACCCCTCGTATCATCCTCGCTGTGCCATGCTGGGCGAAGCTTGACGATGGCGTTGTACATATCCACGCAAATGCGGCGACTCATGCAAACAATCAACGCCTTGCCTTCCATAGCTTCCTGCCGCCGCTCAAAATGCTCTACAATATCCGCTGCGACAAGGCTGATGCGTTTCTCCGCCCCAACCAGAGCTTCCAGTTGTGCCCATTTTGTCTTAAGTTTTTGTTTGCGGGCTTCTTCTTCCTCGCTCTCTGTGATTTCCTCAAATTCAGGATCAAGGCGCGGCTTCTCGTCTTCGTCCAATTCAATTTTCGCTAAACGATTTTCGTAATAGATGGGAACTGTTGCGCCATCTTCCACGGCGCGCAAAATGTCGTATTTGTCGATATAATCACCAAAGACGGCCCGGGTGTTCTTGTCGCTGCTTTCGATGGGCGTGCCGGTAAAGCCGATGAAAGATGCGTTGGGTAGGGCGTCGTGCATGTGGCGCGCAAAGCCGTCTATGAAATCGTACTGGCTACGATGAGCTTCATCCGCAATGACCACAATGTTTCTGCGGGAACTCAGTTCCGGATGTGTATCACCCTTCTGGTCAGGAAAAAATTTTTGAATGGTGGTAAATACAACGCCGCCGGAAGCCACGGAAAGCAGTTCGCGCAAGTTTGAGCGGCTTTCGGCCTGTACGGGTTTTTGCCGCAACAGGTTCTTGTTGGCGGCAAAAGTACTGAAAAGCTGATCATCCAGATCATTCCGGTCGGTCACCACCACCAGGGTCGGATTCTTCATATATGGATGCCGGATGATCTTTCCGGCGTAAAAGGCCATGGAAAGACTTTTGCCCGACCCTTGAGTATGCCAGATAACGCCGATCCGCCGATTGTCAAAATGGGATGTTCCCTGTCCGTAACCGGCCATTGGTTCCCGTACCTGAAAAGGATCTCCTTTTGCTGCTTCCAAAAATCTGCCATACACCAAACCGTGCGGCGCATCTATACCGCAAGCCGAAAGCGTACATTCCACCGCCTTGTTTACTGCATGAAACTGGTGATAGGCAGCCGCTTTTTTGGTTATCGTTGCGGAATCTCCGCCATCATGCTCAAAAGTTATAAAGTTGAGGATGTAATCGAGAAAACGTTGCTTGTTGAAAAGCCCGAAAAGCAGTGTCTTCAGCCCTTCCTGCACAACTCCGTCCGTCTGCCGCTCATTGCCTGGTTCGCGATACAGATCGGTTCCGTCAATGGTCCGCCACGGCATAAATCGATCCCAGCCAGCGGTCAACGTTCCGGCACGCGCCTGCAGTCCGTCCGAAATCACGAGCAATTCGTTGTAGACGAACAGGCTTGGAATTTGATCCTTGTAAGTTTGAAGTTGATTGAAGGCATGGCGTATCGTGGCTTTCTCGTCAGCTGGATTCTTGAGTTCCAGAACCACCAGCGGAATACCATTGACAAACAGTACGACATCGGGGCGGCGTTGGACAATTCCCGAACCGCTCTTGCGTTCGATCACTGTGAACTGGTTTACCGCCAACCAGTCGTTGTTGTCAGAATTCTCCACGTCGAGCAGCCAGACCTTATCGTGTCTTTCGCCTTCCGATTCCATCCAGGAGACGTCCACGCCATCCGTCAGCATTCGGTGGAACGCCTGGTTGTTCTCTATCAAAGAAGGACTTTCGGGACGTGTGATTTTTCGGATTGCCTCTTCAATGGCCGGTGGCGGTATGTCCGGGTTGATTCTCTCTAAGGATTCACGCAATCTGACTGTCAGTATTACGTCCGTATAGTTTGCTGACGGGTCTCGTTCAGGCCTGACGCCGTCGAATGCGATATCCGGCCCGTGCCGGGTGTCATAGCCAAGGTTTTCGAGCCATGTGAGTGCCGTGTTTTCAAGGGTTGATTCATTTATTCCCGGCATTAGGCTCCTCATCAATAAACGACTCGAGAAAATGCATGGTACTTTCGAATTTATTTTTCAGTTCGCACTCCCATACGATGAAATAGTTCCAGCCATCTGCAATCAGATCTTGATAGTTTTTTTGATCGCGTCTGACATTCTCATTGATCTTCTTTTTCCAGAATTCTCTGTTTGTCCTGGGCCACTTGAAATACCTGCAATCATGTTTATGCCAGAAACAACCATGCACAAAGACTGCCTTTCTATGCCGGGGGAAAACAATATCGGGTTTGCCTGGCAGATCTTTACGATGAAGTCGATATCTGTACCCCCGCGACCACAGCCATTTACGAACCAACAACTCCGGTTTGGTATCTTTGCCCTTTATCCGGGACATGTTGTAGCTGCGTTGTTCCGGCGAGTGAACATCCATTATTCTGTCTCCCCGACTGAGGAAACCACCTTATCTATTATTTTGCTGCATTCGATGTCAGGTTGCCCCTGACGGGCATAATAGGAAGAAAAACGGGACAATATATCTTTCACGAAGTGAGGAGAGATTTGAATGTGCGGTTGACTATAAGTGTTCTTAAATTCATCTGTTGTACACGTTGATATTTTTCTAAAATTAATAAACCCGCCATCAAAGAAACCTGTCTCAGGCAACCAATGAAAATAATCCGTGTAATTATTGCCAAAAACATTTTTAAGTTTATTTTCTCTTTTGGACTTTTTGGCAATACCGTTCAATGCTGCATCAGTAATTGAGTTCATTCCTTCAATCTCAACGAGAAGAATACGGTCGGTCTTGAAACTGCCATTACTTCTGACAACCAGATCACAGGCCGGACTTAATACCACATAAAGATCTTCCCCATCCATTTTCTTTACAATGCTTCCCGTCTTCAGGCCATCCGAAAGTGGAGGATAAATATAGACTTCCTCCGGGAAACATTGATCTTCATCGTCATCAAGAATCTGTACAAGATGATTAAGTGTGAAACGCAGTAATGCTTTCTCGGTTCTTGACGGATCTGCTTTCCCATAGATTTTCCAGTCCGGTAACTGGGGCAACAGATTCTTAAGGAACACTTCATTCAGCGTCCGCTCTATCTTTCCCCTTCCCCCCATGATCCTCGTCAGGCCTGTATTATAAATTTCAAAAAACACATCCAGTATATCTTTTTGGTAATCTGCTTCACCTTTTTTCAGAACCTTGACCAAATCAGATTTTTCTTCCTCACCTATGCTGTCTGGTGTCCCCGTGAGAATAATCACAGGTATTCTGAAAAAAGAATCTTTGATTTTTACCAAAACATCTTTTCCTCTGTCATCACCATCAGAAAATTTGAGGTCAATAATTGCGCCATCGAATGAACCGTCTATTTTATTAAGAGCGTCATCAACCGTCTTGCATTCTATCAATTCAAATGTCAGATCGACGCCGTCATCATTTTTTTTCTGTTGATAAGTTTCAACAGAATCCCTGCAAACCTTCAAATCCGATTCGGCGTCCTCAACAATCATCAGTTTGATCTCAGGCATGATTAATTCTCCGACTTCGGTTGCAATCTGAAAAATGCACCACTTTCAGATTCGAAAGCCTTCAGCTCAAGTCCATTCCGGCTGGACGCCTCACCGGCGATAGCTAAGCCAAGCCCAGTACCACCTGGTTTGGTGGAGAACTGTGGTTCAAATATGACTTCGCTGGCTATGAGCTGAGGTTCAATGCCTGGGCCGGTATCCCGATAATCTATGTATTGGAGTTCATTTCTGTCCGTTACGATGTCGATGGTGATTTTCTTTTTTGGGGATTGTTTTTCACTCATCCAGTAAATACTATTATCTATTAGATTGGTAAAAATCGCATAGATATCTTGGTGCCAACAAGTAAACTCGAACTCACTGAACCCACTAATCTCAACACTGATATCGTTTTTTTGCATTTCGCCACTGAATACCTCAAATACCTCCGCAATTGTTTTTCGGAGTAGCAGCGGTCTCTTTTTGCTTCTTTTCCCGGCAGCAAGAGGATCAAGGCGACTGAAAAGTTTTACGAATACATCAGCATTTCTACCAATACCCTCAGCAATCGGAATAATCTTCGCCAACGTCTCCGAATTTTGCTTCTCTTGGAAGGAATTGAACCAGTATTCCAGATTGGGGATTTGATTCTTGAAGTAATTCAAAGGCCTTCTACCTTCATGCAGAATGACGTTTATGATTTTCCCTAAAGTAGCTTGCCCTTGATAAATTGCAACGGTCTGTCTAATATCTTCAACGATACGATTTTTTTCTTCTTCCTCCTTGCTGATTATCCGGATGATTTCGTCGGCGGTTTGTTCATCAATCCCACCTTTTTTTAACTTCACACGAACATTTCGTCTCAATTCCTCAAAAGAAAATAATCTTTCCAATTCCCGCTCGACTTTTAATGTACGCCGGCTTAACCCCGCTTTCTGCCTGTATGCAAAACGACGTTCTTCTAGTTTTGCAATCACCTTTTTCGTTAAATCTTTGAGGTTTTCATAGGCGGGGTTCTCTCGGAGACCATCTCTGGCACTTTTTTCTATAAGATTGGACTGATCCTCAGATTGAATCTGCACATAGCCTATAACCTGATTACTCCCTATTCTCAGAGACGGGTTCTGGACGCGCTGCTCGTTCAGTTTTAACCAGTCAAAGTCTGCATCGCCAAGCGGCCTGATCCGGAAGCCATTTCTGTAAACTCCGATTCCATTGTATTCGTTGAGAAGTCGCCTGGCCTGAAGCTTGCCCACGTAATTCCCGGATTCATCTTTAAGTCCTCGTCCGATCAATGATTCTATAGCCTCCTTTTCCCGATCATAAACCCGGATATCAAAAAACAGCTCTCCACATCCTGTCGGCCCCCCGAAATCAAACGGGATCTTTTCCTCTGTGGTGTTTCTGGCTTTTTGCAGGGAGTAGGTCAGAATTCCCTTCCCATCCGCACCGATCCTGCCGGCAATCCTGTAATCAAACAGATCAAAAATCGGATATGGTTCCACGTCCTCGTCAATGATTTCTTCCTGACTTTCAAGAAAGTTTTCGAGCCTCAGATGAATCCTGAAAGTATCATTGGCCCCATCTTCAGATAAAATACTGCTGACAGGCGATATTAGTTTTTTTAGTTCAAATTTAAGTTTGTCTATCTGTGTCTTACCTTGGGTATCCTTTTTAACCCATTCGTTAATATGTTCATTCTTACCAGTAATTGTCAGGCGCGTTCCGGACGGAAGGTCGGTTTTCTCACTTTCTACAAGTATCTCCACCTCGTCGAGATACTGCGCTTTCTCAAAGCTGGACCACTCAACATAAACTGTTGTTTTTTCACTATCCGCAACGGTCTCAAGGAGGAGGTCGTCGCCCAGGATTGAAGCGGCGTAACGACCAACCCCCTTTCGTCCCTGCATTATCCGTCCGCCCGGGCTTTTTCTCCTTTTCAGTTTGTCATCTGTGGATGGGACCATCCATTTGTTGATTACGGTATCCCTGGACATTCCGTGTCCATGGTCCTCGATTATTATTGAGTAATGTTTCCGGTCTGCTGATGCCTTGAATATGATATTTACATTGGGTGAGTCTGCATCGTATGCGTTTTTTACAAGCTCAACTATTGCCGCATACCTGTCCTGTATGAGATCCCGACCGATGGTAAGAATATGCCTGCCTGCAGGCCTTATCGAATATGATTCTTTTGTTCCCACTACCAGACCTCCTTTAATTTTTCCGCTATCCTCCGGGCCAGTAATACAGGCACAGCATTTCCAATCTGACGGAAGGCAGGGGTTCTTTGCGGAACACCGGACGCACTTTCAAAAAAGTAGTCATCAGGAAATGTCTGAAGTCTGGCTGCTTCCCTTGGTGTCAGGGAGCGGTTTTGTTCGATATCCGGGTGAATATAATAGTGTCCGTCCTTGGCTATATGGGCAACGACAGTGTGTGAATATTCCATATCGCCGGCGACGACCTTAAATCTATCCAGAAATGAATTCCTGTGCCGGTGTGTCTTCAGCCTGTCCGGGAGATGGTTGTAGTTAAGCCTGGTCTTTTTTTTGTTCCAGAGCTCAACAACGATCCTGTAAATCTCAAGGTCCTGTTCGGTATTTGGACGCGCCTGATGCCATGTGACAGCAAGTGCATCATTCCTGATACCGGCATCATAGAGATATGATCCGGTGTATTTTTTTGTGATGCAGGGCCCGGTGTCTCCTTCACCGGCCCGTAACGGTGGCAGATCCCTGAAAATTTCATAAACTTTTACGCCGGGGTGCCATTTGGCAGGTTCAGGATAAAACCCGGAACTCTTTCCCCGCTTTCCGACCAGGATAATCCTTTTCCTGCTTTGCAGAACACCATATTCTTCGGCAGCCAGTGTCATAAACTCAGTTTCGTATCCTGCATCGCGGAACAGACGCCTCATGTTATCAAAATAAAGATTGCCGTTTTCATCTTTAGCTGACAGGAGGCCTGTTACATTTTCAAAAACAAACCAAGATGGGCGGTAACGCTTAAGAAACTCCGCATAATAAACGTATAGATAGTTTCTTCTGTCGCCCTTCATCCGGTTTTTGTCCCTTGAACGGCCGACGATTGAATACGCCTGGCAGGGTGGCCCTCCAATAATCAGATCAAGCCTGGCATCGTTGAGCAGTTCATCAATTTTTTTGAATATTCCCGATAAAGAGACTTCGCCGATTTCGGCATTGATTACAGATTGAATGCAACAATCCGGAACGAGTTCATACAATTGGGAACGCGTAATACGCCCGTGCAGATACTCGTTATATTGCTCAGTACGGTCTTGGTCCTTCAACCAGTGGTATGCCATCCGGGTTTTCAGCGTAAAGCAGGCAGCTTTATCGGATTCCACATGGGCCACGGGATAAAATCCGGCCCGGATAAATCCTTCGGACAAACCACCAGCCCCGGCAAACAGATCAAGGAACCTTAACCTTTCGCTCATACCCCGGTCTCCTCAATAAATTTTTCCGCATCGGGCACGTGCAGTTCGCCGGAGATGAGTTTTGGGAGGAGGGTATCGCGGAGTTTTGCCAAATAGCAGGACTCATTTGAGTACGAAGCGTCAATTAGTGGTCTGCACTGCACATAAAATGCTTCCAATAATCTTTCATTGTCTGGTATAGTAATCAGTTCCTTTTCGAGAAATGTCTTTGTCTGAAAGTTCGAAATACCAGTGCTCTGATTTTGGTACTCCCACATTTTGCCCTTGCCATAGATGTGGGTTAAGTGTTGAGCAGCGAGCAACCCCAATATAGAGTTCTTAGGGCGGAAAAGTCGACAGAAACTTGCGGGCTCGACAATATTGCCAAGGCGGGTAAGCAGTCTGTCTGTAATGAATAGTGAACGTCCCGTTGGCTGTTTGGGGCTCCCTCCCGAGATTTCGATTACTATGTCTGCGTCCACTAATTGGCGAGTTTTGAGCTTCTTTTCCTCCACCCACCTAGTGGGCGTTTTCCCCCGCATCCCCGCTTTCAAGGCCGGAATATCTGTTCCGCGAATTATGACACATTTGCGAGTGTGCTTTTTATCCTCATGCTCTTTTCCCCAATCTCCGCCAATCGTTCTTTCCAGCAAATCCCCAAATGGCTTTACCCTCCACCCCTTCGGAATTGGTCCGAGTTTTGAATCTTCGAAGCTGGCGGGGAAAAGGTCGGCGATTTCTTTGGGCAGGCCGGGGTCGCGGCCTTCGGCTTTAGCGCGGACCGGGTCAAAATCAATAAACCAACTCTTGAAAATGGCTTGAGCCATCTTCTCCAGCGTGCGGTTCATCTGCCGGTTCAATTCGATCTTGTCATCCAGCGAGCCGAGGATATGGGCGATAGCGTGTTGCTCATCCAGTTCAGGAACAGGAACAGAAAACCCAGCAAGGGAATCAGCAGGTACACGTTGTCTTCCCGAACTCCCTGTCATCTGCGCGATGGCAAACTGACGAAACTCTTGCCACTTCGTCAGATAATAAGCAAAATCGTTATTAGTTACGCCTTCGCGTCCTCTGATAACGATAAATTCAGTTGACCCGAAAGCCGGACCGCTTCCATTGATTCTAGGGATATAACGAGCAATCTTTCCATTTTCCAGACAGGGAGTAATACGAGCCATCAATGTGTCATACGGCATAAATCGCGCTCCGCCGTTCTTGAAAACGCGATACTCTGATTCAGAGGCATTGCGCCATGATGGATCAACCGCTTTCATATCCACGAATGGATATACTTGCCCCCTTTTTAGAGACACTTTCGGATTGACCTGCACTGCCTCAGTGAACGGCAATTCTCTCCACTCACTCCCCATAGCCCAAAGCCTCCAGATTCTTCCTGATCGTGGCTTCAAGCTGGCGAGCCTGTGCGAACTGCTCGTAAAGTCTTGCCGTAAGTTCGGTCATCTTTACATCGAAAGGCACACCGTCGTCTTCCACTTCCTCAGCGCCAACATACCGGCCAGGGGTAAGCACGTAGCCGTGGTCCTTTATCTCGTCGATTGTAGCGCTCTTGCAAAAGCCGGGAACGTCTTTGTATTCGTCCGTGTGTTTTTGGCTACGCCAGGCATGATAGACACTCGCTATTTTTTTAATCTCTTCATCGGTCAGCTCCCGATGCACACGGTCTATGAGCTGGCCCATCCTGCGCGCGTCGATGAAGAGGATTTCGCCTTGCCGGTTGCGGTGGCCGCGCTTCTTGTCACCTTTTTTGGAACGCGTCACAAACCAGAGACATACCGGAATCTGGGTGGTGTAGAAAAGCTGTCCGGGCAGCGCAATCATGCAGTCCACCAGATCTGCCTCGATGATATTCTTGCGGATTTCACCCTCGCCGGAGGTGTTGGTGGACATGGACCCGTTAGCCATGACAAAACCGGCAATCCCTGTCGGGGCCAGGTGATGGATGAAGTGCTGAATCCAGGCGTAGTTGGCGTTGCTTGCCGGCGGCACACCGAATTTCCAGCGAACATCTTCCTTTAGGCGCTGACCGCCCCAGTCCGACATATTGAACGGCGGATTGGCGAGGATGAAATCGGCCTTCAAATCCTTGTGCAGATCGTTGTGGAAGCTGTCGGCCTGATGTGGGCCGAGGTTGGCGTCGATCCCCCGGATGGCCAGATTCATCTTGGCCAGTTTCCAGGTGGTAGGGTTTGATTCCTGGCCGTATACAGCGATGTCTCCAAGGCGTCCGCCGTGCTCTTCCACAAATCTTTCGCTTTGCACAAACATGCCGCCAGATCCACAGCAGGGATCGAAAACGCGGCCCTTGAAAGGTTCGATCATGCGGACCAGCAGCTTGACCACGCACTGCGGCGTATAGAATTCCCCGCCGCCCTTGCCCTCGGCGGCGGCAAAGCGGCCGAGGAAATACTCGTAGACGCGACCGAGAATATCCTTGGAGCGCGAGACTTCATCGCCTAACCCGATGTTGCCGATGATATCGATAAGTTCACCGAGACGGTGCTTGTCCAGTGCCGGGCGGGAGTAATTTTTGGGAAGCACGCCCTTAAGAGACGGGTTTTCCTTCTCAATGGCGACCATCGCATCGTCAATGAGCTTACCGATGGTTGGTTGTTTAGCCCCGGCCTGCAGCTTATCCCACCGCGCTTCCTTTGGTACCCAGAAAATGTTTGCGGCTGCGTACTCGTCGCGGTCTTCCGGATCGGTGTAATCAGTGTCCTGCCGGGCAGCCAAATCGTCATACTTGGCCTGGAAAGCATCCGATATGTATTTGAGGAAAATCAAACCGAGAACGACGTGCTTGTACTCAGCCGCGTCCATGTGGCCGCGCATCTTGTCGGCCATTTTCCATAGCTTGTTTTCAAAGCCAAGATTGGCGCCGTTGCCGGTCTCTTTCATTTTTTGCCTCCAGGCAGTTTTAGCTTGTCCTGCCTAACCATTTTGGCGCGGTGGGAATCAAACCGCGCTTTGGTCGGCTTAAAAAGTTTGATTCGCCCGTTCTCCCGTTGGCTTACCGTGCAAAATCGGTTTCAATCTCAGGGATCAGGTCTTCCTGACTGTAGCTAAACTGCCTTTGAATTTTCTTAATCGGTGCGGATGGTTATCGATAATCATTGTTTCTCCCCCTTTTCAGCAATCGATACATCTATAGTATATATCATGAGACACTGGAACACAGCGGTTAACATGGTTCCGGCCGTTAGGCGGGCCACTCGTATGATGTGGCGCCGTTTCCGCCGTATCCGGGCCGGGAATATGCGGGATTGGCGATGAGGGCCGCGGCGAAGTTTTCTTCTGCCGTGGCCCCCACTGTTTCGTACAGG
>JAMOUS010000096.1 GCA_027067975.1 Bacteroidales bacterium | reverse complement strand
ATCTTTTGTCTTGGCATAGGCGGATCGCATCATCGCTTTATCGCTTTATCGTGTCCGCCGGAACCGCAGGCGGAGCGTCAGGGTTCTGTAAAGTGGCTTGAGTGCCTTAAGTACTTCGAGTACTTCGAGTACTTTGAGTAGTTGGAGTAGTTGGAGTACTTTGAGTACTTTGAGTTCCGAGTTCGGAGTTCCCAGTATCGAGTTGTGAGTTTTTGGAAAATATCTGCCGGAGGCAGCCCCATGGGAAAATTCCAAATCCTAAATTCCAAATTCCAAAATACGGCCATAGGCAGCCCTATGGGAAAATTCCTGCCGGAGGCATCCCCTCGGGAAAATAAATTCCAAATCTCCAATATTCAGACATTCTGATAAGAGATTGGTAAGAAAGTGATTTTGTACCAAACCAGACGAGCGGCGTATGGGAAGAGAGGCCTATTTGGATCACGATGGGAAACAAGCGGTGGGGAGCGTGGGACAGGCTGGCGCTACGAAAACCAGATACTCCATACTCCGAACTCCATACTCCACTTTTGCCTTTTGCCTTAACCCTTTTGCCTTATCGGCATAGTTCCGAGTTCAGAGTATCGAGTATCGAGTTGGCTTTGACAATGCCTGAACCCTTTTATCTTTTTCCTTTTATCTTTTGTCTTGGCTTAAGCGGATCGCTTCTTCATTGATCACCCCGCTTGAGCGCTGCCAGCCGTTCTTCCAGCGCCCGGATCTTCGCCTCGGCATCGGCTTTCTTCTTCTTCTCCCTTTCGACCACCTGTGCCGGCGCATGGGCAACAAAACGCTCGTTGTTCAGCTTTTTCATCACATTGTCCAAAAAGCCCCGGGCATATTGCAGGTCGGCCTCCAGTTTCCGGATCTCCTCCTCACAGTCGATCTTTTCCTCAATGGGCAGAAAATATTCGGTCGACCCCACGATGAAAGCAGCCGCATTTTCCGGCTTCTCCTCCACGAAAAGTACATCGCTCAGGTTGGCCAGCTTCCGCAACACCGGCACGAAACGCAGGTCGTATTCTTCGACGGTGGCACGCACCTGAAGGGTAAGCGGCTCTTTCATTGGGATGTTCCGCTCCTTGCGCACGGCCCGTACCTGGGTGACCGTCTCGCGCGTATGGTCGAACCGTTCGATGAGGGCGGGATCGTAAGAGCCTTTCTCCGGCCAGCGGGCCACCATGATGCTCTGCCCCTCTTTCCGCTCACGCAGCAGATGCCAGATCTCCTCGGTGATGAAAGGCATGAAAGGATGCAACAGCAGGAGCAGTTCCTCGAAAAAGCCGACCGTCTCCTCTTTCGTTTTCGTGTCCATGGCTTTGCCGAATCCCGGCTTCACCGCCTCGAGGTACCATGACGAGAAGTCATCCCAGAAGAGGCGGTACACGGTCATCAGCGCCTCGGAGAGACGGTACGAGGCAAACTCTTTGTCAAGTTTCTCCTTGGTCTCGTTGAGCCGGTGGCGGAACCATTCGATGGCGGCGGCTGCCGCCGGCTCCTGCGCAGCCGAAGGATCCACCTGCCAGCCGGCCACCAGCCGGAAAGCGTTCCAGATCTTGTTGCCGAAGTTACGGCCCTGCTCGGTAAGGCTCTCGTCAAAGAGGAGGTCACCCCCCGCCGGCGAACAGAGCAGCATGCCCACCCGCACCCCATCGGCACCGTACTTGCGGATCAGCTCGAGCGGGTCGGGCGAGTTGCCCAGCGACTTCGACATCTTGCGGCGCTGCTTGTCACGCACGATGCCCGTGAGATAGACCGTCTTGAAAGGCTTCTCCCCGGCATATTCGTAACCCGCAATGATCATCCGCGCCACCCAGAAGAAGAGGATCTCCGGCGCCGTCACCAGATCGTCGGTGGGATAGTAGTACTTGAAATCGGGATTGTCGGGGTCGAGGATGCCGTTGAACACCGACAGAGGCCACAGCCACGAGGAGAACCAGGTGTCGAGGACATCCTCATCCTGGCGCAGGTCGCTCATCTGCAATCCGGCGTTGCCGGTCTTCTCGCGTGCCAGACGCAGGGCCTCCTCCTCGTTCTCGGCCACGACATAGTCGTCGGTGCCGCGGATGTACCAGGCGGGGATGCGGTGGCCCCACCACAGCTGCCGCGAGATACACCAGTCGCGGATGTTCTCCATCCAGTGACGGTAAGTGTTCTTGAACTTCGGCGGCACCAGGCGGATGTCATCGTTCATCACATGTTCAAGGGCCGGACGCGCCAGCTCCTTCATCCGCAGGAACCACTGCAGCGAAAGACGCGGCTCGATCACCACATCGGTGCGTTCGGAGAACCCCACCTTGTGGGTATAATCCTCCACCTTCACCAGGTACCCCTCTTCCTCAAGCTGCTTGACGATCTTTTTGCGCACGACGAAGCGGTCCTCTCCCACATACAGTTGCGCCGCCTCGCTGAGGGTGCCGTCCTCGTTGAGGATGTCGACGATCTCCAGGTCATGGCGCTTGCCGATCTCGTAGTCGTTCTCGTCGTGGGCGGGGGTGATCTTCAGCGCGCCGGTGCCGAACTCCGGATCGACATAGTCGTCCTCGATCACAGGCACGGCGCGGTCGATCAGAGGCACCAACACCTTTTTGCCCACAAACTTTTTATACCGTTCATCTCCGGGATGGACACACACGGCCGTATCGCCCAGGATCGTCTCGGGCCGTGTGGTGGCGATGGTGAGGTATTCGTTCACATCATCGGCCAGGCGATAGCGCAAATAATAGAGCTTGCCGGGCACCTCCTTGTAGATCACCTCCTCGTCGGAGAGGGCGGTCTTGGCGGCGGGATCCCAGTTGACCATCCGCAGCCCCCGGTAGATGTGCCCTTTGCGGTAAAGGTCGACGAAGACATGGATCACGCTGGCCGACATGTCGGGGTCCATGGTGAACTTCGTCCGCTCCCAGTCGCACGAAGCCCCCAGCTTCTTGAGCTGCTCGAGGATGATCCCGCCGTGTTTCTCCTTCCACTCCCAGGCATATT
>JAMOUS010000095.1 GCA_027067975.1 Bacteroidales bacterium | reverse complement strand
CCATGGTAAAGACCGTGTCGAAATAGAGCGTATCCACCGAAAAACGTAATTTCACCTCACCCGGCGGCATGTATTGCTCCTGACGGCAGGCCACTGCCAGGAACATAACAACCGCCACGGCCACGCCCAACACCTTCCTCATATGAACTTTTCTTCGCAACATCGCTAGGTGTAAAAATAACACACTTTACCGTAGGATATTGTTTGAAAATAATTTCTTCTTTCTTCCCTCCGGGTTGAGAATGGGGGTACTATTGCCATATCACAGGCATTGAAATGCCTACCTATCCATGAGACCCTGGTCGTGCGAAGCGAATGACGAAGAATGACCAGCAGGTCGAATGGATCCCGGCAAGCCGGGATTCCAATTCTACCCCTCCAGGGACATGATATGCCAATAACCAAATTCAATGTTTGAATATTGGAATTGTTTGAATATGGTAGCTTTGGAATTTGGGATTTGGAATTTGTAATTTTCCCATAGGGATGCTTTCGGCAGGAATTTTAAGAAACCCTATACTCCCTACTCCGAACTCCGGACTCTTTTTAGGCACTTGTAACTTAACACTTTAGTCACTCCTTAAGGTATTCCAAGTACTCCAGGCACTCCAG
This sequence comes from Bacteroidales bacterium, assembly GCA_027067975.1. Lineage (GTDB taxonomy): Bacteria > Bacteroidota > Bacteroidia > Bacteroidales > VadinHA17 > DRPN01. The sequence goes on along the minus strand of JAMOUS010000095.1, from coordinate 11,309 downwards.
GCACTTTCCCGGCAGGACTTTCCCGCGACTTTTCTGGAGTTCTTAGCATACATCACTCACTCCTCGTTTAACCTCAATTATTTACAAAAATCTGCTACGTAGCTACCTACGTAGTTAACTACGTAGTTTTATTATTTTCAGGGGAGGAAGGGGGATCCAACTGACAGATATCCCGGAGGGATGAGAAGGTCTTTTCGCCATACAAGAAAAAGCGGGCCGGCAGGAGGCGGGGATAGACCCCGTGGAGGGTAACAGGCGCGTCGTGGGGGATGCTCTTACGGATCTTTCGCAGACGGGGAAGGTTTCTCCAAAAAGCAAAATGGGCTTTCCAGACCGCCTTATGGAACCCCCATTCTCCTCCGGCGAGGAATTTCAGGGCAGCGAGACCGTCGAGGAGCAGGCGCACGGTAAGGACCGGTAAAAGACGGGAGGCAGGCAGGTTTTTGAAAAGGAGGTAGAGGTTATTGCGAAAATTGAGGTAAGTTTTGTGGGGACTTGCCTCGTTGAGGGTGGCCCCTCCCAGGTGCCAAACCCGGGACCGGGGCACCACCCACACCTCGCGCCCCATAAGCTGCAGGCGCCAACAGAGATCGATCTCTTCCATGTGGGCAAAGAAGGCGGGATCAAGTCCCCCCGCCGCATGCCAGTCGGCCGCCCGCACCATCAAACAAGCCCCGCTGGCCCAGAACACCGGCACCGCCTCATCATACTGGCCATGATCCGTCTCCAGCACGTCAAAGAGCCGACCCCGGCAAAAAGGATATCCATACTTGTCCAGAAATCCACCGGCAGCCCCCGCATACTCAAAACGTTCCCGCATCTTGAGATCCAGGATCTTGGGCATACATGCCGCCACCCGGGGATGGGATTCCATGAAGCGAACGAGCACCTCCAACCAGCGCTCGCCCACTTCCACATCGGAATTGAGCAACACATAATATTCCGCCTCCACTTGCGCCAACGCACGGTTGTACCCTTCCGCAAAACCATAGTTCCGCCCCAACGCAATGCGTCGCACCTCCGGATGATGCGCCTCCAGCCATGCCAACGAGTCGTCGTCAGAACCGTTGTCGGCAACCACGAATTCCACATCCCCCCCGGAACGCCTCTCCAACAAAGGCACAAAACGCTCCAACAATGCCCGCCCGTTCCAGTTCAGGATCACTACCGCAACGCGTGCCATATATCAATATTTTTTCATGTCCTTAAACATTCTCTTCAGGAAGCGTCTTTGTCTCGTTTCTCCTCCGGGAGAGATAATCCCGGAGCCGCGGAGAAAGGACAACATTTTTACGCTGCAGCACCTGTTCCGTATATTTCCACCGGCGGTGGCTCCAAAGCCAGTATTCCGGGGCCTCGTCGATGAGCTGTTCCAGCATCCGCACATGCTTTTCGGTGATGCTGTAAGGTGCTTCTTCCCGGGGATGCAGACAGCACTCATGCAGTTCGAGAAGGTAATGCCCGCGTCTTTTCTTTTTCATCATGAGAAAAAAGACAGGATCTCCGAATTTGCGTGCCAGTTTTTCGATCCCGAGATATACGGCAGTGGGCTGGCGCAGGAAGAGGGTCATGTATTCGCTCTCATAAGGGAGGGGGGTCTGGTCGGTAATAAAATAGCTGAGGGTAGGGAGTTCCTGTCGGTGGTATGAAAGGATGGCCCGGTAGACACGGTGAAGAGGGACCACCTCATCGAGCCAGCGCAGCCGGGCACGGCTCAACAGTCGTTCGACCACCTTGTCCCTCAGAGGTTTATAGATAGCCATCACATGATAAGAGGTCTGTGCCACGAACGCATTGGCCCATTCCCAGTTGCCATAATGTCCGGCCCCCACGAGGATATGGAGGCCTTCCTCTTTCATCTTCTCGAACCGCTCCAGGTCGGCCGGACGCACCTCCACGCGCTGCAGCAGTTCGCGTGTGGGCATATGGATCATACGGATCTCCTCGACGATGAGGTCGCACAGGTGACGGTAGAAGCGCTGCATGATCCGACGGCGCCATTGTTCATCCCTCCCGGGATAGGCACGCCGCAGGTTTTCCGCCACCACCTTTTTCCGGTATCCCGTCAAATGGTAAAGGATCCCATAAAGCAAGTCGGAAAAGAGATATAGCAAGGGTGTAGGCAGCAAGGCCAGCGTCCAGAGCAAGCCGTAAAGGAGATATGAAGGCAAGCGTCTCATCCGCCGAGGTATTCCCCGATGATGCGCAGCACGTCGTCCAGGACGCCGGGGGCGGCCGCGACGATCTCGCGTCCGAAGAGGTAGTTCTTCCCGTCCCCCCGGAAGTCACACACTTTCCCTCCGGCACGTTGCACCAAAAAAGCTCCGGCCGCGACATCCCAAGGATTCAGATTGTATTCATAGAACGCATCATACCGGCCGCAGGCCACCCACGCCAGGTCGGTGGCTGCCGACCCGAGGCGCCGCACCCCCTGGGTCTCGACCATGAAGCGTTTGAGCACCTCCATATAGGGATCCAGCCGGTCGAAGTTGATAAAAGGGAAGCCCGTGGCCAGCAGCACTTGCGTCAGGCTGGCAGCATGGCTGACCCGGATCTCCTTGTCGTTAAGGGTGGGGGGCAGGGTGCCGGCGGCGGCGAAGAGCTCGTCGAGGGTGATCTCGTACACCACCCCCAGCACGGTCTCGTCATGGTGCTGCAAGGCAATGCTCACCGCATAGGGCGACGCCCCATGGATAAAATTGGTAGTACCGTCGAGGGGATCTATGATCCAGGTCCATTCGGCCTTATGTTGCCGGGTGGTCGCCTCCTCGGTGAGGAAGCCGCTCCCCGGCAACAGTTCGCCCAATGCCCGCACCAGTCGGCGTTCCGATTCCTTGTCCACACGCGTCACATAGTCGTGCGTACCCTTGGCCTCCACGTCGGCACCGGCCAAACCTTCCTGCTGCCGGCGGATATACCCACCCACTTCGCGGGCAAGCTCTCCCACCGGCGTGAGGAGATCCTCAGCCTTCTGCATTTCCTTCTTCATGACTCTCTTCTTTTTCCCGTTCGCGATACAATCGTTCCAACAATTTATACATCTCCATCTGTGCGTCGATCTTCCGTTTCCCCGGTTCACGCACATAACGGTTGTCCAGTTCGCGGGTGATGATCCGCTTCTTGGTGTTGTCGCGCAGCTGCAGGTCGATGATCTCCCGCAACTCCCGACGCAGTTGCGGGTCGAACACCGGACAGAACACCTCGACACGATGATCGAGGTTCCTGGTCATCCAGTCGGCCGAACCGATATAATATTCTTCATCGCCGCCATTGTAAAAGACCATGAAGCGGGAGTGCTCGAGATATCGTCCGACGATGCTGTAGGCCACGATGTTCTCACTATACCCCGGCTCTCCGGGGATGAGTGAGCAGATCCCCCTCACCAACAGGGTGATCTTCACCCCCGCTTGACTGGCTTTGTAAAGGCGCAGGATCATATCCTGATCGACCAGGTTGTTCAGTTTGAGGATGATCCAGGCTTCCTTGCCCTCGAGGGCGTTTCGCGTCTCACGGTCGACCAGCGCATAGAGCTGCCGGCGCATGTAGATGGGCGAGACGATCAGATGACGATACTGTACCGGCAGATAGGGACTCTCGAAGAAACGGAACACCTCCCGGATATCGGCGGTGAGACCCTTGTGGGCGGTCAACAGGATGATGTCAACATACACACGGGCGGTCTCTTCGTTGAAGTTGCCCGTACTGATGCCGGCGAGGTAGGTGGTCTTCCCCTCCTTGCGACGGGTGATGAGCAGCAGCTTGGCATGCACCTTCAAGCCCTGGATGCCGAAGATCACCGTCGCCCCGGCCTCTTGCAGTTTTTTCGACCAGTAAATGTTCGAGGCTTCGTTGAAACGGGCTTGAAGCTCAACGACCACGGTGACGGCCTTCCCGTTGAGGCAGGCATTGATGAGGGTGTTCATCACCCGCGAATCGTACGCCAGCCGGTACACCGTCATCCGGATCTCAGTGACATCGGGGTCGATGGCCGCCTCCCGCAACACATCCAGAAAGTAGCTGAACGGCTGGTAGGGAGAATGCAAGAAAATATCTTTCCTTTCGATCGTATCCAACAGACTCACATGCCGCTTCATATCCGGATGCTGCAACAACGGCATCTTCCGGTATTCCAGCGATCGCGGACCGATATTGGGGAAACTCTTGAAATCGCGGAAGTTGTGATATTTCCCTCCCGGAATGATATTGTCCAGCACATCCAGTTCCAGTTTGCGCTTGATGAAGTCGAAAAGATCACGGGGCATCGACTGGTCGTAAACCAAACGTACAGGCTGGCCTTTTTTGCGCTGGCTGATCCCTTTGGCGATCTTTTCCAGAAAGCTCTTGGAGACATCATTGTCGATATCAAGCTCGGCATCCCGCGTGATCTTGATGGTGTAGGCTTCGAAGTCGGAGAAGTGGAAGATGGAAAAGAGATCAGGCAAACCGAGACGGATCATATCGTCGAGAAGGATGATAAACTTTTTCCGGCCGATGGGGGGCAGGATGATGAAGCGTCCGATCTCTTCGGCAGGCACTTCGATGAGGGCATACTGCTTGACGGGATGGGGCACCTTGCCCGTAAGTTTGACGGCCAAATAGATCGACTTGTCCTTGAGCTGGGGGAAAGGGCGCTGCTCGTCGAGCATGATAGGGGTGAGCACGGGGAGCACCTCATCGTGGAAGAGATTGTGCGCAAACTCGCGCCGTTCCTCCGGCAGGCTGTGCTCATCCACCAGGTAAATGTTCTCCCGCTTGAGGGCATCGATGATCTGGAAATAGATCCTTTCGAACTCTTTCTGTTGTTCGAGGACGATCTGCTGGATCTGCATAAGGAGTTTGCGGGGGCTTCCCCCCACCAACTTCTTGGCCTTGATGTCGAGTTGGACCATCCTGCGTAGGGAAGCCACCCGCACCTTGAAGAATTCGTCGAGATTGTCGGAGAAGATCCCCAGAAAACGCAATCGCTCGACAAGCGGCACGGTGGGGTCGGCTGCCTCCTGCAACACCCGATGGTTGAAGGCAAGCCAGCTGATCTCCCTGTTGACGATCCATTTCTCTTTGGCCATGGGGCAAAATTATTCTTTCAGCAGTTCTTTCGGAAAATGAAAAGCCCGTTGCACGAGCGTATCGGCCTTCACCTCTTTCCATTCGTCAGCCTCGAATGCCATATGCACAAAGCCCGACGTGGGAATGTTGTGTACCGGTTCTTCGAGAAAAAAGTTGGCCAGATCGGTAATGCCCGGGTTATGGGCCACAACGGCCAGTACATCTACTCCGGGTGAAGTGTTGCGGATGATCTCCAGCATCTCTTTGTATGATGCCAGATAGAGCGGTTCACGCACCGCAATCGTCTCACAATCGCCTTGCATACCTCGACAGAAAAGGACAGCCGTATGAAATGCCCGGCAGGCAGGACTGGTGAGCATGAGGCCGGGACGGGGAAAATGCTCGGCCAGAAAGGCCCCCATCATTAGTGCATCCCGTATGCCACGGCTCTTCAACGGTCGGTCGATGTCCTTGAGGTCCATCTTCTCCCAGTCGGATTTGGCATGCCGGATCAGGAACAATTCTTTCATGATGCAATAAACTTTTTGTGTTACAGGATCTGGCTGGCCAGTTCGGCCAGATAGCTGCGTTCTCCCTTCACCAGATTGACATGAGCAAAGAGATCCTGCCCCCGCATCCTGTCGATGAGGTAGGTCAGGCCGTTGGAACCCGTATCCAGGTAAGGTGAATCGATCTGTTCTATGTCGCCGGTGAAGACCAGCTTGGTGCCTTCGCCCGCACGCGTGATGATGGTCTTCACCTCATGGGGGGTAAGGTTCTGCGCCTCATCGACGATAAAGAAAATACGGGAGAGGCTGCGGCCGCGGATATAGGCCAGCGGCGTGATCACCAGCTTCTCTTCCTGCAGCATCTTATCGATCCGCTGGTAATCCTTGCTCTGCGGTGAGAAACGGTTCTTGATCACCGAGAGGTTGTCGAAGAGGGGCACCATATAAGGTTCGATCTTCTCGTTCACATCGCCGGGGAGGAACCCCATATCCCGGTTGGCCAGGGGGATAATGGGGCGGGCGAGGAAGATCTGCTTGTAATCGCGGCGCTGGTGCAGCGCTGCAGCCAGTGCCAAAAGGGTCTTCCCCGTGCCGGCCTTGCCGGTGAGGGCCACCAATTGCACCTCCTTGCGCAACAGGGCATCCAAGGCAAACGTCTGCTCGGCATTGCGCGGCTCGATACCGTAGGCCGTCATCTTTTCCACCCGGTCCAGACAACCCTCATAAGGATCATAATGAGCCAATACACTGGTCTTTTCGTTGCGGATAATAAAGTATTGGTGGGCAAAAGGCTTTTCCTTCACCCCCAGTTCCTCCGGCTTCACCTCGGTCTCTTCCTCATAGAGCGAAGAGATCAACGTAGGATCAGCATCTTCCATCACACGCACCTCGTTCAGCAACACATCGATGTTAACCACCTTGTCGGTGCGGTAATCCTGCGCCAGGATATCCAGAGACTTGGCTTTGAGCCGCAGGTTGATATCCTTGGAAACCAGGATCACCTTGTGACCGGGATACTGATCCTTGACATATTCGGCGATCGCCAGAATACGATGATCGGGAGTGTCTTCGGGGAATGAGACCTTCATCCGCTCGGAAAAAGGTTTTCCGGTGATCACATACAACTTGCCACGTCCCTTACCCAGCGAAACCCCATCGGTAAAGAGTTTGTCTCCCGAAAGCTTGTCAAGTTGCCGCGCAAATTCCCTTGCATGGAAGTTGATGATGTCGTTGCCTTTCTTAAACTTGTCCAGTTCTTCCAAAACCACAATCGGAAGAATGATGTCGTGTTCCTCAAAATTGAAGATACTTTGGTAATCGTGCAACAACACGTTGGTATCGAGGATGAAATACTTCTTTTTCCGGGGCATTTCCTCTGCTTTTGTACACGGTAAAGATACGTTTTTTTATGTTCGCCGGGAGGCTTTTCCTCCCCGGCACAAGAGATTTCCTTTGTCATCCTTCCCGGAAACGATCATCCCGCACAGGCAGGAATGGCCGGTTTCAGATCTTACCGGGGTAAATGGATTTTGGCGTACCTTTGCAAAAAAGGGATTTCGTTATGGAACTGATGGAAGGACTGCTCACCCGGCGGAGTATACGGCGTTTTACGGGAAGACCTGTGACGCGGGAACAGGTGGAGACGGTGATCCGGGCGGCGATGCATGCCCCTTCGGCGAGGAACAAACAACCCTGGCATTTTGTGGTGACCCGGGATCCCAAAATGTTTCGCCGCATCATGGAGGTACACCCTTATGCTTCGATGTTGGAGAGAGCTGGGGTAGCCATCCTGGTATGTGGCGACTTGCAGCGCCAGCATGGAGAGGGTTACTGGGTGGTCGACTGCTCCGCCGCGACGGAAAACCTGCTGCTGGCCATCCATGCCCTCGGCCTCGGCGGCGTATGGCTGGGAGTGCATCCCCGCAACGACCGGAAAAGAGCGATGAAAGATCTTTTCAGACTCCCCGACCACATCGAGCCGCTGGCGCTCGTGGCCATGGGTGAACCCGCCGAACATCCGCCGCAACCCGACGACCGCTACCATCCGGAACTGATACATTGGGAACAATGGCCGAACATCCGACCTTGAACGACTATCCTTCCGTCACGGAATATCTCTTCTCCCGCCTGCCGGTATATCAGCGAACGGGCGGCGCCTCCTACAAAATCGATCTGTCGGTGACCCGGGCGCTGGATAAACATTTTGGCCATCCCCACCGCCACTACGCCACCCTCCATGTGGCAGGCACCAACGGAAAAGGATCGGTCTCCCACATGCTGGCATCGGTTCTCCAAGAGGCCGGTTATCGCACCGGGCTCTACACCTCCCCTCACCTGAAAGATTTCCGCGAGCGGATCCGCCTCAACGGCAAGCCAGTGGCGGAAGAGTACGTGACCGACTTTGTCCGGCGGAATATCCCGCTCATCGAGAAACTCAACCCCTCCTTCTTTGAGATCACCGTGCTCATGGCTTTTCAATATTTTTCCGAAGCCGGTATCGACATTGCCGTCATTGAGACCGGACTGGGAGGCAGACTCGACTCGACCAACATCATCACACCTCTCTGTTCGGTGATCACCAACATCGGCCATGACCATGTACAGTTTCTGGGCCATACGCTTGAAGCGATCGCCCGGGAGAAGGCCGGTATCATCAAGGCGGGCGTGCCGGTAGTGGTGGGACGCACCCAACCCGAAACCGCTGAGGTTTTCCGGCAGGTGGCGGCACGACACCATGCGCCTCTCCTTTTCGCCGACCGGGAGATGACTGCCGAACCGATAGGAGGGGATACCTCCCTGCAATCCTTCAGGATCCGAAAAAAAAAACGTGTGCTTTTCCCTAAACTCACCACAGATCTGTTGGGAGACTATCAGAAGGAAAATCTTGTCACAGTCCTGACCACCCTTCAGAGCCTCCCCCCTCTCTTCCACATTGGACGGGAGACGATAGAACAAGGACTCCGAAAAGTGGCACGGAACACGGGTCTGCTAGGCCGCTGGCAGATCCTGGATCAAGCCCCGCTCGTAGTGGCTGACACCGGCCATAACGAAGAGGCTTGGCGGTATCTCTCGCGCCAGATCGCCCATACCCCACACCGCCGCCTCTTCATCGTGATCGGCTTTGTCAACGATAAAACTCTCACTCCCCTCCTGCAGCAACTTCCCAAGGAGGCATATTACCTTTTTACCCAGGCTGCGATTCCCCGTGCGGCAAATGCAACCAAGATCCTTGAAGAAGCGAGAAAAGAAGGGCTGCAAGGCGAGGTGGTACGGCCGGTAAAAGCAGCTATACAGAAAGCTTACCATCTTGCCGGAACAGAAGACATGATCTTTATCGGCGGGAGTACCTTCGTCGTGGCCGAAGCATTGCCATGAAAATTTTTGGGAATATGTGAACGAGTGCCTATCTTTGCAGCCCGTCACAAGGGCGATTAGCTCAGTTGGTTCAGAGCGCCTGCCTTACAAGCAGGAGGTCACTGGTTCGAATCCAGTATCGCCCACAGCCCGGAAGCCATACGAAAGTATGGCTTTGTTGCTTTACCCTTCCCCCATTCCTCCATGATAAGCATCGCTTTCCTGGAAAAAATCCGCATGTTCATCAAATAGTAAAAGTGATGAACAAACCTTTCAAGACGATTCCCCGTAAAATTATCAAGCCATGCTGCCCGGCATGGAAGAAAACCCTCCATCACCGAAAGGTTTTGTTTTTTTTATTTTTATTTTGAGCAAAATAGATAAATTTGTTTTTTTGAAAGGTTAAAATGCAACCAATGCGCCCTTTTTTGTGTCAGAGTTAAAAACCGTTCGAACCTGAACTTTCATATATACAGACAATAATGAACAGAAAGAGACTCTATCTCCTGTACCACTCCGTTGTTTTTTTATTCTTTTTATTGCCTTTTTTTGAGTCTGCCGCACAGACTTACCGGATCGATACGTTGGATGGCAAGACGGTCAACACCTGTTCGGGCACTTTTTTTGACAGTGGCGGGCCGTCGGATGGCACCACCGCCACATTTTACGGCAACAATGAGGATTATACGGTCAGCTTCTGTTCCGACAACGGAGATCACATCTCTTTCAATTTCACCACCCTGGACATTCGCGACGGCGACACATTGTTCATTTATGACGGTTCTGACACGGGTGCCCCTTTGCTGGGCAAATATTCCCAGGAAACCTCTTCCTTAAAGGTCACGGCCAGCGGCACCTGTCTCACCTTTCGCTTTGTTTCCGATGCCAGCTATACCCGTGAGGGCTGGGCTGCCGATATTTCGTGTGTCAGCTGTCCTCCGGTGAACACTTCGGCGATCGTTCCCAGTGATGCATATGTATGTCCGGGCTCGACGATCACCTATTCGGTGGATGACCACAGCGGTTCTTCCTATCATTGGTACGTTTCGAACGGCACCCCCACTGAATACACAGGAGGCAATACACTAAACGTCACCTGGGTTTCCACCGGAGGGGTATCCGGATACATCAAGGTAGTGGAAACCAGCAGTTGTGGATCAAAAGATTCGAGCGACCTGATCGTGGACATCTATACCGTTCCACCCGTAACCTTTTCGGGCCTCGATCCTTCTTACTGCATCTTGTCCCCCGATGACACGCTCCATGGCTCACCCTCGGGAGGGACCTTTTCCGGTCCGGGAATGACGGACAGCATCTTCAGTCCATCCACAGCGGGAGTGGGCACCCATACGATCACGTACAGTTACACCGATCCCGGAACAGGCTGTACCTCCAGCGACCAGCAAACCACCACAGTCAACGACAAACCTACGGTCACCATTTCGGGCCTCGACTCGCTGTATGATCTCAGTGATGCACCGGTAACCCTCACCGGCACTCCTGCCGGCGGCACATTCTCCGGCCCCGGCATTTCGGGCAACACTTTCGATCCTGGTGCTGCCGGACTGGGAGTTCATCGGATCGTTTACCAATATACCGATGCATCCGGTTGCAGCAACTCCGATACAGCCTATACCGAGGTACGGGATTATGATGACCGCGCCGGGGCAAAGACCCTCACCGACCTGAACAACTGGTGCTCATACGATGCACAGTTCACCACCGTCGGTGCTACTGCGGACGGCCCTGCCGGCACCTGCTGGGCCAACGGTCCCAATTACAATCGCTGGTTCCGCTTCCAGGCCACCAGCAAAATGATCCATATCTGGGTAAAGACAGGAGGCGATGAGGGAACAGCACGCTATCTGCAAGCTGCCCTTTGGACCGAGAGCGGCGCCCAGGTCACCTGCGACCGCTATGAGTCGGCCTACTCCGACCTGGAAATGCAGGCCAACAACCTCGTGCCCGGAGAATGGTACTATATCGAGGTTGACAATTATGCCAACACTGCTTATCAGGGCACTTTCACGCTTTGTGTCGATGACAGTGTCGATTATGATTTCCGGGAAGGAGCCATTGAACTGACCGATTTTAACAACTGGTGTTCCGGCTTGGCGGCTTACACCACTCTCAATGCCACAGCCGACGGCACCAAAGGCAGTTGCTGGCCTAACGGTCCCAACTTCAACCGCTGGTTCAAGTTCCGGGCCACCACCGAAAACATCACCATCAAACTGAAAACCGGCGGCGAAGAAGGAACGCTTCGTCTCCCCTACCTCGCCCTCTGGGACTCGTCCGGAAACGAGCTGGCTTGCCGTCGCTATACCTCCACCTACGACGATCTGGAACTGTCGGTGATCAACCTCACCCCCGGGAAATGGTATTACATTTCTGTCGACA
>JAMOUS010000094.1 GCA_027067975.1 Bacteroidales bacterium | reverse complement strand
GGCCATCACCCCTTCGGTACCCTGGAAGGGACGCTGGTTGGCCTTCTGTACGAAGTAGGTGATCTTGGCGTCCACCGTCAGCCGTTCGGAAAGATGACCCACCGCACGCAGATCAAAGTTGTTACGTGTCAGCCCGGCGTTCGGTAGGATCGAACGGGCGTGGTTGTTGGTGTAGGCGAAACGCAGCGTGTAGGTGTCGTTGCCGCCTTCCAGCGCCAGGGTGTTCACCAGGTTCGACCCTGTCTGGAAGAAATCCTTCACGTTGTCCGGCTGCGCCACGTAAGGACGGGTCTCTCCGGTCCAATAGAGCTGTTCGGAACCGTCCATCTTGGCACCCCACGATCCGCCGTGGTTGCGCAGCTCGTTCACGTCATTGTAGGTCTGCCCGTCGGAACCCTGGCCGTATTCATTCTGATACTTGGGCAGGATCAGCGGGTTCTCCCAGGTGGTCGAACTGTTGAAGTTGACCCCGATCCCTTTCTGGGCTTTCCCTTTCTTGGTGGTGATCAGGATCACCCCGTTGGCAGCCCGCGAACCGTACAGGGCGGCAGCGTTCGGGCCCTTCAGAACGGTGATCGATTCGATGTCGTCGGGGTTGATGTCCGAGATCCCGGTACCATAGTCGTCACGACGGTAGTTGGCCGTCCCGCTCCCGTTGGCACTGCCGAAACCGGAGTTGTCGATCGGGATCCCGTCGACCACATACAGCGGCTGGTTGTTGCCCGTGATCGAGTTGTTGCCGCGGATCACCACACGGGTGCCTCCTCCCGGACCCGTCGGCGACTCGGTGATCACCACCCCGGCAACACGTCCCGACAGCGAATTGACCACGTTGGTCTCTTTCACCGTCGAAAGCTCCTTGCCGCTCACCTCGCTCACGGCAAAACCCAGCGCTTTCTTCTCCTTCGAGATACCCAACGAGGTGACCACCACCTCGTCCAACTCGACATTGCTGGGCTCCATCACCACATCGATGACCGTCTTGTCACCGATCTCCACCTCCTTCGTGGCCATACCCACAAAAGAGAATACCAGTACCTTGGCATCTGCCGGTACCTTCAACGAATACTGTCCGTTCACATCCGTGATCGTCCCCGTCGTCGTGCCTTTCACGACAACACTCACTCCCGGTAACGTCGAACCGTCCTCAGCGGAGGTTACCGTCCCGGTGATCGTCCTTTCCTGTGCCATGATGCCTGTCATCATGACAAAGGCCATGAACAACGCTAGCAATGGTTTTTTGTCCATAAATGATCGGTTTTAGGTTAACACTAATTACATTTCATGACGGGAAAACCCCCGTCACACTGCAAACATAACAAAAATAAAAAAAAATGTGAAATGTTAGTATGGGACAGAAAAAAGTTAATATTTCATAAATATACCGTTTAAGGATGCGGAGAATGTATAAAAAAAAGAGCATCCCAAGATGCCCTTTTTTACCTTCGTGGCGGCTTTCTGTTCGGTTCAATAGAGGGTTACGGCATGGTACTTGGAGTATATTTTTACACGGGAACGGGTGTTGGGGTCCGTGCCAATGAGACCCTTCACTTCATAGGAACCGTTCTTGACGATCTTGTTGATGCGGGCCTCGGGATGGTTGATCTTGCAATATGAGGTGTTTCCCTCCAGATAATAGGAAGCCTTCTCATCGATCCTTATCCGCACATTGCCGTATGCATTGTCAATGTCTATCGATGAGAACCCTGGCGGTATGTGATCGACCTCCACATCCGTATACCTCGATTCCAGGGAGAGTTTTTTCCTTACCTCGCCCACCCGGATGGTGCCGTAGGATGCTACCAGCACCAGGTTGTTCAAGGTTCCCAGACGATAATTATCGTATTTCGATTCCATCACCAGGGAACTGACCCGTTCGATCCGCAATTCGGAATATTTGCTTTCCCCAGCGAAGGCCTGTCCTTCCCCGATCTCCAAACGGGAATATTTGAGCTCGAGCATCAGCCATCCGGCCTTTTCCACCGTTCCTTTGGAATAGGCCAGATAAAGGTGATTCAACGGCTTCTGGTTGCTGCGCAGCAACTGATTGATCTTCAGATAACCGTATTTGATCGTCAGGTCGGCACGCCCTGCCAGTTCATTGATGAAAAGATCCCCGTACTTGTTCACCACCGTCAGGTCGATCGTGGCAGGGGCATGTACCGTGTAATCGATACGGAACCTTTTCTTCTCATTGCGGGGATACCACTTGTTGATGAAACTGTTGTCGATGGTGGTGACCGCTTCGATCTTCCGGCCGGAACGGTCAAAACTTACCGTGATGTACCGGATCAACTCCTTGCCCTTGCTGTAGGAGGCAGGATATTCGATCGTGACCACGGCCTCGATCAAGATGCTGTCGCGGTTGCCGCTGATGAAGTTGATGTCACCGAACTTGTTGTCGATCATCAGCAGGGTGTTGTCCGTAGCGGGATAGCTCCGGTGGTAAACCTTCTTGATCTCCCCCGCCGGACCTGCCCATACGCTTCCCGCCATAAGCAGGAAAAACGCTGCCGTGATCGTGATCTCATAAACTCTCGCTTTCATGTTCTTTCGGTTTTGTTTGTTGTAATGCCGACAACTGCCGGATGATGTTGTTGAGGATATCCAGTTTGACCTCATAATATTCGGTCATGGCTTCCAGCAGACGTTCATCGCCGGGATTCATCTTCAGCTCCTGTTGCAGTTCCAGGTAGAGTGAATCCATCCCGCTCAGCTCTTTCAGAAGCATCTCTTTTTGCAGACTGTCACCGATGAAATGCATCTTCCGCAGCGAAGAGAGCCGGGCGTTCACCTGGCTGATATAGTACATCTCCGCTTCCACATATTCGGGCGGTTCATGTCGCTGCCGGGGAAGGATGCCGCTGTGTTCCAGCAGCCATAAGCCGGAAAAGATGAACAGCGTTACGACCCCTGCCATCTTCAGGTACGGTAGGTAGAAAGACCTGCTCTTCCCCCGCGCCCCTCCCAGACGGCGCCCGAACCGTTCCCGGTGGCCTGCGGGGGGATCCTGTTCCAT
>JAMOUS010000093.1 GCA_027067975.1 Bacteroidales bacterium | reverse complement strand
CCCGGATGTCCCCCTCGAAAGGACACACCGGCATCCCCACCTCCTGGCGCGTGATGTTCATCGCCCCACACCCGGGACGCTTCCTCGAAAGCGACCTGCTGAAAAACCTCAACCCGCCCTGCCGCATCGCTGACCCTTCCTGGATCCGCCCGGGCAAGTCGATGTGGGACTGGCGCGTATGGGGATATACCGCCCCCGACGGGTTCGGGTATGGTCTCAACACGGTCTCCCATAAACGCTTCGTCGATTTTGCAGCAAAACACAAGATCCGCTACATGCTGCTCGACGCCGACTGGTACGGTCCGGAGTTCGACAAGCACTCCGACCCCACCCGCGCCCGCAAGGGCATCGACATCGAAGACTTCATGGCCTATGCCCACAACAAGGGGGTGGATGTGATCCTTTATCTCAACGATGTAGGAGCCCGCAAGTACGGCCTTGACACCATCCTCTCGCGATTCCGGCAGTGGGGGGCGGCCGGCGTGAAGTACGGCTTCATGCGGGGCCAGGGACAGGAGAAAGTGCTGCACACGCGTCATGTGGTCGAACGCTGCGCCCACTATCATTTGCTGGTCGACTTCCACGACAACCCCATCCCCCCCACCGGCGACATCCGCACCTGGCCCAACCTGATCGTGCGGGAGTACTGCCACTCCCAGGCCGATGCCAAACACTCCTACTGGCCGGAGACGGCCGTCACCGCCGCCTTCATCAACATGCTCGCCGGCCCCCTCGACATGGACAACGGATGGTTCGACCTCAACCATGCGCAGGAACGGGTACGCGTCTTCGAACCCATCCCCGCCACCGTCGCTGCCGAAGCCGCCAAGATGGTGGTCTTCTGGGCCGGACTCATGGTACTGCCCGACGCTCCGGAAGAGTATGAAAGAAAAGCCGACCTGTTCCGGTTCATCGAAGAACTTCCCGACCGTTATGACGAGATCAGGGTGTTGCAGGGATCACCGGAAAGCCATATCGTCATCGCCCGGAGAAAAGGAAACAACTGGTATGCCGGCGCCCTCACCAACCGCCAGGGAAGGACGATCATCCTTCCCCTATCATTCCTCGGACAGGGAAGATACTCCGCCACCCTTTACGAGGATGCCCCCGACAGCCACTTTCTGAACAACAAAGAGAGCTACCGGATCCGATCACGGGAGGTCACGGCCACAGATACCCTCAACATCACCCTCGCCCCGGGCGGAGGTTGCGGGATCCGCTTTCTCCGGGAGTAAGACTTCCCCGGAAGATCTTCAGTCGGTCTTCAGGTAAAACTCTTTCTGCATCCCCTCGACGATCACTGCCATCCGTCCCGGTTCCCAATGACGGTTGCCGTCATTGCCGACGAATGAGAAATCCATTTTTTTGAGATTGAAGGTCATCGTAATGGTCTGTCCCGGCTTCAACTGTACTTTCTTGAAACGTCGCAGTCTTTTCATGGGGGGCGTGATGCTGGCCGTATAATCCTTCACGAACAGGTCGACCGCCACTTTGGCCTCCCGCTTTCCGGTATTGGTAACCGTCACTTGCACCTCCAAAGTATCGTTCACGGTAACGGTATCACGGCTGAGGGAGAAATCGGAAAAACGGAAAGTAGTATAGCTGAGACCATAACCGAAAGGCCATTGGGGATCGTAATATTTCTCTTCTCTGACGACAGCATCATAGGGGATGAGATTGCCCGTATAACGCGGATAAGAGAAGGGCAATCGGCCGGAAGGGACGTTCTTCCCTAGAAGGGTTTCGGCGATGGCCTCGGCACCGCGGTTGCCCGGGCGGTAGGCCATGAGGATGGCATCGCTCAGCGGGACGATGTCGCTGATGATCCGGGGTCGCCCCTCCGTCAGCACCAGCACCACCGGCTTGCCGGTATTTGCGGCCGCTTCGGCCAGCATACGCTGATCGTAAGGCAAGGTAAGGTCGTCGATGTTCCCCACCGACTCGGCATAACTGTCTTCACCCAAGCAAAGGACAATGACATCGGCCGCCGCAGCTTTTTGCTTCATCTCCCGGATCATCATGGGCGTGATCGTAGCAAAACGCGAAGGAGCCACCGTGATGACATGATCCCGTCCGAGCATCTTCTCCATAGCCTGCCGGATGGTAAGGACACGCTTGGGATAAAGAGAATCGACCTGTCCCTGCCAGGTGTATGACCAACTGCCGTGAAGAGCGGAACGTGAGTTGACCGCCGGCCCGGCAAGCAACACACGGCTTTGGAGAGAGAGCGGCAATAGCGGCCGTCCCTTCAGGGTATCGTTCTTCAGAAGCGTCATGCACTCCCGAGCCGCCTCCAATGCAACGTTCTGGTACACCCTCCTCCCAAACGAAGCAACCGCCTCAGGTTCAGGAAAGGGATCCTCAAAAAGTCTCAACCGGTATTTCACCCGCAAGATCCTTCGCACCGCATCATCGATGCGCGACATCTTCACCTTCCCTTCCTTCACCAGTGCGATCAGATCGTTATAGAAGGAAAGGTCGCTGGGAACCATGCTCATATCGATGCCGGCGTTGACCGCCATCATGACGGCTTCTTTGTTGTCATGCGCCACATGATGTTGTTTCCAAAGATTGATGATATCCTCCCAGTCGCTCACCACCAGTCCCTGAAATCCCAGTTCCCCCTTGAGGATATCGGTGATCAGCCGCTTGTCGGCATGTACGGGGATCCCATTGATCGAGGCGGAGTTGATCATCACCGTAGAGGCTCCGTTCTTCACGGCCACACGGAAAGGAGGCAGAAAGACCTCACGTAACGTATGTTCCGGGATTACCGCGGGGGTACGGTCTTTCCCGGATACCGGCACGGAATATCCCACATAATGCTTGGCACAGGCTGCCACCGAGCCGGGCCTGTCCAAACCTTCCGCCTCATAGCCTTGAACCGCTTTTTTGCCCAGTTGGTTCACAAGGTAAGTAGCCTCACCAAAGGTCTCTTCAAAGCGGGGCCAAAGGGGTTGCTTGCCCACGCCCAAGACGGGATCGAAGTTCCACCGTATCCCGGTGGCCCGCACCTCATGGGCCGTAGCCCGAGCGCAACGCTTCACCAACGAACGGTTACGTGCAGCCGCCAGGGCGATGTTATGGGGGAAAAGTGTCGCTCCCCGCACATACGTCGCGCCATGTATGGCATCGATGCCATACAACACGGGAATCTTCAGGCGCGTCTCCATCGCATACCGCTGGATCTGCGTGATCAGCTTGTTCCATTCGTCCACGGTGACGGCCTGCGCCATCCCATGAAAATTGGGTGCATTCAGGATCGAACCGATGCCGTAGTCAACAACATATTCCTTGAGCATCTGATGATCCAGCATGTCATCCTTGTAAAAGATCCCCAGTTGGATCTGTGTCATCTGCCCTACTTTCTCCTCCAGGGTCATTTCGTCCAACAAGGCATCGATCTTCTTCTCGATAGGATCCTCCTGCTCATTTTCCCGGACACATCCGCCGAAGAAGAGCAGCAACAGAACGGTCAAAAGGGGAGTAAAGGAACGCATGATTCTTCAGTGCTTAGGGTTATCCAACACAAAATATCTTTCGGGAGCGTGATAGACCTCGACATTGTTCAGGATGGGGCAAGCCCGTGCATCCTCGATGGTAAGACGCAGTTTGTCGGTACGGATGGTGGGGAAATGGAGGATCCGCTTGTAGCCGATGGTGGTGCCGCGGGCCACCTCCTGCCACGAGCCGTCGACGAGGGCTTCCACCTTGAAACTTTTCACCCGCTGTCCCAGCGGGATATATTCCTGCACCAGAAAGAGGTTGACGTCCCGGCGTTTTTCCAGGTCGAGGGTCAGCACGCCCTGTTTGACACCATCATCCGTACACCAGTAGGTTTCTTCCTTCCCGTCGGTGAGGTTCTTGGGCGCATACTGGTCGCTCTTCCCCCGCCAGGTGTCGGCCGAAACGTTCTTGCCGGCGGCCAGGTTCACGGCAAAGATCTCGTCGAGAGCCTTTCGGAACTCTTTCAGACGCTCTGCATCTTTTTCATGGATCCGGCCCGTACGGTCGGGCGGAACGTTCAGCAGGAAAGAACCGTTGCGACCCTGCGATTTCAAATAAATATCGACCAGTTGGTTCACGCTTTTCACCTGATCGTCCTGACTCTTGTGGTAGAACCACCCGGGACGGATGGAGACATCACACTCCGCCGGCACCCAGTCTTTGCCGTCTTCGAGGCCGTGATTGAGGATCTTGGTGTCGGCGATGCCGGGGGCGAAATCGTCTTTGTTGATCATCGACCAGTTGGTCTCTCCGGCGATGCCGCGTTCGTTGCCCACCCAACGCACGTCGGGACCGGCGTCGCTGAACATCACGGCATCGGGCTGCAGCTCCCGCACGATCTTGCGGGTATTGGGCCAGTCGTAATAGGTACGGCGGTCGATCTTCCGCTCCTCACGGGCTCCTCCATAGTAGCCTGTGCCGCCGTTGGCACCGTCGAACCACACCTCGAACACCGGCCCGTAGTTGGTGAGCAACTCCCGCAGTTGGTTGCGGTAATAGGTGATGTATTCGGGGGTACCGTACAAGGCACTGTTGCGATCCCACGGCGAGAGGTACACTCCGAACTTCAGGCCGGCCTCCCGGCACGCCTCGGAAAGTTCCTTCACCACATCCCCTTTGCCGTCTTTCCAGGGAGAGTTCTTCACCGAATGCTCGGTATATTTCGAAGGCCATAAACAAAAACCGTCATGGTGCTTGGCCGTTAGGATCACCCCCTTCATGCCGGCCTCCTTGAACACCTGCACCCACTGGCGGCAGTCCAGGTCGGTGGGATTGAAGAGCGAGGGCGACTCGTCGCCATACCCCCATTCCTTGTCGGTAAAGGTGTTGATGCTGAAATGCACGAAAGCATAGAACTCCATGTGCTGCCAGGCCAGCTGCCGCGGCGCCGGCACCGGCGCAAGCGGCTCCGGCGGAGGCACCTCGCGCGAACATGAGTATAAGCCAAATAACGTCAAAACAACAGGCAGAAGAAATTTTTTCCGGATCATTTTTTTAGGTTTTTAGGCTTGACCCTACAAAGATAATCCCTGAAATCACAAGAGAAAATTTTTCTTTCCTCTTTTCCGCCGGTCAAAGCCACGGATCGTGGTGGGTGTTCGGGTCTGAGAAGATGTCGAGGTTGGTATATTTCAGGATCTCTTCCAGATAGCGGATGTGCTGGCGGGTTTCTTTGTCGCCGGGCTGCAGTTCTTCGATCCTGAGCCAGCCGTTGAGGGCATCGCCATAGCGGCCGAGGTGCTGGAGCAGTTCCGCCCTGCGGCGGAGCAAGGCAATGTTGTCGGGATCACGTTGCAACGCCTCCTGCACCTCTTCCAGCAACCGCTGGAAGTCTTTGCCCTCTTCCGGTATTTTTTTCGGTTTCATCCCAGAGTGATCACATGGCCCGAACGCACAAAGCGGTTGCGGAAGCGCTCATAGAACCGGGCCAGTGCCGGCAGTTCGGTACAGTGGGAGGGCCAGGCCTGGCGCACGCCCAGGTCGTACAGACAATCCACGGTGCGGCGGGTGGTCTCATCGTCCTCCTTGAGATGAAAGCCCCCCATCACCGCCAGCACGCGTTTCTCGCCGGTGACTTCGCGGGCATGCAGTACCGTATTGCAGATGCCGGCATGGCCGCAGCCGGTGATCACCACCAGCCCTCCGGTCGTGAGCACCGCCACGCCGCTGTCGTCCGGCATGAAGTCGTCGCGTCCCTCCGCATCCACGAAAGCGGTATGTTTCGACTCAAAGTCGGTGCGCCGGGGAATCTCTCCCAGGAACAGGATCCTGTCGCTCAGTTGCAGGGGCTCACGCGTGGTCACCAGCCGGAAATGCGTTCCGGCCTCTTGCCGCGTGAGGGGCAGTCCCAGCCAATGGCCCGTACCGCGGCGGTACTTGCCGGCAAACGCCTCCGGATGACAAACCAGCCGGCGCGGCGGGTCCCGGAAGAGATGCACCAGACCATTGCCATGATCGTAATGTCCGTGACTCAACACCACCGTGTCGACATCGTCGAGCGTAAGGCCCATCGCACGGGCATTGCGCAGGAAAAGATCCGACGCCCCCGTGTCGAACAAGATCCGCTCGCCCTCCACCTCCAGGAGCCACGAAAGACCATGCTCCGAAAGACAGGGATACTTCGGCCGGTTGTCGTTCAGCACATGGATCTTCACACCTGCAGGTTCTTTTTGAGGGTACGCATCACGAAAAGATGACCGTTATATTCGGTAAGACGCACTTTCCCTTCCTTTTCCATCCGTTCGACGAGGCTCCACTCTTTTCCCGCCTTTTCGAGCAGTTTTTCGACCGCTTCGCGGCGCATGGGGTGGACGGCGGTGATGCTGAGGATATCCTCCTCCACATTGCCGGTGGTGGCAAAGGCGTTCCCCTCATAGCCGAGGATCAGCTCCACATGCTGCACATGCTGGAGAAATTCCTGATAAGCGAAATTGATCGCCTCCTCGTCGGCGGGCTTCACCCCCTCGAAGGCGACAGGACGCGTGGGCACGCCGATATAGGCGGTATGGGGCTGTATCCGCTCGAGACAGGTGGCGGTCATCATGATCGATTTCCGGTCGTCGTTGTATCCTTTCACCAGCATCGTCTCCGTGACGAGCGTCCCCCTGTACTCTTCGGCAAACTGCAGGATCCCCTGGCGGACGGCGTTGAGGTCGAGGTTTTTGTGCGGCTTGTCGGTCCTGCGCCAGCTCTCCGGCATGACGGAGTCGACCTTCACCGACACCCAGTCGGCCGCCATAAGATCTTCCCGCACATCTTCCCGCCACAACAGGCTGGCATTGGTAATGACAGCCACGGGGATCCCCGTGGCCTTGAGCGCGCGGATCTCCCTGCCCAGGTGGATGTCCAGGGTCGGCTCCCCATCGGGGACAAAAGAGATATGATCGATCCGCCCGCCCTGCGCTCTCACCCGGGCGATCTTCTCCTTCACCTCTTCCACCAGCTCATCCGGATCGAAAAAGGCCTTCCGCTCGGTGTCCATCACGATGGCCTTGCCCAGCTGACAATAGACACAGGAATATGAACAGATCTTCGGGGGGATGTTATTGACCCCCAGACTTTGTCCCAGTCGACGGGAGGGGATGGGTCCGAATGCTTTCATCTTTTTTCCTTTCTTTTTCCCACAAAGGGGGGGGTCAGAGTGTCAGGGCAAGGCTGTAACCGTCGCGGATGGCGTCGTCGGCTTTGCCCACTGCCCGGGCGTCGCCGATGACATAGGTCCGCACCTTGTCCCGTAATTTGTCATAGAGAGGGTTGTAGCTCTTCATGCCGGTGGTCAGGACGATATGGTCGACCCCCTCGAGGGTCTTCTCCACGGCCCCTTCGAGTTTCACCTTGTCGCCATCGACGGCGGCGACGCGGGTGCCCGTGATGATCTCCACCCCCTTTTCTTTCAGTTTCTTCAGGGTCATCACCTTCTCGATCATCTCCATGCCGCGGGCCACCTCCTCCAGCATCTCGACGATGGTGACCTTGTTGTCCTTCTCTACCAGTTTGCTGGCCACCTCGATGCCGATGAGGCCGCCCCCGATGATGACGATGTTCTTCCCACTGGGAAGGTTCTCATCATAGAGGAACTCGGTCCAAAAGTATTCTTTCAGTCCTTCGATCGGAGGCACGGCCGGTTTGGAGCCGGTAGCCAGGACGACGGCGTCGTACCCCCCTTTCAGCAACTCTTCCTCGTCGGCCTCCTGGTAACGCACTTCGATCTTCTCCTCTTCGATCTGGCTCTTGTAGAAGTCGAGGATACGTTTGAGGGAAGCCTTTTTCGGAGGCAGCCAGGCGAGGTTGAACTGACCGCCGAGCTGGTCTTTTTCATAGAGCACCACAGTGTGGCCGCGTTCGTTGAGGGTGAGGGCCGCCTCCATGCCGGCGAGGCCTCCGCCGACGATGGCGATGCGTTTTTTCTGTTCGGCGGGACGCAGCTCTTCGAAGCTCTCGCCGGCGAGGGGGTTCACCACACAGTGAAGCCCCCGGCCTGCACGTACCCCTCCGAGGCAGCCTTCGGCACATGCCAGACACGGCCGTGCCGGCCCCGGCACCTCACCGAGATATTTGCCCACGAACTGCGGATCGGCCACCAGCGCCCGGCCGATGGTAATATATTGCGCTCCGTACTCGCTCTTCAGCTTCTCAATATCCTCAAAACGGTTCACCTGCCCGACGAAGATGGCGGGGATCCCTGCCTCTTCCTGGATCTTGCGGGCAAACTCCCACGTCTTTCCCTTGGGGACGAACATGTGCTGGAAGAACCAGGGAGGGGTGGAACAGACCGTCCCGGCCGAGACATGGATGGCCTCGACACCATGTTCTTTGAGCACCTTGGAGAAGGCGATCATCTCCGGCAGGTGGATGCCGTCGGGGATCATATCATCACCGCTGATGCGGACGATCACCGGCAGGGAGACAGCCTTCTTCACCTCCTCGAGCACTTCGAGGGCCAGGCGCATCCTGTTCTCCAGCGATCCGCCATACTCGTCGGTGCGGTCGTTCACCTTGGGCGAGAGGAACTGGGCGATGAGGTAACCATGCCCGAACTGCAGCTCGATGATGTCGAAGCCGGCCTTCTCGGCCCGGACGGCAGCCTCGGCAAAGAGACGCCGTACCTGCTCAAAGTCCTTCTTTTCCATGCGGCGGGGCTTGGCCCCGCCGTTCTCGCAAGGCTGATCCGATGAGGAGATATGGTAATTGCCGGGGATCTTGGGATTGGCCATACGTCCCGGATGGTTGAGGTGGGCGATCACCTTCGCCCCCGCCTCGTGAATATGGTCGGTGAGCCGCTTCAGCCCTTCGATCTTATCGTCGGCATCGATGCCCAACTGCGTGGGGATCTCACGCAACCCCGCATCCAGATAGAGCGGCTCGGGCGTCACCGCCCCGAGATATCCGGCACGCTCACCGTAAAACTCAATGTGCTTGTGCGTCACTTTCCCGTCACCAAAGCTGTACCCCAGCTTGATCGGCGGCATCAGAAAAGGATTTCTCAGTTCCAGCATTTTCTTATGCATTTTATTCATTAAACATTCATTCGTTCATCGCATTCACAGGCCTGCCAAGTTAGCCAAAAACGCTTATACATTTTGTGCTGAAGAGCAGTTCAGACGGGCGGCGAAATAGTATCCCGCCAGGAAAAGCAAGGATAAAAGGAGAAACACTGCCGTATAACCGAACCATAAAATGAACATCCCGGAAAAGATGGGCAGCAACGACGAGAGGATATTGCCCGCCCCGGAGATCCCGGCGAAAAAGGTGCGGTTCCGCTCGTTGGAGATCTCGATGAGGATGCCGTTGACGGCGATCTTGTAAAGCGCCAGGAAAACCCCGGAGAGGGTGAAGAGGAACTGATACACATGAGGATGGTCCACCCACCACAACGACAGGGGCGGGAGGAGGGCGGCCAGCACCACACTCAGCTTCAGGATGTTCTTATAGGAGTACTTGCGGTGGTAGAAGTAGAGGACCAGACCGGGCAGGATCATCCCGGCCACCTTCAGGAGGATCAGGTTCCCCACAAAGGCGGCGTCGATCGAGCCGTGTTCTTTGGCAAACATGATCATGAAGGGTACAAAGGTGATGGCCACGCCGGTGGTGTTGAGGATGAAGAGGTAAGAGAGCAGGTTGGGATAGCGTTTCATTTCGGGAACAACCCTTTTCAGGAAGGAGAGGATGGAATCGCGGTGGGTCTTGGCAGGTGAAGGCACCTCACGCACGGCCAGGAAACCGGCGGAGGCCAGGAGCAACAAGGCGGAAGCGAACGTAAAGCTCACGGCATAGTTGACCGGAAAAGAAAAACTGCGC
Organism: Bacteroidales bacterium; assembly: GCA_027067975.1. Lineage (GTDB taxonomy): Bacteria > Bacteroidota > Bacteroidia > Bacteroidales > VadinHA17 > DRPN01. The sequence goes on along the minus strand of JAMOUS010000093.1, from coordinate 2,223 downwards.
AAGACATGCCGGACGGCCACGGCCGAGAGGAGCACCCCCACACTGTTGACGATCTGGCGGACGGAGAAGAAACGCTTGCGGTCGTCGCGGGCGATCGACTTGCCGAGGATGTCGATGTAGGGGACGTTGGCCAGGGATCCGCTCACCGAGAAGAGGGTCATCGCCAGGAAGATCGTGGCCAGGAGCGCTCCCGGTGGCAGCTGCGGCGAGCGGTACAACACCCACGCCACTACGGCCAGCGAGAAGATGCGCAGGTAGATGCCGGCCACCATGAACCGTTTCTTGTAGGGAAAGGGCTCGAAGATGCCGGCGAAGAGGAGCTGGAAGAGCCGCGAGAGACCCAGCATGATGGCCGTGAGCACCCCGACGGCCAGGGGCCCGCCGCCGGCACGGATGAGCACCGCCGGGATCACCGTGTCGGTATCCATGAAGTTGACCGCCAGCGCAAAGAAACCGGCATGCCACAGATACGCCCAGAAGTTGTGCCGGGATATGGTACGGGTAGGCTCCATCCCTCTGTGTCGGCTCAGGTGATCACAAGATGCTTGCGTTCCCCGGCAGGCTCCCGGAGCCGCTCCACCAACACATCATAATGGCTCCGGAGCGCCTCCAGCCCCTCCTCCAGCGTCTCACGCCCGCGCACCACCACCGGCAACACATACTGCGAGATCACGACGATGTTGGGACCGAAACGGCGCGAGGCAAACACATCCACCTTCTTCTCCCGGAAATGCTCGAGGATGGCCCGCGCCTTCCTCCCCTCTCCATGGCCGTGGCCATGTCCGTGCTCGTGATGATGACCGGCACCTTCCCGCGCCCGGTTCTCAAGCACCTCTTCCACCTCCCATCCCGTACGACCCAGACGATACAACACGAAATACTTCGCCTCCCCAAAATGACCGGCCACAAAGGTCACCTGATCATCCGTGGCACATGCTACCCGTATCGATTCCATATTTTCCTCTTTTTTACTCCTTTTTCCGGAAGTTTTACATCACCTTTCTCATTCTCCTTCTTACATACAGCTACTACACCCTCTCTATCATTCACATACAAAACCAAACTACGTATCCACCTACGTAGCCAACTACGTAGCTCACGTTTTCACTGCCCGGATCACCACAAAGCTGCCTTCGCCATAGCCTTCGCGGAAAGGTTGTTTTTCCCGTATGTCGGGGAGTTGGCCGAAGACCGTCTGGACGATCCCATCGACCTTCATGCCGCATTGCCGGATGAGGTCGAGCAGCTCCCCGGTGGAGAAGAAGGTGGCGGGGCGGTAAAAGAGGCTTTTCTCTTTCATGGCCTGGTACACTTTCCCCACCGGACTTTCCTTGTCGACGAACGCCAGCACGAAGGCGCCTCCCGAGCGGAGCACCCGCTGCACCTCGCGGACCGCCTGAAGGGGGTCGTCGACAAAACAGATGGTGGTGACCATCAGCACCAGATCGAAGGCATTCTCTTCAAAGGGCAGATCCTCGGCCACTCCCTCCACCACCTCGATGCCGCGTTCGCGGGCTTTTGCGGCCATCACCGCCGAAGGCTCCACCCCCTTGCGGATGCCTAACGGAGCGGCAAACAGTCCACTCCCCACCCCCACTTCCATCTTCTCTCCTTCCTGCGGCACAAAATGGCGAACCGCCTCCAGCTCCGATTCGTACACATAACGGTTCTCCACGAACCAGGCTTCATACAGATCGAGATGCTCGTCAAAGGGTTGTGTTTTGGGCATGGTGAGAAAAGTTTCAAGTTTCAAGTTCCAAGTTTCAAGTTCCAAGTTTCAAGTTCCAAGTTTCAAGTTTCAAGTTCCAAGTTCCGAGTATCGAGTATCGAGTCAGTGAGTCTCGGCTTTTGCGAGGCGAAGCCGAAGCGAAAGACGTTGGTCGAATTAATCCCGCCCTGCCGGGATTTCCCTTCAGCCCCTCCGGGGCGTTCTCTCTTTATCGCTTCATCGCTCAATCCCCTTTCCATTCAGTCCCTCCGGGACGTAAATTTTATTTGTTTATCCATGGATACAGCCACTAAAGTGGCTGCCTATTGTTATTCAGTCCCTTCGGGACGTTATTGCTTTCCTTTAGCCTTCCTTGTCCGCCGAAGCTTTTTCTTCCTCTCCGGTATCCCCTTTCCGTGCGGTCAGCAGGCGGGCATAGCGGCCGCCGAGGCGGGTTTCCTCAAAAGCGGTAAAGCCCGCTTCCCGCAGGATCCCTTTCCAGTCGCGGGCAATGA
>JAMOUS010000092.1 GCA_027067975.1 Bacteroidales bacterium | reverse complement strand
GTTCCTCCTGGCGGCATATTATGTCATGGCGATCCGCGACCTGCCCGTCTATTTTTACATCTGGATGACCGCCTACCTGCTGACAGCAGGGGCGGGAGTATGGGCCATGCCGTCTAAAGACGCTCATCATCCGGTGCTGCCGCTGGCACAGCTGGCAAAAAAAATGGTGGCCTACGGCTATAAGAGCGAGCTGAGCTATTTTCTTCAGTTCCTCAACTACCGGGTGGCCTATTATTTCATCTCCGCCTGGAGCGGTCTGTCTGAATTGGGACGCTTCTCGGTGGCAGTGGCCGTCTCCGAGGCGGTCTGGATCATCGGCCGCAGTATCTCGTCGGTGCTCTATGCCGAGGTGCTGAACCATGGAGAGGCGGAGGAGAAGATCCGCCTCACCCGCCGTGCCCTCCGCCAGGGTTTTCTCCTTACCGTTCCCGCCCTGGTCCTGCTGGCTATCATCCCCGATACACTCTATGTGAGGGTCTTTGGAGAAGGTTTCTCGGGCATCCATGAACTGATCCTCTATCTCCTTCCGGGAATCCTCTTTCTGGCTCTGGCCAACATCCTCGGCCACTATTTCTCCGCGACAGGTCAAATGAACATCCTCATCGTCAAATCCGCCCTGGGACTCGCCACCACAACCCTCCTGTTGCTGCTCTTCCTCAAAGGATCCGGTCTGGTGGCCGCCTGCCTGGCCCTCGACACGGCATACCTCATGATCCTGCTCTATCTTGCAGGACAATTCATCCGGGAGATGAGGGAGAAGAGAAAGAGAGAGTCCCTTTGAGGTTTTGACAAGGTTTTTTACATTTGGGACAATCGCTCCGGTATGAAAACAGCATCCCTGCAAAAACTTTTACTTTTTTTTCTGTTCTTGCATGTTTTGCCGGCAGGATTGCATTCACAGATAAGTGATTTCCTGTTCGGGGGGTACATGCGTTCGGGATTCGGCCTTGACGGGAAAGGTCATCCCATGGACGTCTTCCGGGCACCCAATGCGGAGGCCAAGTACCGTCTGGGCAACGAGGCCGAAGCCTATATGGAGACGATGTTCGGCTACCGGAACGAGGATGAGAACCACGTAAACTTTGAGACCTTCATCCGCTTTGCCTTTGTTACGCCCACGAGCAAGAGCAACGCCTTCACCACCACTATGACGGTCCGGGAGGCATACGTGCGCATGGGCGGCTTCCTGCCGCGCCAGAAGAGCCTTACCTTCTGGGCCGGACAACGCTATTACAACCGTCATGACAATCACCTCAACGACTTCTGGTACCGCGACATGAGCGGCTTCGGCGGCGGGGTCGAAGACATCGCCTTCGGCCGCAACGTCCGTCTCGCCGTAGCCCTCCTCGGCGGCTCGATCGATGAACTGCAACCCAACGGAAACGTGTATCCGGAAAACTATTTTGTCCTCAACAAAACCACCCTCGACCTCTACCTTAACAGCATCCCCCTGTGGGGAGGGAAACTTGCTTTTACGGTTGATGTGTCCCGTTTCACGGGTGACAGCATCGTTACCAACGAAGGGCCTTTCTCGGTCGAAAGCAGCTACGGCTGGTCGGTGGGAGTGTTCCATGTGCTCCCTTTCGAAAAAGGGGGACAGAACACCTTTAATGTTGTCTACGGAACAGGGGCTGCCGAGAACTACAAGGCCACGATGGTACGCCCCCTGGGCCTGATCATCCATCCCGGTGATGTGGTGAGGACGAAAGAGATGCGGCGTTTCCGCATCATGAACGACCTGCAGGTCGACTTCTCCGCCCGATTTTCCCTCATGGCACTGGCCGAATACCAGAAACTTCGGAATGGCATGCCGGAGCACGGTGAGCTCGACTGGTTCTCCATGGGGGTCCGGCCCATATGGCACCTGTCCCGTTATTTTTCGCTCGTGGCCGAGCTGGGCATGGACCATACCCGCCAGGAGGGGATGCTCAGCGGCACGCTGGGCAAGTTCACCCTCGCCCCACAACTCTCACCCCAAAACAAGCTGCTCAGCCGCCCCGCCCTGCGCGCATACGTCACCTGGGCAGTATGGTCCGACGACTTTGTCGGCAGCGTGGCTCCCGTCTCCTTCCCCGACAGCCACCAGGGCCTCTCCTTCGGAATCCAGATGGAAACATGGTGGTAGTTCCCTCCTTAATCCCGGAACAACAAGTCGTTTTTCCCTTTATCTTTGTCTTTCCTTCAAAAATGAAAGACCATGAGCACACGGGCAGAGATCATCACCATCGGCGACGAGATCCTCATCGGACAGATCGTCGATACCAATTCCGCATGGATGGCCGAACGCCTCAATGAGATCGGCATTGCCGTAAGACAGATCACCACAATCTCCGATGAAAAAGAACATATCCTCTCGGCAGTGGACAAGGCCCTTGCCTGTTGCGATATCGTCCTGGTCACAGGAGGACTGGGACCGACCAGTGACGACGTTACCAAAAAGACCCTGGCCGGATATTTCAACAGCCGTCTCGTCCTGAACGAAGAGGTGCTGGCTTCCGTGGAAAAACGGATCGCCCGCCGTAACATTCCCATGAACGACCTGATCAAAGGACAAGCTTATGTGCCCGACAAATGCAAGGTCTTCATCAACGAATGGGGCACCGCCCCAGGGATGTGGTTCGAAAAGGAAGGAAAAGTGCTCGTCTCGATGCCGGGCGTGCCCGTGGAGATGAAAGGGATCATGGAGAAATATGTACTCCCCGAATTAAAGAAAAGGTTCAAGCTGCCGGCCATATATCACCGTACCATACTGACTTACGGTACTTATGAGGCCCGTCTCTCGGAGCTTCTGGAAGATTTTGAACGCAACCTTCCTCCCAATGTCAAATTGGCGTATTTGCCTTCGGCGGGCAGGGTGCGGCTGCGTCTCTCGGCCCGGGGAGAGAGTGAGGAAGAACTGATCGCTCTGGTCGACCGACTCGAGAAAGAGATGGTGGACCGCATCGGAGAATATGTGTATGGCCATGACGACGACACGCTCGAAGGGATCGTCGGAGACCTCCTCAGGAGAAAAGGGAAGACCCTCTCCACGGCCGAGAGCTGCACGGGCGGGATG
>JAMOUS010000091.1 GCA_027067975.1 Bacteroidales bacterium | reverse complement strand
ATTATTACCGCATCTGAACACCCTCCGGATCACCTTCCCAGGCAACCTCTAAAAATAAAGTCCTGTAGCAAGTAGAATGTCAGGATAATACAATGGTTCTACCTATTTAAATGTTTATTTAAATTCCTATTAAAATAGGTATATGAGGCTCTCTGTCCTGCTGAATATCAACCAAGTCTGCGGATGACCTCCTCCATCTCCTTGCGGTGTTCCTCCATGCTGCTTACCAGTTTGAACTGCACGCGGGCCCGTTCGAGGTTATGTCCGGGATGATGGATCTTAAAGTAATTGTCGCCGTCAAGATGGTCGGTGAGGAAGCGCAGGCCGATGATAAAGGTCATCATACGGGCCGAGAAGGCCAGGTACTCTTTCTCCAGGGGGGTCAGCTCCTCGCGGGTCTCTTCGAGAAAACCCCGGGCAAAGGCCTCATAGAGGTCCAGGCGCACAAATACCTTGGAAAGGTCCTTCTCATCCTCGAACGACGAGTTGGCCGACGTACGGATCGCATCGCCAAAGTCGTAGTGGATATATCCGGGCATCACGGTATCGAGGTCGATGACACACAGCGCTTCGTCGTTCTCGTCGAGCAGTACGTTGTTGAACTTGGTGTCGTTGTGGGTGATGCGGAGAGGGATCTTGCCCTCTTTGCCCAGACGCTGGATGGTCATCATCTCCTCGGCACGCTCCTCGACAAAACGGATATCCTCCCGCACCGAGGCAGCCCGGTTCGCCGGATCCTTTTCCAATACCTTGAAGAAATTGTCAAGCCGTACTTCCATATCATGGAAGGCGGGGAGCACCTCATGGATCCCCGAAGGGTCGAGGCCGGCGATGAGCTGTTCGAAACGTCCGATAGCCCTTCCGCCCTGGTAAGCCTGGCCGGCCGTCTCCACACGATCGTAACTGCGGTGCCGGTCGATGAAAAGGTAACACCGCCAGTAACCGCTGCCGTCGTGCAGGTACGACGCCCCCGTACGTGTGGGGATGAGCGTGAGCGTCTCACGGTCAGGATCACTGCCCGGTATCCCGCTCAGCTTCTTGCGGATGTGTTCGGTAACTCGCAAAATGTTCTGCTGAAGATGGTCGACATCCTTGAAGATGTTCGTGTTGATACGCTGAAGGATGTATCCGGGCCCCTTTCCGTCGGTCTCGATGCGGAAAGTATCATGGATATGTCCTGAACCGTAGGGATAACCTTTCAAGAAGGCTCCTTGCGCGTCAAACTGCCCGTATATTGTCTGAAGTGCCTGTTCTTCCATTGCGCCTGTGTGTTATACTCCGGTCGTTACTTTTCCTTTCTGCCCACTTTGTAACCGTAGGATGCAAAGAAGAGGATCACAGCATAACACACCAGCAGGATGGCATAGGCGTGGGTGGTGCTTTTGGGCGGGTTGAGCCCGGCCAGGTAGCCGTACAACAGCGGGATGAGCGCCCCGCCGGCGATGGCCATGATCATGATCGCCGACCCCAGCTTCAGGAAACGCCCCAGTCCGTGAATGGCCAACGGCCAGATGGCCGGCCACATGATGGCGTTCGCAAACCCCAGGGAGGCTACGAACAATACAGAGGTGAGGCCCGTGGTCGTGACGGCCCCCAGCGTGAAGATCAGTCCGAGAATGGCCGAATACTGCAGGGCCTTCTGCTGGGAAAGATGTTTGGGGATGAGGATGATCCCTACGATGTATCCGATGATCATCCCGATCAGGGTGTAGGAGGAGAACCATTTGGCCACGCTGATATCGAAGCCCAAAGCCTTTCCGTATGCGATCTGGGTATCCACCGCGATCACCTCTGCCCCCACATAGAAGAAAAGGGTGAGCACTCCCAGCCAGAAATAGGGAAATTGGAAGATGCTGGTGCGCGGGGTCTCTCCTTCTGCCTCGCTGTCTTCCTCGTCTTCCACCTCGGGTAGGGGAGAGAAGATGATCAACAGGGCCAGGGCCACCAAGACGGCAGCCATGATGACATAGGGACCGATCACCTTGTGGGCCAGTTGATCGAGGGCAGCCGCCTTGTCAACATCATTCAGGGTTTTGAGACTCTCTTCCAGTTTGCCGATGTTCTTCAGGAGGATCGAACCCAGGATCACCGGGCTCAGGATGCCGGCGAACTTGTTCGCCACCCCCATGATGCTGATGCGCTTGGCAGCACTCTCGATGGGGCCGAGGATCGTCACATAGGGGTTCGAGGCGGTCTGCAGAATCGCCAGACCTGTACCCTGCACGAACAACCCCAGCAGGAACCAGGCATAGGTGCGTGTCAAGGCTGCCGGGATGAAGATCAACGCCCCTACTGCCATGATCAGCAGTCCCAGCGACATCCCTTTCTTGAACCCGGTCCATTGCAAGACCTTCGACGACGGAATCGCCATGACGAAATAGGAAATGTAAAAAGCGAAGGTCACCAGATACGATTCAAAAGAGGTGAGTTCGCATGCGGTCTTCAGATAAGGAATCAGCGTGGCGTTGAGCCATGTGACAAACCCGAAAATGAAAAAGAGAATCCCGATGATGGAGATCGCAATGGTGTAGTCCTTCCTGCTATTGTTCTGTACTTCTGCCATGATTGTGATCGTTAATGATGGTTCTTGGTGAGTAGTAGGGTAGAGGATCAATAATCGTCATTCAAAGCGAACACCGGCTTTCGGTTGATCCAGCGTCCCCGTGTGAAGTCGGGGAAGTACTGGGGCATGCTGCCTTCGGCCAGGGAACGTTCCGACAGCGGAGTGATGGCACTCCAGGCGGCAGCGTCGTAAACGTCGAGGGGCGGTTCCTCCTTACGTTTCACCGACTCGACAAATGCCCGGTCGACAAAGAAGTCCATCCCTCCGTGGCCCGAGCCGGCTGCATATTCACCGAACCGCTTCCAGAGGGGATGATCGTACTTCTTGAACCATCCGTCCATGGCTTCCCAGTGGTGAAGCTTGGGTGATTTCCCTTCGATATAGATCCGCTGGCGGTTGTAATCGAAATCGGCCAGGCCGTTGGTGCCCTGGATGCTGAAGTCGAGTGAATAGGGCTTGGGCGAGTTGGTGTCGTGGGTCACCAGAATCGTCT
>JAMOUS010000090.1 GCA_027067975.1 Bacteroidales bacterium | reverse complement strand
GGAGTGACTAAAGTCAGTGACACCCGCCTCGTGCGAGGCGTAGCCGAAGCAAGAGGCGTTGGTGGAACTGATCCCGACCGCAGCGAAGCGGAGCGTCGGGATGATAAGTTACAAGTGACTAAAATTATGAGTGTCTGAAATGTCTTGAGTACTTGGAATAGGGAGTATGGGGGTAGTGTCAAAATACGTTTAACATTATAAGATATGCATTCGGGTTTACAGATTTCCGTTCTTGACCTGACGATCATCCTGGTGTACCTGGCCGGGGTGTTGATGTTGGGGCTATGGGTGGTACGGCATCAACGCATGACTGCCGGCAACTATTTTCTCGCGGGACGTTCGCTCAACTGGATCTATGTGGGGGCGGCGCTCTTTGCCTCGAACATCTCTACCATCCACATGGTGGGGTTGGCGGCAGCCGGATATTCCGACGGCATCGTGCAGGGTAACTTCGAGTGGCTGGCGCCTTTGCTGTTGATCCTACTGGGACTGGTGTTCGCTCCTTTTTACTTTAAGAACCGTATCTCCACACTGCCTGAGTTTCTCGAACGAAGATACAACGGTCTGGCCCGGTCGCTTTTGGCCTTCTTGGCCATTCTGGGAGCACTGTTCATGCATATTGGGGTCAGTCTTTATGCAGGAGCTGTGGTGTTCGAGAACTATTTCGGCATCAACATGTGGGTGTCGATCCTGCTGATTGCCGGCATCACGGCACTGTATACGATCATGGGAGGCTTACGGTCGGTGGTCTATACGGAGACGGCCCAGACGGTGATCCTGATCATCGGTGGTGTGGTGCTGGCGGTCATGGCGGTGTTGGCTTTGGGAGATCATGGCATCCGCTCGCTCGATGAGCTGCGGGCTGTGGTGAAGCCGGGTCAGTTGACACTTCTCAGAAGTTACGAGAGTTCGCCCAAGCTGCCGTGGTATTCCATCCTGTTGGGTTATCCGGTCATTGGCATCTGGTACTGGTGTGCCGATCAGACGATCGTGCAGCGGGTGCTGGGAGCCCGTACCCTCGACGATGCCCGCCGCGGTCCGGTGTTCGCAGGGTTCCTCAAGATCCTTCCTGTGTTCATGATGGTCATCCCCGGCATCATCGCCTACGCCCTCTTCCGCACGGAGATCAAAGATCCCAATGATACGCTGCCGGTGCTGATCGTGAAGCTGCTGCCGCGGGGTTTTGTGGGACTGCTGTCGGCCGCGCTCCTCTCGGCGCTGATGAGCACCATCGCGGCGGCGCTCAACTCGTCGGCCACGCTGGTGTCGGTGGATATCGTCAAACGCCTGCGTCCCACGACGACCGACCGCCAGCAGGTGCGTATCGGACGCTGGACCGCCGCGGTGGTGATGCTCCTGGCCATCGCCTGGTCGCCCATGATCGCACGGTTCGTCAGTATCTTTGACGCCATCAACCAACTCCTCGCCATTCTCTCGCCTCCCATTGCAACGGTTTTTCTTTTGGGGGTATTTTGGCGCCGGGGCAACGCCCAGGGGGCTGTCTCCGCCATCATCGCCGGATCGCTCCTCGGCATCCTCACCTTCATGCTCGATTTCCCCCTTTTCGGCGACGTGAAACTTATCAGCGAGGGCCTTCACATCCCTTACATGCTGCAGAGCTTTCTGCTCTTCGTCATCTCTTCCCTCATCTTCGTGGGGGTGTCGCTGGCCACGCCGCCCCCGCCCCAGGAGAAGATCGCCACCACCACGCTCGAGAGCCCGCTGGCCTTCCTGCGCGGAAAGATCACCGGCCTCACCGACCCCCGTGTCCTGTCGCTGATCCTTCTTTCTATCCTGCTGACGCTGTACATTATCTTCAAGTGAAACAAACTTCACCATTTTCCTCGTATCTTTGCAGGAATAAAAGGCAAGTATGTACAAGTTTGCCACAGCCATCGGGATCGACATCGGCCGTACGGGCATCAACTACGGCATTGTCCGGCAGGACGGGGCGGTGTTATGGCGCAACCGGATCCGCTATTCCCGCCAGCGCAACAAGACGGCCGTATTGCGCAAGCTCTTCGACGTGCTGGATGATGTGACGGCCTATGCCGATGAACAGGGCATCAACCCCCTTTGTGTGGGGATCGGCTCGCCGGGGTTTGTCGACCTGCACCGTGGATATGTGCGGGGGGCGGGGCTGTTGATACGCGACTGGCGTGATGTGCCGCTCGCCGGGATCGTGCAGGAAAAGGTGGGCATGCCAGGGTTCGTCGACAACGATGCCACCCTGTACGGCTATGCCGAATGGATGTTCGGGGCGGCCCGTGACGTCGACGACATGCTCTTCATCGCCCTGCGTACCGGCATCGGCGGGGCCATCGTCGTAAACCGCCGTCTTTACCGGGGGGAGAACAATGCCAGCGGTGAGTTCGGCCAGATGACGATCAACTTCTCCGGCCCGCGCAGCAAGTGGGGCGGCAAGGGGTGCCTGGAGAGTTATGCTTCGTCGCAGGCGCTCGTCGACCGTTACAACCGCCGCATCAAAAGGGCGGGGCAGACCGAGCGGACGGTGTCCACGGCACTGCCCGTCTTTGAGCGGTTCCATGCCGGTGAGCCCGAGGCGGTGGAGAGCGTCCGCGAGAACGCCCGCTTCATCGGCATCGGCCTGGGCAACCTGGTGAACATCTTTGCCCCCCGCCTGATCGTCATCGGCGGGGGGATGGCACAGGCCGGCGAAGCCTATATCTCCCTCATCCGCGAGGCGGTGCTGCAGAACTCCATGGAGGTGTGCCACGAACATCTCCAGGTGGTGGCCGCACAACTGCAGCGTGAGGCGGGGTTCATCGGCGCCGGCCATTTCGCCCTCTCGATGCTCGATGGCAAGATACCGTAAAACCAACCACTACCTATGATCACATTTCGTTTGGATTCAGGGAAGGAGATCCTCCCGCCGCCCGGCCAGCCGGAGTGGCTGAAATACGAGAAGATCCCCGTGAGGGTGTTCCAGAGCTCACGGGCCGCCTCGAAGATGGTGGCCAACCATATCGCCGACACCATCCGCGAGAAGGCGGAAAGAGGGGAACACTGCGTCCTGGGTCTGCCCACCGGCTCGACACCCGTGG
>JAMOUS010000089.1 GCA_027067975.1 Bacteroidales bacterium | reverse complement strand
GAGAGCGTGACGGTGCAGCGCGACACCGGCATCTTCCGCCTCTCGGGGGCGACGATCCTCTTCCATCCCCGCCTTCTCGTCTCCGGCATGCGTTCCGCCTTTCCCTTCAAGGGCACGGCCTCTCTGGCGGAGGGAGAAGAGGTGGTGGTGACGGCCCGTCTGCCGGTGGGCAGCACGTTGTTCCTGCTCTTCTGGGTGATCCTCTGGCTTCTCGCCATCTTCCTCTTCGGAGGAGGATCCGAACCGGACATATTGCTGACGATAGGCATCTTCGGCATCGTCGGCGTGGCGGTCTTGGCCGGCATCAGCTACGCCATCGAGCAAAAAAGGTTCGCGGATGAGCTCCGTGAACTGCAACAGCTGCTCGACGACCCGGAGATCGTGAAGACCTACGCTTTCCCTCAGAAGAAAAGACGATGAAAAAAGGAGTCTGGTTCCTGTTTTTCGCCCTGCTGTTCGCGGCCTGTCGCAAGGAGCCCTCTCCGCCGGCACAGAGGGACCCGCATCTCCTCTTCCGCTCCGATTTCGAGGGAGGCGTGTATATCGACCCCGTCGCTTACGAGGACAATGAGGATTACCGTTTCATCCGCGGCACCGACACGGTCACGGGTTTCTCCTGGCCCATCACGGTGCTGGGGGCCCATGGCAGCGCCCTCCACTATATCGACGACGACCATCACCGGGCGGTGTACAGCGAGATCCGGACGGTCGAGGGCCCCGACGGCACGCTCACCCGGGCGCTCTACAGCGCCGAACGCTACGACCTGGGCGTGACGCAGTGCCCCTACGAGATCCTCAACATCCGCGAGGGCACCCGCGACCTGTACATCCGCTACTGGATGAAGACCGACAGCGCCAGTCTCTTCCAGCCCGGCATGTGGCGGGTCCTCTTTGAGTACAAGACCAAAGGCTACGCCGCGGGCGAAGGGTTCCGCCTCATCGCCTTCATCTATGCCGATGAGGAGGGACATCCCTACTGGCACTGGCAGGGCGATGCCGACCCCCAGCACCCGCTGTGGGAGGTGGACAACCGGGAGATCCCCGTGCCGGTGAACGAATGGTTCCTCAACGAGTTCTTCTGGCACTGGAGCGACGGCGCCGACGGCCGCGCCCTCTGGCGGGTCAACGGCCGCACCGTCGCCGACCACCGGGGGCCTACCACCCGCAACCACCAGCCCGTCGACTTCATCATGCTCACCCAGATCTACGGCAACGCCAACCCCAAATACCAGTGGGTGGACGATATCGAGATCCGCGACACGCTCCCCGTCATCACCGTCCATTTGTCGGCCACACCCTGAGAAAAGTTACGGAGAAGGCTCGGGGGAGGGAGGAAAATTGCTATTTTTAGGCAAAAGAGATCTCCCGTTCATGGAAAAGCTCCGTTTCATTCACGCGGCTGACCTGCATCTCGACACGCCGTTCCGTGCGCTTTCGTCGGTGGACGAGGAGCTGGCCCGCCGCCTCAAGGAGGCCACCTTCAACAGCTTCCGTCGCATCGTCGACCTGTGTATTGAGAAGGAGGTGGATTTTCTGCTCATCGCCGGCGACACTTTCGACCGCGAGGACCAGAGCCTTGCAGCACAGCTGCGTTTTGTGCGTGAGCTGGAGCGTCTCTCCGCCGCCGGCATCCACACTTACCTCGTCTGTGGCAACCACGACCCGCTCGTGTCGTGGGTGGAGGAGATGCAGCTCCCCGACAGGGTCGTGCGCTTCGGATCGTCGAAAGTGGGAAAGGCGGTGTACGAAAAAGCGGGTCGTCCCCTGGCAGCCATCTACGGCATCAGCTACCGCACCGCCCGCGAGGACCGTGACCTTGCCGGGAAGTTCCGCGGTCCCGACGGCGACACCCCCTTCTCCATCGCCATGATGCACGCCACCCCCGACGATCCCGGTCCTCACGAGCCGTATGCCCGCTTCCGGCTGAAAGAGCTCATCCACAAGGGCTACGACTACTGGGCCCTCGGACACATCCACAAGCGGAACACGCTGCGCGACCATGCCCCCGCCGTCGTCTATCCCGGCAACCCGCAGGGGCGCGACTTTGGCGAGACGGGCCGGCGCGGCTGCGTGCTCGTGGAGATGGAAAAAGGCCGCAAGCCCGGCATCGAGTTCATCCCCACCCAGGAGGTGCGCTTCGAGGAAGTCAGGATCGACATGAGCGGCGTCGACGGGTTCAACGAGCTCACCCATCTCGACAGGATGGCACTCGAGCGGATCAGCGACCCTCATCCGGAGGATTCCTACATCCTCCGCATCGTCCTGGAGGGACGCACTCCCTTGCACAAACGCCTTGCCAGGAGCGGGGAGCTGGAAGAGCTGCGGAAAGCCCTCAACGAAGAAGCCGCCGCCGGCACGCCCTTCCTTTTCATCGACAGCATCCTCAGCGAGACACGTCCCGACATCGACCTCGAAGAGCTCAGAGAGGGCAACGACTTCACCGCCGCCCTCATCAAAAAGGTGGAATCGCTGGAGCCGGAGGCTTTTCTGCAGGAGGTGGAAGAGGCCTCGGGCCTGCCGCCGGCGGTGCTGCGCCGGGTGCATCTGGACAGTGCCGGCAAGAGGGATCTGCTCGAAAAGGTGAAGTGGATGTTGCTCGACCAGATCATAAAGGAGGAATAAGATGGTCATCCGCGAGATACATATCGACGGTTACGGCATCTTCCGCGACCGCTCTCTCACAGGACTGGCGAAGGGGTTGAACCTCTTCACGGGCGAGAACGAGGCGGGCAAGTCGACCCTTTTGCGTTTCATCCGACACACGCTCTTCGGCTATCCCCGCCGTCTTGAGCAGCGTGACCCACCCTTACTGGGGGGACCGCACGGCGGCCGCATTCATGCTCTTCTCGCCGACGGCCGCGAGGCGGTGTTCGAACGCGACGGGAAGAACAGGATACGTCTCCTTCTCGAGGGCAGCGAAACCCAGGATCCTGCCCTCTGGAAAAGATTGCTGGGCTACACCACGGCCGACCTTTTCTTCAACATCTACGCCATCACGCTCGACGAGCTGGTCGGCACCGACACCCTCTGGGCCTCCGGTGTGGAGGACAAGATCCACAGCCTGGGCATGGGTCTGGGAGAGCTT
>JAMOUS010000088.1 GCA_027067975.1 Bacteroidales bacterium | reverse complement strand
GTGGGAAAGCTCCCCGACGAGGTTGCACGGAAGATCCGTAAAAATCTCAGTATCGTGCTGGATTTGTGATCATCCCGTTTAAATTTATCACCATAATCAAACTTGCCCTGACCGGAGCCGCAGGCGGATCGCCTCCTCGCTTCCTCCCCCTCATCTTATCTCCCCCGGCTCCTCCGGGAAATTATTTGTATTTTCGCAGGCGATATGGAACCGCATTTCCGTCAGAACATCAGCAAGGAGGAGGTGATGCAGCTGCCGCTGGGGCGTTACGAGGGCTCGATCACCTGCATTGAGAGCCGTCGCGACCTGCGGCAGGCGCTGCCGGAGATCGCCCGCCAGAAGGTGTTGGGTTTCGACACCGAGACGCGGCCCTCCTTCCGCAAGGGACACACCAACCCGCTGGCGCTGGTGCAGCTGGCCACGGCCGAGCGCGCCTGGCTTATCCGCCTCAACCGGCTGGGGTATCACGAGGCGCTCTGGCGTCTCCTCGCCGACGACCGCATCCTGAAGGTGGGCATCGGCCTGCAGGACGACCTGCGCAAGCTGCAGGAGATCCACCCCCTCGTGCCGGGCGGCTTCGTCGAGCTGCAGGAGATGGTCAGAGAATACGGCATCGAAGACGCCAGCCTGGTGAAGATCACCGCGCAGGTGCTGGGGTTCCGCGTGTCGAAGTCGCAGCAGCTCTCCAACTGGGAAGCTGAAAAGCTCTCGGAAAAACAACAGGTGTATGCCGCCACCGACGCGTGGGTATGCTACGAGATCTACCACACCCTCAAACACGACCGCCGATGAGCCGTACGAAGGTCATCCTCCGCTCGGGCAAGGACCAGTCGCTGCACCGCCGTCATCCGTGGGTCTTCTCCGGCGCCATCAAGAAGATCGACGGGCCGGTGGCTGAGGGCGACCTGGTGGATGTCTACGACAACAAGGACACCTTCCTCGCCACAGGCCACTACCAACCCGGCAGCATCGCCGTACGCATCCTCGCCTTCGAACCGGTCGACCCCGACGAGGCGTTCTGGCGCCACCGTCTTGAGGAGGCTTACCGGCTGCGTGAGATGCTGGGTCTCGCCGCCAGTGAAGAGACCGACGTGTACCGTCTCGTCTTTGGCGAGGGCGACCGTCTCCCCGGCCTGATCATCGACCACTATGCCGGCGTGTTGGTGATGCAGTTCCACTCGGTGGGCATGTACCGGCAGCGTGACACCTTCGCCGCGATCCTGCAGGACCTCTACGGCGGGCACCTCAAGGCCATCTACGACAAGAGCGAGGGCACCCTGCCCCACAAGGCGGCCGTCACCCCCGTGAACGGCTGGCTGCTGGGGCGCGAAAAAGAGGCCGAGGTGAAGGAGTATGGACACCGTTTCCGCGTCAACTGGGTGGAAGGCCAGAAGACCGGCTTTTTTGTCGACCAGCGTGAGAACCGCCGTCTCGTGGGCAGCCATGCCCGCGGCCGCCAGGTGCTCAACCTCTTCGGATACACGGGCGGCTTCAGCGTCTACGCTCTCGCCGGCGGCGCCACCCTCGTCCATACCGTCGACAGCTCGGTGCAGGCGGTAAAGATGAGCCGCGTCAATGTCGAGCTCAACTTCGGCAAGAAAGCCCCGCACAAGGGCATCGTCGCCGACGCCTTCGAATGGCTCGACAAGGCCGAGACGGTGTACGACCTGATCATCCTCGACCCGCCGGCTTTTGCCAAGCACCAGAACGTATTGCACAACGCCCTGCAGGGCTACAAGCGCCTCAACGAAAAAGCGTTCCGCAAGGTACGTCCTGACGGCATCGTCGCCACCTTCTCCTGCTCGCAGGTGGTGAGCCGTGAGCAGTTCCGCCAGAGCGTCTTCGTCGCCGCCGCCAACGCCGGCCGCCATGTGCGCATCCTCCACCAGCTCTCCCAACCCGCCGACCACCCCGTCAGCCTCTTCCATCCCGAAGGGGAATACCTCAAGGGACTCATCCTCCACGTGGAATGACCTTGTTTTTTTCAGGGAGATCTCCCACAAAGTCGTTATCTTTACGGTTGCTTCCTCCCCGCACATTATACCTTAAAAGAGAAAGATCATGACCGACGCACAGTGGGAGACCCTGAAAGAGTTGGTGGAAGGCCGTCATGCGGGGCGTGACCTCACCGCCTTCATCATCGACAGTCCATGGCTGCCAGGGTGGTACGGCATCACCAAGCTGCAGTACTACACCTCGGATGAACTATGGTTCGAGGCCAACCGCACGGCGGTCGAGACCTTCCCGGAGGTGCTTTTCCTTCCCGGCTTCTGGTCGGAGTACGGCATGGCGACGGAGCCCAGTGCCTTCGGGGCGAAGGTCTCCTGGCACGAGGGGTCGTTGCCCTGGGCGGGGCCGGTGCTGCGCGACATCGCCGACATCGCCGCCCTCGAGGTGCCCGACCCCGCCACCGACGGGCTGGCGCCCTTCATGGTGCAGCGCCTCCGAAATACGGAGAAGAAGATCCGCGAGTTGGGCCATGCCATACGATTCGCCGTGGTACGGGGTCCGCTCAATGTCGCCTCCTACCTGCGCGGCACCACCGAGTTCATGATGGATATCATCATGCACCCCGACGAGACGCACCAGCTTCTCGACAAGATCACCGGATACCTGCTGCGCGCCCTGCAGTACCAAAAAGAGACCTTCCCCACCATTGAGGGGATCATGATCCTGGATGATCTGCTGGGCTTCATCGGCGAGAATGAGTTCCGCACCTTTGCCGTGGAGCGGATGAGGAAGCTGTTCCGCGCCTTTGAGGCGCCGGTGCGGCTGCTGCACAACGACGCCCAGGGGCTGATCACCGCCGCCCACCTCCGCGAGATGGACGTGAACATCTTCAACTTCAGCCACGAGCACTCCCTCGACGAGATACGCCGTCTGGCAGGGCCGGAGGTGGTGTTGTTGGGCAACCTGCCCCCGCGCGACGTGCTGGCCGCCCTCACCCCCAAAGAGGTGGCGGCAGAGACCCGCAAGATGATCGAAAGCGTGCGCGAGCCGGGGCCCATCCTCTGGTCGTGCGGCGGCGGCATGCCCCCCGACGTCAGCACGGAAAACATCCGGGCTTTTCTGGACACTGTCAACAAACAA
>JAMOUS010000087.1 GCA_027067975.1 Bacteroidales bacterium | reverse complement strand
GTCCCTTTCGAACAGGTAACCTTCAAAGTACATTTTGGCAGGGCAAAATCCAAGATCTCCATTGCGTGAATGGTTACCCGCTGAGGTTTCAGCTCAACCTCTTCTCCTTTTCTGGCAAGGTCATAAGCACGACGCCCCTTCACACGTTTGGCAGAATAAGCTGGTGGCAGTTGTTCTATCTCTCCAGTGAATTGTTCCAGTACTTCTTCCAAACGGGAACGGGTGATATGTTCGTAGGGAAACTCCTGTTCCACTTCGGTTTCAAGATCAAAAGAAGGGGTTGTCTTTCCAAAGAGGAGTTCCGCCACATAAGTTTTATCCATTCCCTGGAATTGCTCGATCTTGCGGGTGGCTTTCCCGGTACAAAGGATCATCAGTCCCGTAGCCATGGGATCCAATGTCCCCGCATGACCTACCTTGACCTTTTTCACTCCCATATATCTGGATATCACGTTCCTGACCTTCTTTACCAGGTCGAACGAGGTCCAGCCAGCAGGTTTGTCGAAAAGCAATACTTCCCCTTCCAGAAAATCGTATTCCACACCAAATGACATTTTTTAATTCAAGAAAAATGCGAGACCACCTATTGTCAGGCAATAAAGGGCAAAGTACCACAATTTACCTTTTTTCACCAGGGAAATCATCCATCTGCATGCAAAAAGCCCCGCAACAAATGCGGCGATGGCCCCGATCACGACCGCACCGGTTCCGGCACCTCCTCCTGAAGAAAAATCTCCAGAAACGATCTCGACAAAATTTGCCCCCAACACGGGTAAAAGCACCATGAGAAAAGAAAACCGTGTCGCCTCTTCTCTGTCATTGCCCAGCAACAATGCCGTGACAATGGTCGAACCGGAACGGCTGATCCCCGGAAGCACGGCTACCGCCTGGGCAACACCGATCACGAAAGCATCCAGCCAGGAAATCTTCCGCTTCCCGGAAGGCACCCACGACGCCACTGCAAGCAGAAATCCAGTAATGATCAGCATCGCGCCAACAAAACGAATCTTCCCGCCAAAAAGTCCTTCGATCTGATCTTTGAACATTAAACCGATGATAGCTACAGGAACCGCCGACAGAATCAGTTTCGCGAGATAGATCGTTTCCTGGTTCCACCGGAATTCAAAAAGCCCTTTGAAAAGTCGAAAAAGATCCTTGCGGAACACCACGATCGTACTTAACACCGTGGCACCATGCACCGCAACGGTAAAGTTCAGGCTTTCCGGGATCTCTCCCATCAGATACTTTCCGATCTCAAGATGTCCGCTGCTGCTCACCGGCAGGAATTCCGTCAACCCTTGCAGGATCCCCAACAAAAACGCTTCCCAGCCGCTCATTCTGCTAAATCATCTTTCTTTTCACCGGCCGGCTTTTTCATGATCGCCCAGATCTCAAACAAAAAACCGAACAAAACGACCAAAGGGGCAAGGGTGATCCGCCGGAAGCTGAAAATAGCCGGATCGAACACCTTGGGATCCTCGGACTTCCCTCCTGCCATCAGGATGAAACCTAAAATGACGATCAGAAATCCGATCGCAATCAACTTGTAATTTTCCGGAGCCAGTGCAAAGCCTTCCGATTCCTTCTTTGGCATCTGTTTTTTCATCTTTGTCTGTTTCATACCTCAGATGTACAATTCGTCTTCTTCGGCCGAAAGATACTTATTTACCGCAAAAAAGGTGGACAAAAGTGTGATCAGTATTCCCGTCATGATGATCCCGGCATCCAGGAACAAAATGTTCAAATAATCTTCAACCAGGTAAAAGTCCGGAAACTCCTTTTGGAGAAAGTAGATCACGCCAGACACCATCGTTGCGGCAAAGATCCCCCCCAACAGCCCCTGTAACATTCCATGAAGAAGAAAAGGCCGCCGGATAAAGCCGGGGGAAGCCCCCACCAGTTGCATCGTGTTGATGATAAAACGACGGGAATAAAGAAGCAGCCTGACCGTATTGTTGATCAGTGTAAGCGCAACCAGCAACAACAAAAGACTGAACCCCAGCAAGAACAACGTGATGTTCCGAATGTTCTGGTTAATGGCATTCAAAAGGGACTCCTGATAGTAAACCTCTTTTACGAGAGGATATTTTCTGACCTCCTCGACGATCTTTTTCAAACTGTCGTTCACGGCATAATCGGCTTGCAGGTAGACATCGATCGAGGAAAGCAACGGATTGTACCCCAAAACATTTAAAAAATCTTCACCCAGTTCCTTTTTAAGCAGTTCAGCCGCTTCCTCTTTCGAAACGAAACGGGTTTCCCGGACATAAGGTTTCGCTTCGAGGGTCTTTTGAAAAAGCTTCACTTCTACATCCTTGGCATCTTCCCGGATGATCACCGAAAAACTGAAGCTTTCTTTGATGTATTCTGAAAGCTTACGGGCATCCAATAAAATAAGCCCGACCAACCCCAATAGGAACAGTACCAGCGTCACACTGATCAGGGAAGTGAGATATGAGCTTCTCAGCCGTCGCCGGGTGATATTTTTCCCCTTCTTACCCATCAGCCTACCATTCAGTCCAGGATGGTCACCCATCCATGCCGGTCAGGTTCGTCTCCCAACTGGATGGCGGTCAGTTTTTGGTAAAGCTTGGTCGACAAGGGTCCTGGTTCTCCATTGCCGATTACATAGGTTTTCCCCGTCCCGGGATCGAACACCCTGTGGATCGGACTGATCACAGCCGCTGTCCCGCAAGCCCCGGCCTCTTCAAAAAGATCCAACTCTTCCACGGGCACTTTCCTCCGTTCCGTCTTCAATCCCATATCCCGGGCCAACTGCATCAGGCTTTTGTTCGTGATTGAATCCAGGATCGAAGGCGATTCCGGTGTAATGTAGGTATTGTCACGTATCCCGAAAAAGTTGGCCGGTCCGCACTCGTCAATGTATTTCTTCTCTTTGGCGTCCAGAAAGATCACGTTCGAATATCCCATCTGATGGGCTTTTTCCACTGCCCGCATTCCTGCAGCATAATTCCCGCCCGCCTTGAACGTGCCGGTACCGTGAGGGGCTGCCCGGTCAAACTCACGACAGATCATCATATCCACCGGCTTGAACCCCTCCTTGAAATAGGGACCGACAGGAGAGACAAAGACCAGG
>JAMOUS010000086.1 GCA_027067975.1 Bacteroidales bacterium | reverse complement strand
CGAGGTTGGCTTTGGCGGTATGAAGGTAACGGTATTTCAGGATCCCTTTCGAGGGATCCACACTGGTTGTCCGGTAACTGAACTCGTTCTGTCCGCCGGGATTGTAGTCGCGTGTATAGACATAATTGGGATCTTCCACCACCGGCATGACATAGGTATAGCCGAGCAGGTAACGGATCTGCAGGTCGTGCCCCGGCTTGGAGGTGCCGTTCACCGAGACGTCCACGCCGTTGATGCGGGAACGGCCCGTATTGACGAACTTGAAACCGGCAATGGCAAACTGGTAGGTGGGGTCCCAGAATCCGAAGAGGTATTGGATGGTGTTCTCGTAGATCTGATAGAAGTAAGCCACATCGAGAAATCCGTAGAAGCGGCTGAACTTGAATCCCTGTTTGATGCCCATCTCGGCATTCCAACTCTTTTCGGGTTTCAGTTCGGGGTTGTCGAACACCCCGATGGCGCCGGCCTTGGTGCGGATGAAGCGTTCGGTGATGGTGGGGAAGCGATACCCCTGGCCCAGGGAACTCCGCAGATAGGTTTCGCGTCCCAACTTGAGGGTGGCACCTACACGCACCACCGGCTGAATATCACGGATGCTGTCATTGAGGATGAAGTGCTCCAGGCGGACGCCCCCCGAGAGGTTGAGGATGCCGTGGATGTTCTTCTCGATTTCCGTGAAGATCGAAATGTTCCAAATCCAGTTGTCCGGCGAGCCGGAGGCAGCATACATGTTGGCATGACTGTGGGTGTAGTTGCTGCTGATGCCTCCGATGAAGTCGAGATGTCCCAGGTTGGCAAAGCTTTTTGAATACTGGTATTGGTTGAACACCATCACCACATCGTTCGACTGGTCGTTGATGAGATCCTTGTTGGCGACCATGATGCGGTTGATGAATTCATGCTTGAAACCCAGCTCGGAAACGTATTTGATGAAGGGGTCGAAATAGTAGGTAAGGTGTCGGCCTTTGATGATGGCGTCGGGGTAGGCGCGATAGAAGTAGGTGGTGTCGTCGAGCCAGGCGAGGGGGCGGGCGGTCTCGGCATACATGATGTTGCCGTTGAGGCCGTAGCTGAGGCCGTTGACCTTGGTGGAGCGGTGGCGCAGGTTGAAGTTGAAGCGCCAGCGGTGGTTGGTCATGTCCTTGTCGGTTAAGTTGTTGCGTACATTCACCAGCGGGCCGGGCTTGGGGGCGCCGATGTAGTTGCCGGCGCGTTCGGCAAAGGCGCCGAGTACCAGGTCGGTGTGGTTGTGGTGGATCTGGCGGGCGTGCTGGAACGTGAAGCCGCTGCCCCAGTTAAGCCCGTTCCACCACTTGGCGGCCGGCGCCCGCGGAGCGGTATATGTGCTGCCGAAGACCTTGATGCGGGTCTCCGGCTCCAGGCCGGGGAACCGGGAGTGGATGTAGATGGCGCCGCTCAGCGCCGACGACCCCGAGAGCACAGAGGCAGCCCCTTTGACCACTTCCACCTGGTTGATGTTCTCTACCGGGATGAGCGACCAGTCGGGTTTGCCGTTGTCGCCCGTGATGATGGGCAGGTCGTCGACGAAAACGGCCACCTTGCTGCCTACGCCGAAGGTGAAGCCGCTGCCCCCCCGTATCTGCGGCTCTTCATCCAGGATGGTCACACCCGGCACCAGGTCCAATGCCGTGGAGATGTTCGTGGTGTTGCGTTCTTCGATGAGCCGGGCTTTCATCACTTCGATCGAAACGGTCTGCTCCTCCAGCTTCTTGTCAAATTTTCCCGCCTTGACCACCACCTCCTTAAACTGCTTGCTGAAGATCTCCATGGCAAAGTTTACCACCACCTGCCGGCCGGGAGCCACCGTCACCTCCTTTTCCAGGGTCTTCATGCCGGTGTACGAGCAAACCACCGTCCAGGTGCCTGCAGGGACCTTCAACCGGTAGTGGCCGTTGAAATCGCTCACTGCCCCGATGGCCATGTTGTGTTTGAGGTAGATGTTGGCCCCCGGAAGCGTCTCCTCGGTCTCCTTATCGGTGACTTTCCCGGTGATCCATCCTTCCTGCTGGGCGGCCAGGGAGAGAGGAAAGAGCATCAGAAATATCAACAGCATCCAGGGAGACGAAGCCGGTCGCCCCCGGGATGGAAAGGTTTGGGCATCCCTCATCGTACGAGCACTTTCCGGATATACGGATCCCCTTGGTGGGTGACGCGGAGGATATAGATCCCTTTCTGCAGTTGGGCGGGTAAAGTAGTACGCTGGGAAGGCGTGAGCATTCCTTCCACGACCACCCTCCCGGTGAGGTCATACAAGGCGTAATAGGCAGGGGCGAACCCCGGCTGTTCCAGGAGGACCGTGAGCCGGTCCCCTTCGTTCCAGGTGAGCAGCCGTCCCGGCGGAGTCCGCCGCTGGGGCACGGCCGTGGTGTTGCCCGGATTGTAGACCAACTCCAGATCATCCACCCACATCTCACTGCCCTCCTTGGCATTGAAGCCGTTTCCCGAGGAGATGGTCACCAGGATATACTGTGGTAAGGTGTCCTCCTTGAAATAGGTGAAAGGAATGCTGAAACGGGTCCATGCTGTCACCGTGCTGTCGCCGGTGGAGAAGGTGGCCGAACCCACCAGATTGAGCGAGTCCTCCGGCCGTGCGGGTTTCCGGTAGTAGCCGATGTGGAGGTCGAAGTTGATGGTCCCAAGGTCTCCGTCCACCGATTTGTATTTATACCATCCGGTCACACTGTCCGGACGGCCTGTGAGGTTCATGTGCCAGGCCCATTCCGAAGTGTCGGTGTAGGTATAGGCATTCTCCTTGTTCAGGTCGGAGTGGATCCTGCCGGTGGTCATGATGCCATTGGCGACGGTGCTGAACGTTTTTATGTTGAACAAATGCAAGGAATAATCCCCCGAATGGGCGTCGGTCGACTTGTCGTATACCACCGGTGCCACATCGGTCAATGCATCGGCCGTCTTGAGCGAACTCCACTTTACCGGCTCCTCGATCGAACCGTTCACGCTCTCCCATTGCTCGAAACCGGCATTCTCCATTTGTGCCTGCGAATGGAGTAGGGTGGAAAAAGCGAATACTAGGATAAGGGAAATGTAAAAATGTTTCATCGTCGTTCGTTTTTGGGATGTCTGTCTCTCTCCATCCATCATCTTCTTTATCATCTGATCGACAACAAAATTAATCATTTTGCAGGATTTACTCTCCTAGCTGCAGGTGTAAAAATGGTGAACGGGCGGAAAAAAGCGTAACGCGAAATAGGGGGCAGAAGGAGTAAGGGAAAAAAATCGTAGTTTTACGAAAGTTAACATCCGGAAGATCATGGCCAGAAGGGCGTGGTATAACATCATTCTGTTCGTTTTAAGTGTTTTGTATGTTTTTCTTGTGGGCCTGCTGGGAGAGGGAGGGACCAAGGTGCTGATCTATCAACTTGTGATCTCGCTGATCTACATCTTTTCGTTCATGACGATCCGTGAGGGAAGTGGTTTCACTTTCACCATTCCGGCCTTGATGGTGGTACTCACATGGGTGGGATATCTTTTCCATGTTCCCTTGCTGGCCCGGCTGACAGGGGTGGTCGCAACGCTCTTCTTTTTCGGGGTGATCGTCCTGCTGGTGATGCGCATCGCCCGCAGTGCCAAGGTACAGCTACTGGAGTTTGTCGAGTCGGTGAATATCTATCTTTTGCTGGGGATTGCCGCTTCGATCCTTTTCAAGTTGGTGGGGGAGTTGGATTCTGCGGCCTTCCATCATGCAGCAGGCAATGTGGACGATCTTTCCGGTTATATCTATTTTGCGTTTGTGACCATGACCACCCTGGGTTACGGCGATATTTCCCCCGCTTCGCAGGCAGCCCGCAGCCTGGCCATCTTCTTCAGTGTCGCCGGCCAGCTCTACCTTACCATGATCATCGCCATGCTCGTGGGAAAATACCTTGGCGAAAAGAAAGAATAAAAAAAGCCCGACTTTTCATCGGGCTTTTCCTCGAGGCGGTCACGACGAGACTCGAACTCGCGACCTCCGGCGTGACAGGCCGGCATTCTAACCAACTGAACTACGTGACCGTTTATAGCAAAAAACTCTATTTCAAAGACCTAACTCGGCCGGCATTCTAACCAATCCCGAAAAACAGCAAATCTTCGATTTGCGTCGTTTTTCGAGGATGCTCGTCCCGGCTTGCCGGGACGGCACTGAACTACGTGACCGTAATGCCTCGCGTTTTTCGCGTGTGCAAAAATAATCAAAATTTCATTTCCGGCAAGGGGGAAGATCAAAAAAATTACTCCTCGTTGTTTTTGCTTTCCCGGGAAAAGAAACTGAAATGCACCTGGCCGTATTTCTTGGAGAAAAGGAAATGGGGGTGGTGGCGGAAGTCTTGTTTCCGGGAATGTTCAAGAACGAACCATCCGCGGGGGCGGAGCAGCTCACCTTTCAATACCATGTCGGGGAGTTTTTCGAGGTCGGGCAGGTCGTAGGGAGGATCGGCGAAGACGATGTCGAAAGCGCGGGGGGCATGGCGCAGGAAAGAGAAGACATTGCCCTTGACGGTTTCCACCTCGCGCATGTCGAGCTGGCGGAGCGTGTCGCGAATGAACCGGTAGTGGCGCGGGTCGTTCTCGACCAGCATCACTTGGCGGGTGCCCCGGGAGGCGAACTCGTAACTGATGCTCCCGGTGCCCGAAAAAAGATCGAGCACGGAAACCTCCGAGAGATCGAAATTATTTTCCAGAATGGTGAACAACGCCTCCTTGGCCATGTCGGTGGTGGGACGGGCCTTCAGCGTCCTCGGCGGGACGATCGTATGACGCCGGTATCTGCCGCGGATTATACGCACGAGTACAAATTGAAGAGGTTCACGAACGTCTGTTCGGCCACCATGTTGAAGGTGTAACTGTATGTGAACGAGGGATCACGCCGCGCGAACGAGATCTTTTTTACATACCTCCTGAGCGTCTCCACCAGGCTTGACGAGGTGTTCACCTTACCCTGGAGGATCACCGGCGTGAGCGCTGGATCGAGATCCAGCGTACGGTACGCATAGAGCAGGAAATAGACAATGTCGTTCACTTTGCGGTAGCGGTAAGAGTTGATCAGCAGAGGAGACGGGCCGCGGAATACCGCCAGGTCGAACATCTCGTCATGGATGTTGGCGTACAGCGCCGTCTCCTTCCCTTTTACGCCGAGATATCGCAGTATACCTCCCAGAAAAGGCGCAAGCGGGTGAAAGACCCTGGCACCGGGAAAGAGTTCTTCGAAGAGTCCGGCCAGCTCTTCTTCCACAGCAAAAACCACATGGGCGTCGAGTCCTTTTACCGGGTTGGCGAGAACCAGTTCGCTTCCTTCCGGCGGGGTATGGTTGAAAAGAAGGAAGCGTTCCTTCTCCTCCTCCTTGTACAAAGGCGTAGGGACTATCGTCGAGTGGAAAGCTGCCGGCATCCACGCCACACTCCGGTAATTGCGGCCGAGGAACTCATCTCGGGCCACCACCTTGCGCAATCCTTCCCGCAAACCTTCTTTGTCGTCGTGAAGAAGAGGATAGTGCTTGAGCGCAATGTACTTGTTGTCAACGGTGTTGAGCAGACAAAAAGAAAGTCCATTCAGGCCAACCTGAATGGACAGATGATACATGCCGGTCTGATTGATATCGAGAGATTCATCCAGATAAGCGAACTCGGCCATGCATTCTTTTCATTACTCCCAGTTTCCCGCGTTGTTGGTCGCTTCGGTGAGCGATCCCACCTTCAGCCCTTTGAAACCCACGATCTTTTCCCTTCGGGCATTGTAATTGGTGATGAGTTGCTTGGGGAGACCGTGCAGCAGCACGTCGTTGAGGACATGCGCCTCGAACACCTCCACCTTCACCTTCGAGGCGGTTTCGATGGTGCCGGCCCCCAGGAAGAACTGGGCTGTGTCACAATAAGGAACATAACGAATCGAGTCGATGGGGAAATCCTTCCCGAACAGCGAATCAAGCACCGGCACATAGCTGGTGTCGCGGATGATGATCCCCCGCTTGATCGCCTCTTCTTCGGTGATCACCCCGTACAGGCTGTCGGGAATGCTCCCGATCGCACGTACCACGGGAAACGAATCGTATTTTACGAAATGGATCAGCGTGTCAAAACTGCCGGTATAGCGACCGTATTTCGATTTGTAGGCTACTTCCGCTTTCCGGATGGCCTTCAGACGCTCAATGGCTGCTTTCTCCCGCTTGTCCTTCTCCCGGTTGAAACGGATCGGTTCCATGATGCTTTGGTAGAGGAAGTAGCTCAAAACAACGATCACCACGAAAAGAATAAGTTTGATGGCTGTTCTCATTGTATTGGTTTGTTAGGTTTTGTGTAAGTTTGCTTGCAAATTTAAAATAAAAAATGGATTCCCGAACAGAATCCTTTTTTTCTTTTTCAGGAAAATGCTGGCAGATTATCTGAGGGAGAAGTATGAGAAATACCTGGGGCATGACCCGACGGCGGGTCAGGAGCGTCTTTTTGACCGTTTTCTGGCGATGACGGATCGCCGGGATGGGGCGCAGGTGTTGTTGGTGAAGGGTTATGCCGGCACGGGGAAGACGACGGCGGTGCGGGCGATGGTACGCATTCTGGAGGAGCGGGGTATTCCGGTGGTGCTGCTGGCACCCACCGGCAGGGCGGCCAAGGTGCTGTCGGAATATACGGGGCGCGAGGCCTTTACCATACATAAATGGATCTACCGCCAACGGTCCTCCAAAGACGGTTTTGGGCGGTTTGAGTTGGGCTTCAATAAGATGAAGGAGGCGTTCTTCTTTGTGGATGAGGCTTCGATGATCTCCAACCGTCTCTCGGAGGGGGCGGTGTTCGGTTCGGGCCGTCTGCTCGACGACCTGTTTGACTTTGTCTTCCAGGGGGAGCGCTGCCGCCTGGTGTTCATCGGCGATACGGCGCAGTTGCCGCCGGTGGGGACCGCCCTTTCCGAGGCACTCGACCCCAAGGTGCTGCGGGGCTATGGTCACACTGTCGAAGAGATTGTCCTTGACGAAGTGGTACGGCAGGCACGCCATTCCGGCATCCTGGTCAATGCCACCCGCCTGCGGCAACACATCGCCGGAGGAACGTTCTCCCTGCCGCTGTTCATCACGGAAGGCTACCGCGATATTGTCCGTCTCTCACGAGGCTGGGAGTTCGGCGAACTGCTCGAAGAACATTTCCAGGGTTACGACCCAGAGGCGGTGACGCTCATCGTGCGGTCGAACAAACAGGCGAACCAGTACAACCAGGAGATCCGGCGGCGGATCCTTTACCGGGAGGAGGAACTGACCCGCGGTGATTTGCTCATGGTGGTGCGGAACAACTATTTCTGGTTGCAAGAGGAAGGCAGCTTCCTTGCCAACGGAGACATCCTGCGCGTAGAGCGGGTGGAAGCTTACGAAGAACTTTATGGCCGGCGCTTTGCCCGTGCCGAGCTGAGCTATCCTTTGGGCGGGAGCCGGACCTCCCTTTCGACCTTGTTGCTGCTGGATACCCTCACCGCTGACGGCCCCTCCCTCACCGCCGCCGAGAACAAAGAGCTCTTCTACCGCATCCTCAATGAACTGCCGGGAGGGGAAGGAC
The DNA here is from genome assembly GCA_027067975.1 of Bacteroidales bacterium. GTDB lineage: Bacteria > Bacteroidota > Bacteroidia > Bacteroidales > VadinHA17 > DRPN01. The sequence continues at coordinate 4,786 of JAMOUS010000086.1, read as the reverse complement.
GTAAGAAGAATTTCAAGATCGTCAGACAGGATGAATATTTCAATGCCCTGCAGGTGAAGTTCGCCTATGCCGTCACCTGCCATAAGGCCCAAGGGGGACAGTGGCAGACCGTCTTCGTCGACCAGGGGTTCGTGCCCCAGGAACAACAGGGCATCGAACACCTGCGTTGGCTCTATACCGCCGTCACCCGCGCCACACAAAGGCTCTATCTCACCGGATTCCCCGACAACTATTTCGGGAAAGGGGAATGACCTCCCTCCGCCTCCTGCCCCCAAAAAAGAACGGCGCCCTTCCGGACGCCGTTCCTCAATGTCGATGAAACTCTTCTTTAATATTCGCGGGGACGTGCTTCGCTCACTTTGATATTGCGTCCCTTAATATCAGCTCCGTTCAGTTCCTCGATGCTTTTGCGCGCTTCGTCGTCATTGTGCATCTCGACAAAACCGAAACCTTTGCTGCGTCCCGAGTACTTGTCGGTGATCACCTTGGCGGAATCCACCTCACCATACTCTTCGAAGATCTCTCTTAATTCATCTCCCGTAATGTCGTAATGGAGATTGCCTACATAAATGTTCATGATAAAAGAATAAAAAAATTAGAAATCCGTTAACGTTCTCAAAGGTAAGGCTATTTTTTCAATATCCTTCGAAATCCGCCGAAAAATCGGACAAATCCGGGATCTTTCTCTTCCTTCCTTTCTTCTTCGGCGGGAAAGGTGACAAACTTATTTTCTTGAATAATTCCGTAAGTGCCGAACTTGTAGAATTATATATGAAGACAACTACGTAGACAACTACGTAGAACTCTATGTAGTTGTCTACGTAGGATTTGAGGGGTGTTGTCGTGATAAGGTGTGTCTCAATTTGTTATGCCTTTTGGTCCGGATGGGCTTTCCGGGTGAAGTAGGCATGGATGTTTTGGGCGGCCTGCTGGCCGGAGGCGATGGCCCGCACCACGAGCGAGGGGCCGAGGGTGGCGTCGCCGGCGGCGAAGAGAGGCACCTTGCGGTCGGTCTGTTGATCCAGGAGGTTGCCCCGTTCGTCGAACTTTGCCTTGAGTCCTTTCAGCAGGCGGTCGTGGACTGGATGCACAAACCCCATGGCCAGGATGATCATGTCGGCTTCGAGCGTGATCTTCTCGCCGGTCTCTTCGGGGATCATCCGGCCGTTCTCGTTCTTCCAGTTGAGGCGTACCATCTCCAGGCCGCTGACCTTTCCGTCCTTGCCGAGGATGCGGGTGGTCTTGAGGCTCCAGAGGCGTTCGCACCCTTCTTCTTGGGAGGAGGAGGTGCGGAGGGTTCTGGGCCAGAAGGGCCAGGGATTGTCCTCGGTACGCTCTTTGGGGGGCTGGGGGAGGATCTCCACCTGTGTCACCGAGCGGGCGCGCTGGCGGATGGCTGTGCCCACGCAGTCGGAGCCGGTGTCGCCGCCGCCGATGACCACGACGCGCTTGCCCTTGGCCGAGATGCGGTGACGGCCGGAGATGTTGGCTCCGTCGTTGAGACGGTTTTGCTGGGTGAGGTAGTCCATGGCGAACCAGATGCCCTGCAGCTCGCGTCCCGGCACCTCCAGGTCGCGCGGCTGCCGTGCCCCCACCGTCAGGCAGATGGCATCGAACGAGCGCTCCAGCTCGGCCACGGTGAGGTCTTTGCCCACCTCGGTGCCGGTGCGAAAGGTGATCCCCTCGGCCTCGTACAAGGCCAGACGGCGGTCGATGACCGCCTTGGTGAGCTTGAAGTCGGGGATGCCGTAGCGCAGCAGTCCTCCCGCCTTCTCGTCCTTCTCGAAGACGGTCACTTCGTAGCCGGCCTTGTTGAGGCGGTTGGCCACGGTGAGTCCTGCCGGGCCGGAGCCGATGACGGCCACGCGGATGCCGTTGCGCTGCTTCGGGGGTTCGGGACGGATCAGCCCCAGTTCCCACGCCCGCTCGGCCAGGGCCACCTCGTTCTCGCGGATGGTCACCGCCTCGCCGTGGATGGCCAGCACACACGCCTTCTCGCAGAGGGCCGGGCAGACACGCCCCGTCACCTCCGGCAGGTCGTTGGTGAGCTGCAGGATGCCGATGGCCTTCTCCCATTGCTCACGGTACAGGGCATCTTGCCACTCCGGCATGCGGCTGTGGGTGGGACAGGCCCAGTGACAGAAAGGCACACCGCAGTCCATGCAGCGCGATGCCTGCAGCAAACGGTCGCCCAGGTCGAGCACCTGCTCCACCTCGGAGAAATCGGCGATGCGTTCGTTCACCGGCCGGTAACCGGCCTCTTTTCTCGGGATCTCGATGAATGCTTTCGGGTTACCCATGATCTTTTTCTTTCAGGTGAAGGATGAGGGAATCATTCTGTAAAGTTGGGATCGTACTCGGCCCGTTTCAGCTTGGCCTCGATCTCGCGGATCTTCTGCTCGTTGAGCACCTTCTTGTACTCGAGCGGGGTGACCTTGATGAAGCGGTTGAAGTAAGCGTCCCAGTTGGCCAGGATCTTTTCGGCGAGCTTACTGCCGGTGAGGTGCCAGTGTGCGGCGATGAGTTCCTGCAGCTCGGCCACCTCGTCGTATTCCTGCAGGCGGGTGAGCTCGACCAGCTCCTGGTTGCAGTAATAGGGGAAGTCGCCGTCCATGTCGAGCACGTAGGCGATGCCGCCGCTCATGCCGGCGGCGAAGTTGCGGCCGGTGCGGCCGAGCACCACGACGCGGCCGCCGGTCATGTATTCGCAGCCATGGTCGCCCACGCCTTCGACGACGGCGCTGGCGCCGGAGTTACGCACGGCAAAGCGCTCGCCGGCGATGCCGTTGACAAAGAGCTGGCCGCTGGTGGCGCCGTACAGCACCGTATTCCCGATGATGATGTTCTCCTCGGGCTTATAGGTGATGCCCCGCGGCGGGGTGACGACGATCCGTCCGCCGGAGAGGCCTTTGCCGAGGTAGTCGTTGGCGTCGCCCTCGAGGCGGAAGGTGATGCCGGGGGCCAGGAAGGCGCCGAAGCTCTGGCCGGCCGAACCGTAGAAGACACATTCGATGGTGTCGGCAGGGAGGCCGGCGGGACCGTGGTGGCGGACCACCTCGCCCGAGAGCATCGAGCCGGTGGCCCGGTCGGTGTTGTGGATCTCGTGGGTGATCCACACCCGCTCGCGGCGTTGCAGGGCGCGGGCGGCCCGGCGTATCAGCTCCTTGTCGAGGGTGTTCTCCGGGATGTGGTTGAGGCCGGGACGGTAGTGCTGGGCCAGGGTCACCGGCTTGCGGGGCTGCCACAGCAGTCGTGCCAGGTCGATCGTGCGGGCCTTGCCCGTCAGATCCTCCCGCTGCTGCAGCAGGTCGCTGCGCCCCACCATCTCGTCGAAGGTGCGGAAGCCCAGCTGGGCCATGTACTCGCGTACCTCGCGCGCGAGGAAGCGGAAGTAGTTCTCCACATGCTCGGGCTTGCCGAGGAAGCGCTTGCGCAGCTTCTCGTCCTGGGTGGCGATGCCGGCGGGGCAGGTGTTCATGTGGCACTTGCGCATCATCACGCAGCCCAGCGTGATGAGGGGGGTGGTGGCAAAGCCGAACTCTTCGGCGCCGAGCAGGGCGGTGATCACCACGTCGCGGCCGGTCTTGAGCTGGCCGTCGGCCTGCAGGCGCACGCGCGTGCGGAGGTTGTTCTTCACCAGGGTCTGGTGTGTCTCGGCCAGGCCGATCTCCAGGGGGGCGCCGGCATGCTTGATGCTGCTCACCGGGCTGGCGCCCGTGCCCCCCTCGGTGCCGCTGATGACGATCAGGTCGGCATGCGCCTTGGAGACGCCGGCGGCCACCGTCCCTACGCCGTTCTCCGAGACCAGCTTCACGCTGATGAAGGCATTGGGGTTGGTGCTCTTCAGGTCGTAGATGAGCTGGGCCAGGTCTTCGATGGAGTAGATGTCATGATGCGGTGGGGGGGAGATGAGCGTGATCCCCGGCACCGAATGGCGCACACGGGCGATGATCTTGTTCACCTTATAGCCGGGCAGCTGGCCTCCCTCGCCGGGCTTGGCGCCCTGGGCGATCTTGATCTGGATCTCGTCGGCGTTGATGAGGTAGTGGGTGGTGACGCCGAAACGTCCGGAGGCCACCTGCTTGATGGCACTGCGGCGGTTGTTCTGCGGGTCGGTGACGATGAAACGGTCGGGGTCTTCGCCGCCTTCACCGGTGTTGCTGCGGCCGCCGATGCGGTTCATGGCGATGGCCAGCGCCTCGTGCGCCTCCTTGCTGATTGAGCCGTATGACATCGCCCCCGTGACGAAACGCTTCATGATTGCCTCTTCGGGCTCGACCTCCTCGAGGGGGATGGGCTGTCCGCCGCGTATCTCGAGCATGCCGCGCAGGAAGAGCGGCTTCATCGTATACTTGTCAGCAGCCTCGGTGAACGCCTTGTAACGTTCGTAGCTGCCTGTGCGCACAGCCCACTGCAACAGGGCGATGGTCTCGGGATTCCAGGCGTGGGTCTCCCCTTCCCAGCGGTAGCTGTAGATGCCTTTATGCGGCAACAGGACGGGCACCTTCTCCGGGAAGAAGGTCTCCTCGTGGGTGCGACGGATCTCTTCGGCCAGTTCGTCGAGGCCTACACCGCCCACCTGCGAGGGGGTGCCGCAGAAATATTCGTTGATGAGCTCCTCGCTCAGACCCACCGCCTCAAAGATCTGGGCGCCGAAATAGCTGCGGAGCGTCGAGATGCCCATCTTCGACATGATTTTCAGGATGCCCTTGTCGATGGCCTTGATGTAGTTCTTGCGCGCCTCGCCGTAGGGCATCTTGATCTCGCCCCGTTTGACCAGGTCGTC
>JAMOUS010000085.1 GCA_027067975.1 Bacteroidales bacterium | reverse complement strand
ATAGTCCAGCTCTAGATTGGCCCTGTGTGCAGGGATGATCTTTTTGAGCCTGATGATCTTGAAAACGGTGTTGCCGGCCTCGTCGACATACTGGAAAGGATCGGAGATCTCCCCTTCTTTGAGCTTGGCCACGATCTGGCCGGTACGTTTGTCGAACTGGCTCATATCGAAACGGGGCTCACCCGTCATGGGGTTGAGCACAAGCCCGCCCGTAGTGCGGGTATGTTCATCTTCCGAATAGAGGAGAGCCGCTCTTTCAAAGGTGAGCGAATCGATCCGGATCTGCCGGGCGATGCTGTCGAGCAGTTCGTTGGCCCGACGGATGGCCTCTGCCGACAGTTTGGGTTTGATGAGGATATGCCGCACGTTGATCATATCGCCCCGGCGTTCGATGAGCTGGATGATGTGATAACCGAAGCGGCTCTCGACGATCTGTGACACCTGTCCTTTTTTAAGGGAAAAAGCCACCCGGGCAAAGTCCTTGTCGAGGTCGGTTTTGGCGGTGAAGCCCAGTTCACCCCCTCTGCGAGCCGTGCCGGGGTCTTCGGAATAGAGGATCGCCAGCGTGGAGAAGCGCTCTCCTTCGAGGATCCTTTTCCTGAGGTCGAGCAGTTTCTGGCGGGCGGCGATCTTGGCCTCTTCGGAATAGGGCGGGTTGATCTGGATCTGCTGGATGACGTACTGTTCGGGGATGATGGGCAGGCTGTCCTTGGGCAGCTTACGGTAGTAGGCACGTACCTCCCCGGGTGTTATGGTCACATCTTTGATGATGTTCTCCTGCTCCATGCCGGCAAGGAGCTGTTCCCGCACCCCTTCCCGCAGGTCGTCCTTGATCTCGAGGATACTTTTCTGGTAATAACGTTCGAGAGCCTCTTTGGAGCCGACCATTTGGATGAAGCGCTGCAGCCGTGCGTCCAATTGACGTTCCACCTCCCCGGCATCCACCTGCAAGCTGTCGAGACGCGCCTGATGCAACAGAAGTTTTTGCACCATGATATCCTCGAGGATCTTACATCGACTGGCATACCCCGGCGCCACCATCCCCTGGCGACGCATCTGGTCATACTGCATCATCACATCCGACTCCAGAATGGTGTTCTCCCCCACGATCGCCACGATCTTGTCGATAACCATCCGCTGCTGGGCCTGTAAACCCGGCAACACCCCCACCCCCAACAAGATCACCCAAAAGATCCGCATCATTTTTTTCATCAGCACCTATTTATAGATCTCAAACTTCTTTCCATTCAACGCCTCGAGGTAGATATTATTTTCCAGCTCACGCAGGAACTTCATCTTTCGCTCGTTCAGGAGAGTCCGGACAATCTCATCATGAACATACTCGATCGGCGCCGTCGTGCCCCGCAGGCGATATTCATTGATCCGCACAAAATAGAGGGCCATACTGTCGCTCACCTCAATGAACGGGTTGTAGCGAAGGTAACGCTCCTGGTTGGTCACCTGCAGAGGCATCTGCTCCAGCAACAGGTCGAACGAAACCCACTGGTCCTCGAAATCATCAAACTTCATCGCATACTGGTAACAATAGTTTTCCAGCTTTTTGAGATCCGACTCCCGGTTCGAACGGTACCACCGCCGCACCTGGTCGATCTTGGGGGCCGAGCGGGGCACCTTGATGAACAACACTTTCACAATGTTCTCATCCAGGGAAAAAAGATCCTGGTGTTTTTCATAGAACTGCTCGACAAGCGAATCGGCCACCACCGTATCCAGTTTCTGGAGGATGAGGGCCTGCTCATAATGATACACCATCAGGTCGCTGCGTGTCCGTTCCACCTGGCGGTCGATCGCCTCCATCTTCTCCGGCGGAAGATATTTTTCGGCTTTCTCGACGATGAGTTGTTCATGTACCCAGTGCCGAACGAAATTGTCCACATACTTGGCACTATCCTCGGGGGTCATCTCCTTGAAGAAAAGATCAGGGATATCCTCCTTGTAGAGGTACTTGTCCCCCACACGCGCCAACGGCGTTTTCTGGGCCGGGATCTCCCCCACCCGGCGACAGGATGGGTACAGCCCCAAAACCGCCACCATGACCAGGAACATCCCATACGAAAGATATCTCTTCATCTTTTTGATCATGAACGTTTTTCTCCCTTTCCTGCCTCCAGCTCTTTTTTCAGACGCTCGAAGACCGCCCGGTTTATCTTGACAGGATATTTTTCTCTTAACTCTTTGAGCCATTGTTTTTCGAGGTAGTCCTGGTAATCGGAGGTGACGACCCCCAGCTGTTCTTTCAAAGGCACCGGCTGGGGAGGAAGGATATCCTCCACCACATAGATCCGTTTGTGTCCTTGGTGGTCGACCACAGCCACCGCCCCCTTCTTACGCGGAAGGGCAGCTGGCAGACGATCCTCACCCTGAATCAGGGTATCGGCAGGCAGCATCCTGACCCTCTCACCATATTTCTCCAGGACGGTCGTAAGGGAACGGCCTTTGCGTACCGCCTTTTTCACTTTCTTCATCACCTTGGCAACATCCCGTGCCGAAGAGACCTCCACGACCTTCACCACGATCTTGGCGGGAGTCATATAACGATCTTTGTGCGCCTCGTAAAAACGCCGCAACCCGGCCGTATCTTCCACCGCCTTCGACCATACCTTGTCATCCATAATATCGAACATCAGGATCCCCTCGGCATACTCCTTCATCAACGCAGCAAATTCAGGATATTCCTCTTCAAGGTGGTCCTGTTTGTATTTCAGCACTTTGTCGCGACTGTACTCCTCAAAGCGGGCCATCACGAAATCGCGCACGCTCATCCTTTCGGGCAGGTAAAGATGACTGATGTATTTGTAAAACTCGCTGAAAGGAAAACTTTCTTCCCTGAAGCGGAGCACCGGCGATTGGGCCACAGCCTGGGGGAAGGACCAGTGCAGGCGGTGTTTCTCGACGGTAGCCTCGGCCGCAAAACGCTCCAACAGGCCGGTGTCGGCCACGGCACCGTATTCGCGGAAAAGACGCCGTGCATAATCTTCCTTGACATATTTGATCCGGTCGGAACGGGCCACTTTTTTCCTGAGCTGCGGTTCCATCTCTTCAAAGGTGCCGATGCTGCGGTGTCCCAGCCGTTTGAGGATGTGCCAGCCGTAAGGGGTACGCACCGGCCGGGAGATCTCTCCATCCTCCCGGAGGGCGAAGGCCGCCCGCTCAAAGTCGGAGATCATCCTCCCCGGCCCGAACCAGGGCAACACCCCTCCCGAACGGGCCGAGCCGTAGTCCTGGGAATACTTCTTCGCCATCTCCGCAAAATCAGCCCCGGCCTGCAGTTTTTCCCAGATCATCTCGATGGTGTCACGGGCGGCACGCCGCTGGGCCTCGCTGGCCGTACGGGGCACGGCGATCATGATATGCGCCACATGCACCTCTCCCGGATTGGGCTTGATGGTGTCGACACGGATCAGATGATAACCAAAACGGGTTCGCACCGGCATCGAAAGCTCGCCGGGTTGCAAGGCATAGGCGGCCCGCTCGAAAGGATAGACCATCTGAAAGGCGGTAAAATAACCGATGCGCCCGCCGTTGTTCTTGGCCGAAGGATCGTCGGAGACCGCCCGGGCCATCTCTTCGAACGACGCCCCTGCCAGCAGCTTGCGCCGCACCTCCATGATCTTGTTCCACGCCTCCGTGGTGTCTTCCGAGGCACCCACCCGCACCAGAATATGACGGGCATACAGCATTTTTGTCAGGTGATCGTATGCCTCCCGCACCAAACTGTCCATCATAGCCGGATCGAGGATGTAAGGCTCGGCCAACTGCCGGCGGTATTTCGCCAGTTCCTGCCGGTAACTCTTCATCGTGTCGTACCCTTCCTTGCGGGCTTCATGGACCTTCAGCTTGAAATCGATATAGAGTTGCAGGTACTCTTCAGGACTCTGGTAACCTTCTCCTGTCTGGTCAAGGTTTTTCAGATACATGCGACGGAACTCCCCCACCGTCACGGTATCCCCGTCGAAGGTGAAGAGTACCTCCTTGTCGTCCACCTGGGCGGGGAGCCGGGGAGCCAAGGCCAGGAGCAACAGAGTTGTGAGAAGATACTTTCGCATCATGATCGCTGGATTGGTGGGGAACTGTGTCACATCTCCCGCGAATAGTTAGGAGCCTCACGGGTGATGGTGATGTCATGGGGATGGCTTTCGATCACGGCTGCCTGGGTGATCTTGATGAAACGGGCTTTTTTCAGGTCGGGGATGGTGGCGGCACCGCAGTACCCCATGCCGGCACGCAGGCCGCCGATGAGTTGGAAGACCACCTCGTCGAGGCTGCCCTTGTACGGCACACGGGCGGCAATGCCTTCGGGGACCAGCTTCTTGATGTCGTCTTCCACATCCTGGAAATAACGGTCTTTCGACCCTTTTTGCATGGCCTCGATCGAGCCCATGCCGCGGTACGATTTGAACTTGCGGCCGTTGTAGATGATCGTCTCGCCGGGCGACTCTTCCACGCCGGCAAAGAGCGAGCCGGCCATGATCACAGAGGCGCCGGCGGCGAGGGCCTTGACGATGTCGCCGGAGTAGCGGATGCCGCCGTCGGCAATGACGGGGATGCCGCTGCCCTCAAGGGCCTGAGCCACATCCATGATAGCCGTGAGCTGGGGCACTCCCACGCCGGCGATGATGCGGGTGGTGCAGATGGAACCGGGGCCGATGCCCACCTTCACGGCGTCGGCACCCGCCTCGGCCAGCGCCCGCGCCCCCTCGGCCGTACCCACATTGCCCGCCACCAGGTCGACATGCGGAAAGGCCTTCTTCACCCTTTTCACCATCTCGATCACCCCCCGCGTATGGCCGTGGGCCGTGTCGATGACCAGGGCGTCGACATCCTCTTCGACAAGGGCGGCCGCCCGCTCCAACGTGTCGGAGGCGATGCCCAGCGCCGCCGCCACACGCAGACGCCCCTTGCTGTCCTTGCACGAGTTGGGACGGTCCTTCGCCTTGGTGATATCCTTGTACGTCACCAACCCCACCAGCCGGTTCTTCTTGTCGACGATGGGCAGCTTCTCGATCTTGTGCTCCTGCAGGATCTGCGCCGCCTCCATCAGATCGATGCTGTCGTTGGTCGTGATGAGCCGCTCGTGGGTCATGACATCCCGCACCTTGCGGTGTCCGTCCTTCTCAAAACGCAGGTCGCGGTTGGTGACGATGCCGATGAGCACCTTCTCTTCATCCACCACGGGGATTCCGCCAATGCCGTATTCATGCATCAGATGCAAGGCTTCGGCCACGGTGCTGTCCGGACCGATGGTAATCGGGTCGATGATCATGAAGTTCTCCGCCCGCTTCACCTTGCGCACATGCCGCGCCTGCTCTTCCGGCGGCATGTTCTTGTGGATCACTCCCAGCCCGCCTTCCCTGGCGATGGCGATGGCCATCTCCGCCTCGGTCACCGTGTCCATCGCCGCCGTGACGATGGGTATGTTCAACTCGATGTTTCGGCTGAAACGCGTGCGCGTGCTCACCTCTCGCGGTAAAACCTCCGAATAGGCAGGGACCAGCAACACGTCGTCGAACGTGATCCCCTCATTGATAAGACGTTCTTCAGGAAAGGGCATTCTTCCGGATTTTGTTAATTTAAGGGTCGCAAATTACAAAAAATAAACGGACAGAGGGTTCCCTATGGTCAAAAAATCGGAGGCGTCGGACCTGTACCATCAGATCCTGGAAAAATACTGGGGGTATCAACGTTTCCGGCCATTGCAGGAAGAGATCATCCTCTCGGTGGCCAACGGCAACGACACCCTGGCGTTGATGCCCACAGGCGGGGGCAAGAGCATCACCTTCCAGGTGCCGGCCCTGGCCAAGGAGGGACTGTGCCTGGTGGTGACCCCCCTGATCGCCCTGATGAAAGACCAGGTGGCCCGCCTGCGGGAGATGGAGATCAAGGCGGCTGCCATCCATGCCGGCATGACAAGGGAAGAGATCGACACCACCCTCGACAACTGTATCTACGGAGATTACAAGTTCCTATATGTCTCGCCCGAGCGGCTGGGCAACGAGCTGTTCCGCGTGCGGGTGGAGCGGATGCACATCAACCTCATCACCGTCGACGAGGCCCATTGCATCTCCCAATGGGGCTATGATTTCCGCCCCTCCTACCTGCGCATTGCCGAGCTGCGCGACCTGCTGCCGGAAGTGCCGGTGCTGGCCCTCACCGCCACCGCCACCCCCGACGTCGTCGACGACATCCAGGAAAAGCTGCGATTCCGCCGCAAGAACGTGCTGCGAAGCTCTTTCTTCCGGAAAAACCTCGCCTACATCGTCCGCGAGACCGACGACAAGGAGGGATACCTGTTGAAGACACTGCAACGCGTCAAAGGCCAGGGGATTGTCTACGTACGCACCCGCAAATATGCCCGCGACCTGTCGATCACCCTCCGTGAGAACGGCATCTCAGCCGACCTCTACCATGCCGGCCTGAGCCACGAGCTGCGCGACGCCAAGCAGGCCGCCTGGATGCAGGGGAAGACCCGCATCATCGTCGCCACCAATGCCTTTGGCATGGGCATCGACAAGGCGGATGTGCGCTTTGTGGTGCACATGGACATGCCCGACTCGCTCGAAGCCTACTTCCAGGAAGCCGGCCGTGCCGGCCGCGACGGCCGCCCCGCCTGGGCCGTGCTCCTCCATAACCAAGCCGACCAACAGCGCCTGGCCCAACGCGCCCGCGTCAACTTCCCCGAGATCGACGAGATCAAAAAAGTGTACGAAGCCCTCGGAAACTACTTCCAGATCCCCGTGGGCGGCGGGAAAAACATGGCCTTCGACTTCGACCTGGCCGACTTCGCCAAACGATACCATTTCAGCCTCCTCACCGCCTACAACAGCCTGAAAGTGCTGGAACGGCACGGATACATCGAATTCGCCGAGGATGTCCACAACCCCTCCCGCATCCACTTCACCGTCGACCGCGACCAGCTTTACAAGTTCCAGGTATCCAACGAACAGTTCGACCGTTTCATCAAGCTGCTGCTGCGCAGTTACACCGGCCTCTTCACGGAATATGTCCCCATCCGCGAAGACCATCTTGCCCGCCAGGGACGAATCCCCACAGAGAGCGTCGTCGCCTACCTGAAACGCCTCAACAACCTCCACATCATCCGTTATATTCCCGGTCGCCAGAACCCCCTCATCATCTTCACCGAGGAACGCCTCGACAACAAGAACCTGCGCATTCCGCACGAGACCTACACCCTGCGCAAGGAGATCTACCTGAAGAAACAGGAAAAAGTACTGGAATATGCCGCCAACACCCGCATCTGCCGCAGCACTTTCCTGCTCGACTACTTTGGAGAAGAAGCAGCATCCGACTGCGGCATCTGCGACATCTGCCGCGAGCGGAAAGGAAAAGACGAAAGCAACACCACCACCACGCCGCACGAGCAGCTCCTCGAAAAGATCAAAGAGCTGCTAAAAGACCATCCGGAAGGAATCCCCCCCGACACTTTGCCGGATCTTCCGGGCCTCCCTCCCGGCGACCGCGATGAAGTCTTCCGCTGGCTCCTCGACAACGGATACCTCCACCTCGACGCCACCACCGGCCGCATCCTGCCGGGAAATATTGCTTAACTTTGTCCTTCACGAACGACATCAGCCATGGAAACCCCGAACGACCTGAACGAACAGCCTCTCTACTCCCCGGAGGTGATCACCTTCGTCAAGCTGGCAGCCGCTTATTGCACCCTCCTCGAACAGGGCGACGACAAGCCGCGCCGCGAATGGTTCGGTGAGCTGCGCAACCTCCTCGCCGGCCTTTATGTACAGGCCCTCCGCCTCCCCGCCGTCGAACCCAACTACCCCGAAGGAAACCAAAAGTTCGTCACCGAAGCCGACTATAACACCATTGCACAAAAAGTCCGGAAAAAAGCCGGCCAGTGGGATGAATACCCCGAAGTGTACGACCCCGACAACCCTATCGAAGAACAGGACGTCACCGCCCGCATCTCGGAAGACTGTGCCGACATCTACCAGGATATGAAGGATTTCATCACCCTCTTCCAGGTGGGAAGCTATGAGGTGATGAACGACGCCCTGTGGGAGGTGCGGGAAAACTTCGACCGTTATTGGGGGCAGAAACTGCTCAACGTGTTGCGTACCGTACACCGCCTTCTCACCCATGCCGACCTGAGCGAAGAAGAGGAAGAAGAGCCGGACAAGCCACAGGAACGCAACACCTCCGATTGGATCTTCACCCGGCGCCGGAAGGAATGGGGACTTGATAAAGAGGACTAATCCTGTTTACTGCTGTTGAAGTTGAAGGTCGCCCCGAAGTAAAAGTTCAGATTGTTTGAAAGGATCCGCATGTTGTCATGGGGTGTTCCCTGCAACGGCATGCCGATCTCTTCGTTGTATTCGACCGGCTCGGCCAGGTTGGCAAACTGCTCACGTCCGGCCTCCCGGCCGATGGAATACTGCACCCCCATAATGATATCCTGCCCTTTGAAGGTAAAGATCATCCCTCCGCTGAAACGGTAGATATCGAGGGTCAGGCCCTTGATCTTTTTGGCCTCTTCGAAAGGAGACAGATCAAGGTCTTTCCGCGCATTGAAGTCGGTACGGAACCCTCCCATCAACTGAAGGTTCTCACGAAGATAGACATTGTACCCCGCCGCAACGTTCAGGATCGCTCTCCCGCCCGAGACAAAAGTGAGCCACTCCCTCCCCTGCAAAGAACTCCGGAGCTCTTCGGCCTCGACAACACGGTAAGGCTTCAAACTGGCAAAATATTCGGCAGTGAGATAGAGCATCTGCTTGCGTCTCGCCGGCAGCTGGAAAGTGCCTCCCAGGGCCACCGACCAGGGAGTGCGCAGATCGACCTTCACATCTTTTTTCTCCTTGTAATCCACCAGATCCTGGTCGGGCAGCATCACGGCCGTATCGGGAGCCATGATGTTACTGCGGCTCTGGCGCCGCGCCACCCGCTTGCCGTCGGCATACACATTCACCGACGGTGTGGTCACGGAAAGACCCCATCCCACCCGTCCGCGGTGATAAAGCAAACCTCCTTTCCACAAAAGACGGTAGTTATTTAAATGGATGTAGTCCATCTCCTCATACCGGGCCGAATAATAGGGCACTGGCCCCTCACCGGTGAGAATGGTATCGGATAGGGGCATCGCCGAAAGGTCCACCAGATAATTGTAATCGAGCGAACGTATGGGCACCATCATGCTCATACCCGCCTTCCAGTATGCATTTATGCGGTAGGAGAAACCTGCACCGACCCAATCGTCACGATAACGGTCGGTGTACCGGAACCGGGCATAGTAACGTTCTTCCCCAGGCAGGTGCCGGAGCACATCCACCTGCATGTCGAGAGAGGTGTTCAGGTCGAGACGGTAGTTCTCGTTGTTGAGAAAAGCAAATTCCACCGTCCAGCGGTGATGAGGTCGCATCATGTACGAGATGAAACGGGGCTCCACGATAAATTGCGTACTGGAGAGATCCACGCCGTTCCCCAGGGCATTGCGGATATTGTATTGGTTCATTGAGAAGAGGCTGGCATGGATGGAGAACTGAGAATTGCTTTTCTCACCGATGACGGCAGGGTTGTAATAAATGGCCGAAGGACCGGCCCCGCCGCCCACCACGGCCCCCGACACCAGCGACGACTCCTCATTGAAGTTGCGCGTCCAGTAGTTGAACGACTGTGCCGAGGCGGGAAGCGTGACCGGCAGCAACGCCGCCAGCAGCCAGCGCCACAACGTTGTATGCCATTCCCACGCCATGAACCTCTTGCATTGCCTGTTCATAAAAGCAAAGTAACAATATTTTTCGCACCTGCACATATCACCTGCCCCAGCGGAATTTTCGTAACTTCGGCCTTATGAAAAAGGGGATTCCGGCATTCGGACAGGCCGCCCCCCTGGTACGGCGGCAGGTGCCTTTGCTGATCAGCGGAGGGGTGGCAGGAGTGCTCTTCCTCACCACCGGCAGCACAATCCCGCAGGCAGCCTCCCATATCGACGTGGACACGCTGGTCACCCTCGCCGGCCTGCTGGTGATCACAGGCGGCATCCGCGAGAGCGGCTTCTTCGACGCCGGCGCCCGTCATCTGGCACGGCGCCTGCTCGACCTCCGCACACTGGCCCTCTTCCTGGTCTTCCTCTCGGCCGGACTCTCCGCCTTCTTCACCAACGATATCGCCCTGTTCATCGTGGTTCCCCTCACCCTCAGCATTGAGAAAGCCCGCGGCGAAGATCTCTCCCGTCTGGTGGTCTTCGAGGCACTGGCCGTCAATGCCGGGTCGGCCCTCACCCCCATCGGCAACCCGCAGAATATCTTCCTCTGGCACCGGTGGGACATCTCTTTTCCGGTGTTCGTAGCAAAGATGAGCGTGCCGGTGATGATCTCCCTGGCATGGCTGCTGCTGCTCACCCTGTTTGCCTTCCGCCACCGGCCCCTTCCAGCTCCGCATCCCCCGGGGGAAGAGAAGGGGGTCGACCGCCGGCTCTTCCTCATCTCGCTCCTGCTGCTGGTGGCCTTTGTCGTGGCTGTCGAACTGGACGCAGCCCTCTGGCTGCTGGCGGCGCTGCTGCCCTTTTACGTCTTCTTCGCCCCGCGTGTGGTGCAACATGCCGACTGGGGACTGATCCTCCTCTTCGCCTTCCTGTTTGTCGATACGGGCTTGCTCTGTCAACTCCCCCTGGTGGACCACCTCCTCGCCACCCTGCCCCTTCATCAACCGCAAGACCTCTTCCTCACCGGGGTCCTCCTTTCCCAGACGGTGAGCAACGTCCCGGCCACCCTGGTGCTGGCTCCCTACACACACGACCTGCAGACCCTCGCCTGGGCGGTCAACACCGGCGGCAACGGCCTCCTCATCGCCTCGTTCGCCAACATCATCGCCCTGCGCTTCCTCACCGGCAGAAAAACATTGGGCACCTTCCACCTCTTTTCCCTCCTTTTCCTCCTGCTCACCTTCTCCACCCTGTGGTTCCTGCTGCCCCGGTGAACATTGTTTTTCCAAAAGAGAATCGTTAATTTTATACGGGAAAACCTGCGAGCCATGGAAACGGTACGCTACTGCCTCGAATGCGGTGAGCCGCTGCATGGACGCGCCGACAAGAAATTCTGTTCCGACCAGTGCCGTACCGCCTACCACAACCGCCTCCATGCAGCCACCAACCAGTACATCCGTCAGATCAACTCCATCCTCCGCAAAAACCGCAACATCCTCGCCAAGCTCAACCCCTCAGGCAAGGCAAAGGTGACAAAAGAACAACTGCTCTCCCGAGGCTTTAACTTCAACTATCACACCAACATCTACGAGACACGCAACGGCAGCCGCTACTTCTTCTGCTACGACATGGGTTACCTCCCCCTCGACAATGGAATGTACTTCCTCGTCCACCGACAGGAATATATCGGTTAAGGAAGATTTAAGTACTTGGAGTACTATTAAGGAGTGACTAAAGTCAGTGAGTCCCGGCTTTCGCGAGGCAAAGCCGAAGCGGAAGACGTTGGACGAACTGACCCTGACCCGAAGGCGTCAGGGTTGCAAGTTACAAGTGCCTAAAATCAATGACACCCGGATTCTGCAAGGCGAAGCCGCAGCGGAATCCGCTGGTGGAATTGACCCTGACCGGAACGAAGTGGAGCGTCAGGGTTACAATAAAGTGCCTCGAGTACTTCAAGTGCCTCGAGTACTTGGAGTACTTGAAGTTCCGAGTTCAAAGTAGGGAGTATGGAGTCTCACTTTTTCCTTTTGCCTTAACCCTTTTACCTTCTTGTCCGCTGTAGCCTCAGCGAAGGCGGATCGCTTTATCGCTCAATCTACCTTTCCATTCAGTCCCGCCGGGACGTATATTTTGTTTTTGTATCCATCTTTTTCAGCCACTGAAGTGGCTGCCTATTAATGAGACCCGGCTTTCGCGAGGTGAAGCCGAAGCGAAAGCCGTAGGTCGAATTAATCCCGGCCTGCCGGGATTGTTATTCAGTCCCTAACGGGACTAGTACGTTCATCGTCATACACAATTTTTCCCTATTCCTCACTTTTGCCTTTTGCCTTAACACTTTTGCCTTCCCGGCATAGTTCTGAGTTCTGGGT
>JAMOUS010000084.1 GCA_027067975.1 Bacteroidales bacterium | reverse complement strand
AGAAAATGATGGAGAAGTTAAAAGCAAAAGTAAAATTTTGGATTTTTCAACTCTCCAAATATCTGCTCCCTGATTTAAATTATGGGCTGATTTTGAATTATTAAGGATCGACTAACTACATTTTTTACAAGTTGTCTAAATTCTTATGAAAAAAAACAAATACAGGAAAGATATAAGCAAAGCATACAGTTTTTTGATAGTAATCTGGTTGATCACTTCCCTCCTGAGTTACCCGATAGTTGTGGTTTTAACACTACCATCGTTAAAGCGGATACCATAGAAATGCTCGGCTTTGGAGTTGACCATTTGTATCTGTGGAAAACTTACCCACCCTCAAAATATTCTGAGTATTTATCATATTATCAGAAATTATCAAAAGCTAGGTACTCACCCAATGATACCAACCTATTATTGGTATTTCCCTATGCGAATGTGATGAAAATAAATGGAAGGATATTTAGAAACCAGGAACCTCCGGAACGCCAGGCACTGGCAAAACACAATGTAACAATGGCCAATAGCTTTCCTGTACCACTTTTTGAAATAGACCAATACAAAGGGAACACCTTCTGCGGTTTACCAGAAGATTTCAACCTGTACGTACTTGATGCCAAGCCAGGAAAATACATTGATGATAAAGATTTGCAGGAATGCGACTGTTTACCTGAAAAGTGGAAGCACGGCTACTCAAAAGGCGTAGCAATGGGGAATAATAAACAAGTAGTAATTTATTGGTTGATCGTCTGGTAAAACTTTTACGTTTCTGTGTATTCCCCTGAATATGGTTGACCCTTTTCTTTCAATCAATTTATGAAAAGGCATAAGTGACATATCTTTGTACATCTGTTGACCGTTTTTCCGGTCAACCTATATCAGGGAAGGACAGTAACTTCAGGGTAATTCAACCGAATGAAAATGCAATCTTCAAAAATAGAGATCGCCGCTCCAGCCGTCTTCGTATTCCTGATCTTCCTCGATAGATCCTGCATCCCTCATTTGGAGTTCCTCAGCGACCTCTCCATCTTCCCCCTTTCCTGACTCCTCATCAAAGAGATGAAAAAAGATGCCCTTTGGCCTGAAAAGATGCTCTTGCATCTTTTCAACGTATTCGCAAAGATCCTGATGCTGATGGCCATCCTCTTCACCGCTTTCGATTATCGCGGGAACAGGGTCATCACCTTGACTGCCATGATCTTCTTGGCGATCGATATCTTACTGATGGCAACCGCCCGGTTCCATAAAAAACAGATCTACATTTCCCTGGGATACCTGAACCTCGGAGCATTGATGATCATCATCTTGATCACTTCCTGATCACTTCTGCTTCCCCTTCTTTTTTCTTTTCCCATTTCAGACTCTCTCTTCTCTTCCTTCAAAAGACCTCCCTCTTCCTTCTCAGGTGGGACGTCACGGTGTCTCCGTGACGGAGACTCTCTCCTCCTGGTCCGTCCCTCCCTCAGGCTTCTCTTCTGTCCCTTCTTCGTGACGGAAGAACCTCCGGTAGAAAAGCAAAATGATCCCCACACCGACGGTAATGGCCGAATCGGAGATATTGAACACCGGCCGGAAAAAGATAAAATCTTCCCCGCCCCAGAAAGGGAACCACTCGGGAAAACGCCCTTTGATAATGGGGAAATAGAGCATATCGACCACCTTGCCGTGGAGGAAGGTGGCATAGCCGCCTTCGTCGGGAAAGAGACGGGCAACATGGAAGTAGCTGTCATCGAAGATCATGCCGTAGAAGGCGCTGTCGATGATGTTGCCCAAAGCGCCGGCAAAGATCATCGACACGGCCACCACTAACCCTGCCGGAGCCTTCTGCCGGATCAGACGGGAGATGTACCAGCCGATGGCGACGATCGCCACCAGACGGAAAATGCTCAGCAGGAACTTGCCCGACCGCCCGGCCAGCTCCATCCCGAACGCCATGCCGTTGTTCTCAATAAAATGCAAAAGGAACCAGTGATCGAAGATGGGGATCTCCTCTCCGATCATCATGTGGGTCTTGACCCATATCTTCAGTGCCTGGTCAAGGATCAGGATGATGACGACGACCAGGATCGACTTTTTCGTGAGCGACATGGAGGAGCTTTTGGTCACGGACGGGCGGCCGCCGCTGCTTGTTCTACCGCTGTTTCTGTTTGGCTTCGATACTGAGCGTGGCGTGCGGCACGGCCCGCAGACGCTCCTTCGGGATCAACTTGCCCGTCTCCCGGCAGATCCCGTACGTCTTGTTCTCGATACGCACAAGCGCCGCCTCCAGATGCTGGATGAACTTCAGCTGACGCTGCGCCAGCTTACCCGCCTCCTCACGCGAGAGCGTCGTGGCCCCCTCCTCCAACACCTTGAAGGTGGGAGAGGTGTCTTCCGTGTCGTTGCTCTGCTCATGCGTGATCGCATCTTTCAGAAGATTATAATCTCTGCGCGCTTTCTCCAGTTTCTCGAGAATGATCTGCCGGAATTCCTCCAGTTCCTCATCCGAATACCTTGTCTTCTCTTTCTCGGCCATGGCTCCACATTTTTCCTCAAAATAGTAAAAAAATCATTATCCTCCACTCCGGAGAGGGACAAATATAACAACTTTTTCGGATGGTGATGCCGGCGCCTCCCGCAGCACCGGCGACGGTCTTTACGCCTGCGTACGCTCCACCTTGATGCGGGTCTTCACCCCTTCTCCCAGCTCCACCTCACGCACATCCTCCCCCTCGAGCGAAGGGGTCAGCTCGATCTTCTCGGCCAGGGTCTGGCCGGCGATATGATCACGGAAATTCTCCACCGCAGCGTCGATCGCCTCGTGATGCTCGAGCGTCACCACCACCTTGTCGGTGACATTGAAACCGCTCTCTTTCCGGATGTTCTGGATACGGTTGATCAGCTCGCGGGCGATCCCCTCCTGCCGCAGCTCCTCGGTGATGGTGATGTCCAGCGCCACGGTCAGGTTCCCCTCCGTGGCGACCAGCCAGCCGGGGATATCCTCTGAGAAGATCTCCACATCGTCGGTGGTGATGGTCACCGGCTCCCCCTCGATCTCGAAGGTGTACGACCCCTCCCGCTCCAGACGGCGGATGTCGGCCTGCTGCATCCCGTTGATGGCTGCCACCAACGCCTTCATCTTCTTGCCGAAACGGGGTCCCAGCTTCTTGAAGTCGGGCTT
>JAMOUS010000083.1 GCA_027067975.1 Bacteroidales bacterium | reverse complement strand
TCCCCGGAGCGTTCACCAGCATATACGGTCGTACGCACGACACCCTCACCCTCACGTTCCACACCGCCACGCTGGAGGATTACGGCACGCTGGCGTTGAACATCACCGCTCCTGCAGGGGATTATGCGATCCGGCTGATGGACAAGAAAGAGGAAAAGACCTTCCGCCGGGCTGTCATCCGCGGCGACACCACTCTCCATTTTGCTTACCTCAAACCCGGCAAATACATCATCAAGGCCATCTTCGACCGTAACGGCAACGGCAAATGGGATCCCGGCAACCTGCTGGAGAAGGTGCAGCCCGAGGAGGTGAGTTACTTCGAGAAGGAACTGGGCATCAAAGCCAACTGGGATGTAGAGGAGAGCTGGACCCTGCGTCCCGGCAGCGGCATGAACCCGTTCCGCCTACCCAAACCCCGAAACAACCGCAGACGATGAAACCCACTGGCCCTCTGCTTACGGTGATGTTCCTGGCCATGACCGTGACGGCATGCACCCGCTCCGTCCCGCGGCCGGTGGAACGTACCGACCGCAACGGTTATCATTACACGGAGGTGCCCGGCGACCCGCTGCACGTGCGCATCTACACCCTGGCCAACGGCCTGAAGATCTACATCTCTCCCAACCCCAAAGAACCCCGCATCCAGACCGTCATCGCCGTACATGCCGGCTCCACCTACGACCCGCCCTCGACCACCGGCCTGGCCCATTACTTTGAACACCTTATGTTCAAGGGCACCGACAGCATCGGCACGCTCAACTGGCAGGCCGAACGGCCGCTGCTGGAGAAGATCGACAGCCTCTTCGAGGTTTACCGCAAAGAGCGGAAATACCGTCGCAAGCAGGCCCTTTACCGTGCCATCGACAGCCTGTCGCAACAGGCCGCCCGCTATGCCGTGCCGAACGAGTACGACAAGCTCACCAGCAGCATCGGCGCCCGCGACGTCAATGCCGCCACTTCGTACGACTTCACCGAGTTCACCGCCGACATCCCCTCGAACGAGCTGGCAAAATGGGCTTGGCTCGAAAGCGAACGCTTCAAACACATGGTGTTCCGCCTCTTCCACACCGAACTGGAGGCGGTGTACGAAGAGTTCAACATGTACCAGGACGACGACAACTTCCGTGCCCAGGAAGCCCTCCTGCAAGGACTCTTCCCACATCATCCCTACGGAAGGGATATCATCGGACTGCCTGAACACATCAAAAACCCCTCGGTGAAAAACATCTACAAGTTCGCCGGGAAATATTATGTGCCGAACAACATGGTCGTCGCATTGTCAGGCGATGTGGATTACGAAGAGGCGGTGAAGGTCATCGATCACTATTTCGGCGACATGGTCCGTCGCGATGTTGAGCCGCCGCAGCTGCCCCGCGAGGAGCCGCTCACCCATGTCGTCGAGCGTACGGTCACGGGTCCTTCGGCCGAGAGCGTGCTTTTGGGTTTCCGTTTCGACGGGGCCGGCAGCGAAGAGGCCCGCTACGTTACCCTCATCGACATGCTCCTCAACAACAGCCGGGCCGGGCTCATCGACCTCGACCTCAAGCAGAAGCAGAAGGTGCTCCTCGCCGGCTGCGGCCCCTTCGTGCTGCGCGACCATGTGGTGCATGCCTTCTACGGCGCACCCCGCCGGGGCCAAAGCCTCGAAGAGGTGAAAGACCTCCTCCTCGCCGAGATCGAAAAGGTCAAACGCGGCGAATTCGACGACTGGCTCATCGAGGCGGTCATCCACAACATGCGCCGCAGCGACATGGAGCGGATGGAGAACAACCGCGACCGGGCCGAAGAGATGGCCGGCAGCTACGTCCTCGACATTCCCTGGAGCGAGAAGGTCCACTACTACGATGAGCTGGAGCGCATCACCAAGGCCGACATCATGCGCTTTGCACGTGAGCATTACCGCGACAACTATGTGGTCGTCTATAAGCGCACCGGCATCCCCGACCGGGTGGTGAAGGTGGAGAAGCCCTCCATCACGCCGCTGCCGCTCAACCGCGACACCTCGTCGGCCTTTTACCGTCGTTTCACCGCTGTGAAGGTAAAGCCTGTCAAGCCGGTGTTCGTCGACTACGATCGGGCCATCCTCCACGACACTCTCCCCAGCGGGGTGCGCCTCGACATTGTCCGGAACACCACCAACGACCTCTTCACGCTCGAATATCTTATCGACATGGGGGGCAACCACGATCCTCTGCTGCCCGTGGCGGTGCAGTATATGCCTTATCTCGGCACCGACCGGTATCCGGCCGAAGCATTCCAGAAGGAGCTCTACAAGCTGGGGGTCGATCTCACCGTGCACACCTCCTCGCACCGCACCTACCTCACCCTCAGCGGCCTGGACGCTTCCCTCGAGCCCGGCCTCAAACTGCTTGAACATTTCCTCCATCACGTGCAGCCCGACCCGGCGGCTTACGAAAAATATGTGGAAAACATCCTGAAAGAACGCAACGACCGGAAAAAGAACAAGGAGATCCTGCTGTGGGGGGCTCTGTTCAACTACGGCATCTATGGTCCGTATTCCCCCTTCACCCACATCGTCCCTGCGGGGCAGCTGCGGCGGCTCTCGCCCGACACGCTCGTCGCGATGATCCGGCACCTGTTCGACCGGCAGCATTACCTCTTCTATTACGGTACGCGTGCCCCCGGCGAGATCTCCCGTATGCTCCGGCAGCAGCACACCTACCCTGTGCCGTTGCAGCCTCTTCCGCCGCCGGAGCGATTTCCCGAACGGCCCGACACACCCCGCGTCTTCTTCGTCCACTACGACATGGTGCAGGTCAACTTGCTGATGCTGGGGCGGGACGTGCCCTTCGACGCCTCCCTGCTGCCGCAGGCCACCCTCTTCAACGAATATTTCGGTTCGGGACTCTCGTCGATCGTCTTCCAGGAGATCCGCGAGTCGCAGGCCCTGGCCTATTCCGCCTTCGCCACTTACAGCATCGCTCCCCGCCCGCCGCGTTCCAATTATCTCTATGCTTTCGTGGGCACCCAGGCCGACAAGATGGGACAGGCCCTGCCGGCCATGCAGCGTCTCCTTACCACCATGCCCTATGCCCCCAAACAGTTCCGTCTCGCAAAACAAACCCTCCTCGAAAGGATACGCACCGAACGCATCACAGGAGAAAAGATCTACACCTCGTGGCTCGAGAACCGCGATCGCGGCATCG
>JAMOUS010000082.1 GCA_027067975.1 Bacteroidales bacterium | reverse complement strand
AAAAAGGGAGGTTTCACTTTCGCTGCAAGCGCTCACAGAGGGTGATGAACGCATCCGGAGCGAGCGCTTCGGCGCGCTGCCGCAACAACTCCGGCACAACAGGCTCCGGCGGCAACAGCTCCCGCAGCGCATTGCGCAGGGTCTTGCGCCGCTGGTTGAACGCTCTTTTCACCACCGTGAAAAACATCTCCTCATCGCACGGCAGCTGCCGCCGGCCGTTGCGCGTCAGCCGGATCACGGCCGACTTCACGCGGGGACGGGGATAGAACACCTGCTCCCCCACCGTAAAAAGGTACCGCACCTCGTAAAAGGTCTGCAGCAACACGCTCAGCAGCCCGTAAGTACGGCTGCCGGGAGGACTCACCAGCCGCTCGGCCACCTCCTTCTGCACCATCGCCACCACCTCCTCCACCCGGTCACGGTATTCCAACACCCGGAAAAAGATGGGACTCGTGATATGATAAGGAAAGTTTCCGACGAGTGCCACCCGTCCCTCCGGCAAGGGATATTTCAAAAAATCGGCTTCGACGATCCGTTCACCCAACTGCGGGAAACGCTCCCGCAGCCACCCGACCGCCTCCCCGTCGATCTCCACCACGGTCAGCCGCGCGCCGAAGCGCTCGAGCAGGGCCTCCGTGAGAATGCCCCGGCCCGGCCCCACCTCCACCACATGATCCGCCCCCTCCGCCACCACCTGGGCGGCGATCTTACGGGCAATGTTGGGATCCTGCAGAAAATTCTGGCTCAACGAACGTTTCGGCTTCATATTATTAAGTTCATAATACCGAGTATGGAGTATCGAGTTGGGGATTTCCTCTTTTTTTCTCTTGGCTTGCTACATCGAATCAATTCCGGGATCGTCAAAACGTGACGGCCATCGCCTCGACCGGGTTGAGGCGGGCGGCCTGTCGGGCCGGGGTATATCCCGAAAGGACCCCGATGACCCCGGAGATCAGCAGTCCCCGCAAGATGTTTCCGAAGGTCATGGTGATATTCATTTCAAAGAGATGGTTAGCCACCTGCAGACCGGCAAACACCAGCAGCAGGCCGATGGTACCCCCCAATAGGGAAAGGATCACCGATTCATAGAGGAACTGCTGCAGGATAAAACTGTTTTTCGCCCCCAGCGCCTTTTGGATGCCGATCTGGCGGGTACGCTCCTTCACCGAAACGAACATGATGTTGGCGATGCCAAAGCCTCCCACCAGGATGGAAAAGCCGCCGATGATCCACCCTCCCAGGTTGATGGCCGCGAAGAGGGAGTTCATCCCCTGCGAGAGCATGGAAATCTGGTTGATGGCAAAGTTGTTGTGGGCCGAAGGTTTCAGACGGCGGATGCTCCGCAGCAGGCTGGTGATCTCATCGCGCAGTTCCAGCATCGAGACGCCGGCCCGGACCTTCACCATGATGAAAGGATTGAGCGACCGGCTCCGCAGGTTGATGATGTTGCGCATGTAATTCACCGGCACCATCACCACCCTGTCGAGGCCCTGGTCGCCCAGGGCCCCTGCACCCTCGCGGGCAAATACGCCGATAACGGTGAGCTTGTGTCCCCGGATAGTGATGCGTTGCCCAACGGGATCTTCATCACCGAAGAGCTCCTGCGCCACCTCATAGCCCAGCAAAGCCCTGTTCTTCCCGCTCTTTGATTCGAAGGGGGAAAAGTATCTCCCCTCGACGATCTCGAACGACCGCACCCGCTCAAAGTCCTGCGTAACACTCAGCAGGATCACATCGTTCAGCGCATCGCCCCGGTGCTGGACCGTGACACTGGAGGTCACCACAAAGCTCATCGCCTCAGCCCGCCGCGAACGCTGCTTCAACTTGCGGTACTCCTCCAACGTCGGCACCGGCCAGCGGATGATCTCCCACCACTTCGTCTCGGGGGTATAGACCCACGGCGTCCGCTGCACATACAACACATCACTGCCCAACGAGGCAATGCTCGTACGGATCGATCGCTCCATCCAGTTCAATACCGTGAACACCGAAATGATCGCAAAGATGCCGATGGTGATCCCCAGCAGCGTCAGGAATGTACGCAGCTTGTTCACACGGATGGCCTGCATCGCAAAAAGAAAACTCTCATGCAATAACCTGAAGAAGATCATCCTTCTTTTCCTTATCGACCGAAAAGTAAACATTCGCCCCCAAACGGCAAAAGCTTTTTTCCTTGAAATAATTGGTTTTCCATAAACCTTTTGTGGATAAATTTACCTAATTTTACAGGCGGTTCGGGGCATCCCCGCACCACACATAACTTATTGATCCTTAGCAAGAAATGGAAAAAAAGATCACGAGTGCCCTGATCTCGGTCTACCATAAGGAAGGCCTTGACGAAGTGGTACGTCTGCTGGACAGACTGGGAGTGACCCTCTATTCGACGGGGGGTACACAGCGTTTTATCGCCGGAAAAGGGATCCCTGTCCGGCCGGTCGAAGAGCTCACCTCCTATCCCTCGATCCTGGGAGGGCGTGTCAAAACGCTCCATCCCAAGGTATTCGGGGGGATCCTGGGCCGTCGTGAACGCGACGACGACCGACAGGAGATGCAACAATACGACATCCCCGCCATCGACCTGGTGGTGGTCGACCTCTATCCTTTCGAGGAGACCGTCGCCTCCGGCGCCAGCGAGGAGGAGATCATCGAAAAGATCGACATCGGGGGGATCTCCCTCATCCGTGCCGCTGCCAAGAACTACCGCGACGTGCTGATCATCTCGCACAAGGGGCAGTATGACGCGCTGCTGGAGATCCTCCGCAACGGCGGCACCACCACCCTCGAACAGCGTCGCCGTTTCGCTGCTGAAGCTTTCGCCGTGAGTTCCCATTACGACACCAGCATCTTCACCTGGTTCAACGAACGCGAACAGTTGCCCGCCTTCCGCATGAGCATCGCCAAAGGCCGGCAACTGCGTTATGGGGAGAACCCACACCAGCAGGCTTTCTTCTTCGGCGATTTCGAAGCCTGGTTCGACCAGTTGCACGGGAAGGAGATCTCTTACAACAACCTCCTCGATATCGACGCCGCCGAGGGATTGGTGGCCGAGTTCGAGGAGACGGTCTTCGCCATCTTCAAACACAACAACGCCTGCGGAGCCGCCTTGCGTCCTTCGCTGCTGGAAGCCTGGACGGCCGCCCTGGCCGGCGACCCTGTCTCGGCCTTCGGCGGCATCCTCGCCACCAACCGTGAGGTCGACGAGGCCACCGCCCTCGAAATGAACAAGCTCTTCTTCGAGGTGGTCATCGCCCCCTCTTACACCCCCAAGGCGCTGGAGATTCTCAAGACCAAGAAGAACCGTATCATCCTGGTGCGCAAGAATACGGCTTTCGCTCCGCGGCTGGTGCGCACCGCCCTCAACGGAGTGCTGTGGCAGGACCGCGACACCGCCACCGAGACGCGCGAGCAACTGCGTACCGTCACCCTTCGGCAACCCACCGACAATGAGGTGGAGGATATGCTCTTTGCCAACATCCTCGTAAAACATTCCAAAAGCAACGCCATCGTGCTGGTGAAAGACCGCCAGCTCATCGGCCACGGTATCGGCCAGACCTCACGCATCGACGCCCTCCACCAGGCCGTCGAAAAAGCCCGCCGCATGGGCTTCGACACCCGCGGCGCCGTGATGGCCTCCGACGCATTCTTCCCCTTTGCCGACTCGGTGGAGAAAGCCTACGAGGCCGGCATCACCGCCGTCATCCAGCCGGGCGGGAGCATCCGCGACCAGGATTCGATCGACTTCTGCGACGAACACAATATGGCCATGGTGTTCACCGGTATCAGACATTTCAGACACTGACCCGAATACAAACAAACCGCAACTGAGAAACTGGAATTATGGGAATCTTTTCATTGTTGATGCAGGAGATCGCGATCGATCTGGGGACGGCCAACACCATCATCATCCATAACGACAAGATCGTGGTGGACGAACCCTCCATCGTCGCGCTCGACCGCGAGACGGGCAAACTGATCGCCATCGGCAAGAAAGCTCGGCAAATGCAGGGGAAAACGCACGAGAACATACGCACCATCCGGCCGTTGCGCGACGGGGTGATCGCCGACTTCGATGCGGCCGAGCTGATGATCCGCGGGATGATCAAGATGATCAACTCGAAGCCGCGCCTCTTCAACCCCGCTCTGCGGATGGTGGTGTGTATCCCGTCGGGCAGCACCGAGGTGGAACGCCGCGCCGTGCGCGACTCCTCCGAACATGCCGGCGGCCGCGACGTCTACATGATCTATGAACCCATGGCCGCCGCCATCGGCATCGGCATCGACGTCGAAGCTCCCGAAGGCAGCATGGTCGTCGATATCGGCGGCGGAACCACCGAGATCGCCGTCATCGCCCTCGGAGGCATCGTCACCAACAAGTCGATCCGCGTCGCCGGCGACGGCTTCACAGCCGACATCCAAGCCTATATGCGCCACCAGCACAACATCAAGGTGGGCGAACGCACCGCCGAAGATATCAAGATCCAGGTGGGATCGGCCCTGCCCGACCTCGACGACCCGCCGCCGGATTTCGTCGTGCGGGGACCCAACCTCATGACCGCCCTGCCCATCGAGGTGCCCGTATCCTACCAGGAGATCGCCCACTGTCTCGACAAGTCGATCTCCAAGATCGAAACCGCCATCCTGGGCGTCCTCGAACAGACTCCGCCCGAGCTGTATGCCGACATCGTCTCCCACGGCATCTACCTTGCCGGCGGCGGCGCCCTCCTGCGCGGCCTCGCCAAACGCCTTACCGACAAGATCAACATCCCCTTCCATATCGCCGAAGACCCGCTCCACGCCGTGGCCCGCGGCACCGGCATCGCCCTGAAGAACGTCGACAAGTTCTCCTTCCTGATGAGATGAAACCGAACCCTTCAAAAAATGGAGCCGCCCGTGAATGAGGAACCTGCTGAACCTGATATACCGATACCACTTTTCCCTCCTCTTCCTCCTGCTGGAGACCGTCGCCGTCTCCATGGGCGTGCGCTATAACCTCTACCAAAAAGCCAAGTTCGTAGGGTTCACCGAAAACATTGCCGCTTTCTTCAACGAATCGGTGAGCTCGTTCACCGACTATTTCCATCTGGTGGAGACCAACCGCAGGCTCTCGCTCGAGAACACCATGCTGCGCAACCAACTGCAACGTGTCTACCGCTCCGACGAACTCTTCTTTTTCAGCGAGCACGATACCATCCACCGTCAGAAATACTTTTTCACCTCCGCCCGGGTGATCAGCAACACGGTCACTAGGATGCACAACTACCTCACCCTCGACAAAGGCCGTGACCAGGGCATCGAACCTGACATGGGAGTGATCTGTCCCGAAGGCATCGTCGGTGTCACCACCGGCGTCACCGGCAACTTCACCTCGGTGCTCTCGGTATTGAACCTCAACTTCCATGTAAGCGCCAAGCTGAAAAAGAATGATTATTTCGGCACAATCTCCTGGGATGGACAAGACTACCGCACTGTCATCCTCAGCGAGATTCCGTACCATGTGGACGTATCCCCCGGCGATACCGTCGTCACCAGCGGGTACTCCTCCCTCTTCCCCGAAGGAATTCCCATCGGCACCGTCATCGAAGCCCACGTCGAGAACGGTAACTTTTACCATATCCGGGTCCGGCTCTTCACCGATTTTCGCCACCTCACCTACGTCGATGTGATCCGGAACCTGCAGAAAGAAGAACAACAAAAGCTCCGTCAAGAATGATCAACTCTTTCCTCCGGTATACCGTCATCTTTGTGGTGATCGTCCTGGTGCAGGTGGTCCTGCTCGACAACTTGCAGATCAGCCGGTATGCGGTGCCTTTCCTGTACATTCTTTTCCTGCTGGTGTTGCCGTTCGAGACGCCAGGGTGGCTGTTGCTTCTGCTGGCTTTTTTACTGGGATTCACCATCGATCTTTTCGAGCACACACTGGGGCTGCATACCTCCGCCACGCTCTTCACCGCCTGGCTGCGGCCGGGGGTGCTGCGCCTCATTGCCCCCCGTGACGGCTATACGCCCAACACCCGCCCCGGTATCGCCGATTACGGCACCGGATGGTTCCTCCGTTACACCGTCCCCCTCACCCTGGCCCACCATCTTTTCCTTTTTTACTTTGAGGCCTTTTCCTTCCACCATTTCTTCAACACCCTGGCACGGGCCCTTGTGAGTTCGGCCTTCACGCTGGGACTGATGCTGCTGAGCCAACTGTTCGTCATCAAAAACCGCAGGGAATGAAGGATGCCTCGCAGTATGCCGGCAGGAAGTATGTGATCGCAGGACTGGTAGTGGTGATCGCACTGGTGTATGTGGTGCGTCTCTTCACCATCCAGGTGCTCGACCCCTCCTACCGTTTGAGCGCTTCGAACAATGTGCTGCGATATGTGACCCAATACCCTGCACGGGGTCTTATCTACGACCGTCGTCATCGTCTGATCGTCTCAAACGAGGCGGCCTATGACCTGATGGTGATCCCCTCGCAGGTGGAGCCCTTCGACACCGCCGCCCTGGCCCGTCTCACCGAGGTGGACGTCGAAGAGATCCGGCAGGGGCTCGAAAAGGCCCGCCGCTATTCCCGACTGAAAGCCTCGATCCTCGTCAAACAGATCCCCGCTACCGCTTACGCCCGCCTGGCGGAGAAGATGCACAAGTTCCCAGGATTCTATGTACAGCCCAGGACCCTCCGTCATTATCACCGCCATCTGGCCGCCCACATGCTCGGATATGTGGGAGAGGTCACCGAACAGGTCATCAAAAAGGATCCCTATTACAAGATGGGCGACTATATCGGCATCAGCGGCATCGAACACTCATACGAAAAGGTGCTGCGCGGCCGCAAGGGGGTGAAGATCTACCTCGTCGACGTCCACAACCGCATCAAAGGCTCTTACCAGAACGGTCGTTACGACACGGCGGCGGTGGTGGGCGCAAACCTCGTGGCCTCGTTCGACGCCGACCTGCAGGCATACGGAGAATACCTGATGTACAACAAGGTGGGCAGTATCGTCGCCATTGAACCGGCCACCGGCGAAGTGCTCTGCATGGTCTCCTCACCCGGCTACGACCCGGCCCTCCTGGTGGGACGGAAACGACAGGAATATTTTCCCCGGCTGGCCCAGGACACCCTGAAACCCCTCTTCAACCGGGCGATCATGGCCAGCTACCCCCCCGGCTCGACCTTCAAGGTGGTCAATGCCCTCATCGGCCTGCAGGAACAGGTGCTCCACCCCTGGAACGAATACAGCTGCCACGGGGGATACTACGCG
The DNA here is from genome assembly GCA_027067975.1 of Bacteroidales bacterium. Taxonomy (GTDB): domain Bacteria; phylum Bacteroidota; class Bacteroidia; order Bacteroidales; family VadinHA17; genus DRPN01. The sequence goes on along the minus strand of JAMOUS010000082.1, from coordinate 5,400 downwards.
CGTGGCGTACACGTGGGTTGCCATATCCACCGCTCCCCCCTCAACCTCACCGAGGCCATCCAGAACTCCTGCAACGCCTATTTCTGCAACGTCTTCCGCAATATCCTCGACGACCCCAAGTACCCTTCCATCTACCAGTCGTTCGAGAACTGGAAACACTATCTCCTGCGGTTCGGTTTCGGGCACCCCCTGGGCATCGACCTGCCGCATGAACTGAGCGGCTATCTGCCCGACACTTCCTATTACGACCGTTATTATCACAAGAACGGATGGAACTCGCTGACACTCATCTCCATGGCCATCGGCCAGGGCGAGCTGGGCCTCACCCCCCTGCAGATGGCCAACCTGGCCGCCACCGTCGCCAACCGCGGCCATTACTACACACCCCATGTGGTACGCGAGATCGAGGGGAGCGACTCGCTCGACCCCCGCTTCCGGGAGATGCACACCGTCCCCATTGACCAGAAATATTTCGACGTGGTGATCGAAGGGATGGACCTCGTGGTCAACGGAGCTCCCGGCAGCGGCTCCACCGCCCGTATCGCCCACATCCCCGGCATCCGGGTGTGCGGCAAGACCGGCACCGCCCAAAACCCCCACGGCGAAGACCATTCCATCTTCATGGCCTTTGCCCCGAAGGAAAATCCCCGCATCGCCATCAGCGTCTACGTCGAGAACGGCGGCTTCGGCGCCACCTATGCCGCCCCCATCGCCTCCTTGATGATCGAGAAATACCTCGCCGACACCCTCACCCGACCCTGGCTCGAGGAGTATATCCGGAATACCGACCTGATCCATAACAAGGATGATCGAAAGAAGCAGAAATAACCTGTGGGCCCGTATCGACTGGCTGACCGTGGCGATGTACCTCGCCCTGGTCACCTTCGGCCTGGTGAACATCTACTCCTCCGCCTATAACGAAGCCCATCCGCGTCTGCTCGACTTCTCGATGCGTTATGGCAAGCAGTTCTACTGGATCCTGATGGCGCTGACGCTGGCCTTCATCATCCTGACCCTTCATCCCCGTTTTTACTACTTCTTCGCCTGGCCGCTCTATTTGCTTTCGCTTCTCCTGCTGGTGGCCGTGCTGGTCATCGGCGCCACCGTCCACGGTTCCACCTCCTGGATCAGTATCGGCGGCATTCACCTGCAGCCTTCGGAGTTTGCCAAGGTGGCCACGGCGCTGGCCCTGGCACGTTATCTCAGCGAGTACAATGTCTCGCTCACCCGCTTCTCCGATCTGGTGAAGGCGGCTGCGATCATCTTCACGCCGGCCTTTCTGATCATGCTGCAGCCCGATATGGGTTCTACCTTCGTCTTTGTGGCTTTTATCCTGGTACTGTACCGCGAGGGAATGCGGGCCGAGGTGCTACTGCTAGGATTCCTCTTCTTGGTGCTGTTCATCGTCACGCTGATCGTAGAACGTACTCTCGTCCTCGCCGCCCTGCTGGGCCTCACGCTCTTGCTCCATCTGCTGCTGGAACGCCGTCCCGGCCTCACCCTCCGCGGCACGGCCGTGCTCGGGGTGCTGGCACTCCTCTTCTGGGGAGGGACACGCCTGCTCCATCACCCCCTCTCCCTTTACACCGTCATCTTCATCACCCTCCTTACCGGATTCCTCCTCTTCCTGCCGGTGATCTACCGCCGGAAACTGGTCCGCACCGCCCTCCTCTACGCCGTACTCATCGCAGCCATGCTCTTCACCTTCTCGGTAGGGTATGTCTTCAACAACATCCTGGAACCTCACCAGCGCACCCGCATCAACATCGTTCTGGGGATCGAATCCGACCCTTACGGTTCGGGCTATAACGTCAACCAGTCGAAGATCGCCATCGGCTCGGGTGGTCTCACCGGCAAAGGCTTTCTCAACGGCACCCAGACCAAGTTCAACTTCGTGCCGGAACAAAGCACCGACTTCATCTTTTGCACGGTGGGAGAGGAGTGGGGATTTCTCGGGACGTTCGGTGTGATCGCCTTTTACGTGCTCTTCCTGCTGCGGATCCTCTACCTCGCCGAACGGCAACGATCAGCTTTCAGCCGCATTTACGGATATTCCGTCTTTTCAGTGATGAGCCTCCATGTCCTGGTGAACATCGGCATGACCATCGGCCTCTTCCCGGTGATCGGCATCCCCCTGCCCTTCTTCAGTTACGGAGGATCCTCCCTGTGGGCCTTCACCATCCTGCTCTTCATCTTCCTACGTCTGGACGCCGACCGGCTGGAGATGACCTTCTGAGGCACCCTGACAAAAAAGCCGGGTCTCCCCGGCATTTTTTATCCCCTCTTACGGAAAGCTTCGTCAAACTCCATGACAAAACTATCCGCCAGGAAAAGGTCGATGTCGAAAGCCCTCATCACATAATGGACGATATCGGGGAAGAAAGCGAAGAACTCGCTCTGATACTCCTCATAATGTTCTTCCAGGGAACGGATCGCCTCGAGCGTCAGATCCGGCAATGTGGTAACGGTACTCATCTTCTTCAGGACACTCTCGATCCCCTCAATGGTGTTGTAAGCTTCCAGCCAACGGTTGAAGATGAACGAAGGCACCACACGACGGATCGGCTCGGGCAAAATATCATAATGCTCATGCAGGTTCCGGTAAGTGATCTCGGCCAACTCCGGCAAAGGGACCGAACTGATGAAATCCCAATTGACCGAAAGAAAATGATCGTAAAAGATATCGATGATCACCCCCGCATATTTGTGATACAACGGCATCAGCCGCGCAATGCTCTGCCGCACCACCGGATGCGAATCGGTGTAAGAATCGATGTGACGATGCAATATGATCCCTTTCCTGATCCCCTCAGGATACAGCTTGAAATCACTCCCCTTGACATAGTCGCCAATGAAGTTGCCGATCCTGACCTCGTCAGAATCCCCTGAAAGGAAGGTATGAGCCAAAAAATTCATCGATATCTTTTACTTGCTACTATTTAGACGAAAATTATGCCAAAAGGGTTGCTAAAAAGAAAAAAAACTCTTCCTCCCCCTTTTTTCTTCAAAACAGATAACGTATTTTTATGCAGTTTTCGTATATGTCAGTAAAAAATTTGGATATCATGAGCAGAAGAAAAGCGATCATCATCGGAGCCGCCGGCAGGGATTTTCACAATTTCAACACTTTTTTCAGGGACAACGAGGCTTATGAGGTGGTGGCCTTCACGGCGGCACAGATCCCGGACATAGAGGGGCGTCTGTATCCGCCGGAGCTGGCGGGTCCTTTCTATCCGGAGGGGATCCCGATCCGTGGGGAGGAGGAGTTGCCGGAACTGATCCGGCGTCACGGGGTGGATGTGTGTTTCTTTTCATACAGTGACGTACCCTATTCGCATGTGATGCGTCTGGCGGCGGTGGTGCAGGCGGCCGGAGCCTCTTATATGCTGCTGGGCCCTGCCGACACGATGCTGCGCAGCACCAAGCCCGTGATCGCAGTAGGGGCGGTACGTACGGGCTGCGGAAAGAGCCAAACCTCGCGTCGCATCATCGAGCTGCTGATGGCCCGCGGCCTCAAGGTGGTGGCCGTCCGGCATCCCATGCCCTATGGCAACCTGGCCGCTCAGAAGGTACAGCGTTTCGCCTCCCTCGACGACCTGCAGCGGCACCATTGCACCATCGAAGAGATGGAAGAGTATGAACCCCATATCGTCCGCGGCAACATCATCTATGCCGGGGTCGACTATGAGGCCATCCTGCGTGCCGCCGAAGCGGATCCCGCCGGCTGCGACGTGATCGTCTGGGACGGCGGCAACAACGACTTCCCCTTTTACCGTCCCGACCTGATGATCACCGTCACCGACCCGCACCGTGCGGGCCACGAGACCTCCTACTATCCCGGCGAGGTGACCCTCCGCTTGGCCGACGTGGTGATCCTCAACAAGCTGGATACCGCCGAACCGGCGAAGGTGGATCTTTTGCGCCGCAACATCGCCCGTCTGGCACCCCGGGCCACCGTTATCGACGCCGCATCGCCCATCCGGGTGGATGATCCGGCTGTAATACGCGGGAAAAAGGTGCTCTGCGTCGAGGACGGTCCCACCCTCACCCACGGAGGCATGCAACTGGGCGCCGCCGTTGTCGCCGCACGGAAATACGGCGCCGAAAGCCTCGTCGACCCGCGCCCATACCTCTCCGGCAGGCTGCAGGAAACCTTCCGCACATACCCCGGCATCGGCCCCCTCCTGCCTGCCATGGGCTACGGCGAAGAACAGCTCCGCGACCTGGAAGCCACCATCAATGCCACCGAATGCGACGCCGTGGTGATCGGAACCCCCATCGACCTCAACCGCATCATCCGCATCAACAAACCTACCACCCGCGTCTATTACGACCTGCAGGAGATCGGCGAACCCACCCTCGAACAGGTGATCGACACCTTCACCGAAAAGACGAAAAGCTCCTGAACCAATGTACCTGTAAGATTATCGGACTGAAAATGTTTGTGATGAAAAATTAAATTGTATCTTTGCAGCCTCGTAAAACAAAATAACCATTAAAATTACAGCTAATGCCAGTAAGAATCAGGTTAAAGCGTGAAGGTCGACGCAAACGGCCTTTCTATCACATTGTGATAGCAGATAGCAGGGCGCCACGAGATGGCCGGTTTATTGAAAAGATCGGGTATTACGATCCCAACACAAATCCTGCTACGATCGAGCTGGAATTTGACAAGGCATTAGACTGGTTATTGAAAGGCGCCCAACCCACCGACACCGTCAGGGCCATCCTGTCGTACAGGGGGGTATTGTACAAGAAGCATCTCCTGATGGGGGTGAAGAAAGGGGCTTTCTCCGAGGAGGAGGCTGAACGCCGTTTTGAGGCGTGGATGAAAGAGAAGGAGGCCAAGATCGAGGCCAAGCGCCAGCGTGTGAAGCAGGGGCTTGAGGAAGAGCACCGCAAGCGGATGGACGAAGAGGCCAAGATCAAGGAGGCTCGTGCCGAGGAGCTGGCCAAGAAGCGGGCTGCCGAGGCGGGTGAAGCCGCCGAAGCGGAAGCCGGAGCCACGGCGGAAGAAAGCACCGAAGAAGCTGCCGCCCCCGCAGAAGCAGCTCCGGCCGCTGAAGAGACCCCTGCTGCCGAAGAACAACCCGCAGCGGAAGCCGAAAGCAAAGAAGAAGCCCCCGCAGCCGAAACACCCGCCGAAGAAGCTCCCGCCGCTGACGCCGGACAGGAAGGGAAAAAAGAGGGGGAAGGCGAAGAAAAGGCTGCTGAGTAATCTGTAACCCAAAGAGATGAAGCCCCGCGACGATCTCGTCATAGCGGGCGAAGTGCTGAAAGTTCACGGACTGGATGGCGGAATGGTCATCCGGTTCCGTGAACCTTTTTGTCCCCTGCCCGAAATCCCCCCATTCGTCTTTATACGCGTGGAAGGCCTGCCCGTACCTTTCCCCGTCGAAG
>JAMOUS010000081.1 GCA_027067975.1 Bacteroidales bacterium | reverse complement strand
CGTGTCTGGCCGGGGCCGGCCTACTGGACCAACCCCCTCCAAGACTGGTGTCTGCATGACGGCCGCCTCGAATGTGTCGTGGCCGCCCGCAACCGCAATGTCAACCTCCTCACCCGCCGCGTCGACGACCCCGCCGACGGGTTCACCCTCTCGGTGAAGATGGGACTGCTCACCGACACGCTCAAGAAAGCCAAAGACAACTGGATCGGCATCCGTCTCGGTGCCAAAGGCCGGTTCCACGACTACCGTGACGATGCCATCTACGGCAAAGGTCTTAACGTGGGCATCACCACCCGCGGCGAGCTCTTCATCGGCGAGCCGCCCGTGAAAGAGGACAAGAACGCCGTGCTGCTGATCCCCTACCTGCAGCAGGGGGTCGTGCTCGAGGCGGTGGTCACGCGCGCCGACGGCAAGTACCGTCTGACCGTCAACGCCAAGGATCCCGCCACGGGCAAGGTGGTGGCCACCACCGACGAGGAGGATGTGGCGCCGCAGACCCTCACCGGCAGCCTGGCCCTGGTGAGCCACTTCGCCGACCCCGCCCGCAAACAAAACATCCCCTCCGCCTGGTTCGACGACCTCCACCTACAGGGCTCAGGCATTGCCGCCTACCCCGGCCATGCCTTCGGCCCCATCCTCTTCGCACAATACACCCTCAGCAAGGGGATCATGAAGATGACCGCCCAGCTGCCGCCCATAGGGCCGCAGGACGACCAGGAGGTGAGCCTCCTCATCCAAAAAGATGACGGCTGGAAAAAGATCGCCACCGCCCCCGTCGACGCCGACGCCCGCACCGCCACCTTCCGCATCGAAGGATGGGACGACAGCCGCGACATCCCCTACCGCCTCGTATACAGGATGGCCACGGACAAGGGGAAAAAAGAGGAATACCATTACGACGGGACCGTCCGCAAGGACCCGCGCGACAAGGAGGAGATCGTCGTGGCCGCCTTCACCGGCAACAGCGACGTAGGCTTCCCCAACACCGAGGTCACCGAGGCGGTGAAGAAGGTCAACCCCGACCTGCTCTTCTTCTCCGGCGACCAGATCTACGAGGTCGTCGGCGGCTATGGCGTGCAGGCCCGGCCTCTCGACAAGGCGATGCTCGACTATCTGCGCAAATGGTATCTCTACGGATGGGAGTATGGTGAGCTGCTGCGCAATGTCCCCACCGTCTCGATCCCCGACGATCATGATGTCTTTCACGGCAACCTGTGGGGTGCCGGCGGCAAGCCCACCCCTCCCGGCACGTGGGGGATGGAAGCCCAGGATGCCGGCGGCTACAAGATGCCGGCACGGTGGGTCAACATGGTGCAGCGCACCCAGACGGCCCACCTGCCCGACCCGTACGATCCCACGCCCGTGCTGCAGGGCATCACGGTCTATTACACCGACCTGCAGCTGGGAGGTATCAGCTTTGCCATCGTCGAAGACCGCAAGTTCAAGTCGGCGCCGCGCGATATGCTGCCCCAGGCGAAGATACGCAACGGCTGGCCGCAGAACCCCGACTTCGACGCTGCCAAAGAGGCCGACGTCCCCGGTGCCGTGCTGCTGGGCGACCGTCAGCTGACGTTCCTCAACCACTGGAACCAGGACTGGAGCCATGGCACCTGGATGAAGGTGCTGCTCTCGCAGACCATCTTCGAGAACCTGGCCACGCTGCCCAAGAACGAGAAGAGCGACGCCGCCGTGCCGCGACTCCGCATCCTCAAGCCGGGTGAATACCCACCCGACGATGTGCCGGTGTCCGACTTCGACTCTGACGGCTGGCCCCAGACAGGGCGCCGCAAGGCCGTCGAGGCCATCCGCAAGGCCTTCGCCATCCATATCGCCGGCGACCAGCACCTGGGCAGCCTCACCCAGTACGGCGTCGACGCCTTCCGGGATGCTTCGTTCGCCTTCTGCGTGCCCTCGATCTCCAACTTCTGGCCCCGCCGCTGGTGGCCCATGGAGGGCGGCAAGAACCGCAAACCCGGCGCCCCGAAATATACGGGCGACTTCTTCGACGGCTTCGGCAACCGCATGACCGTCTGGGCTGTGGCCAACCCCGTCTATACCGGCCGCAAGCCCTCGAAGATCTACGACCGCTCCTCCGGCTTCGGCATCGTGCGCTTCCGCCGCAACACCCGCGAGATCCGCTTTGAATGCTGGCCCCGCGGCATCGACCCCACCAACCCCGCCTCGAAAGAATACCCCGGCTGGCCCATCACCATCCACCAGCGCGATAACTACAACCGCCAGGCCTACGGATGGCTGCCCACCCTCAAGGTCACCGGCATGGACGAACCTGTCGTGAAGGTGTACGACGACCATAGCGCGCTCGTCTATGCCCTCCGCCTCGCCGGCAACACTTTCGCCCCACGCGTCTTCCACGACGGCACCTACACACTGCTCGTGGGCGACGAAGGAAACTTTAAAAAATATGACGGCCTGAAACCGGTCAAAGAGAAAGATAAGAATACGCTGGAGATCAAATTTTGAATGATAATGCGATGAAGCGATGATGCGATAAAGAGAGAACGCCCCGGAGGGGCCGTAGGGCAATCCCGGCCTGCCGGGATTAATTCGACCTACGTCTTTCGCTTCGGCTTCGCCTCGCGAAAGCCGGGTCCCATTAATAGGCAGCCACTTCAGTGGCTGTAATAGGGAGCGATAAACAAAACGTACGTCCCGTTAGGGACTGAATAATAATCCCGGCAGGCCGGGATTAATTCGATCTACGTCTTTCGCTTCGGCTTCACCTCGCGAAAGCCGGGTCTCATTAATAGGCAGCCACTTTAGTGGCTGTAATAATGGGACAACAAACCAAACGTACGTCCCGGAGGGACTGAATGGAAGGGGGATTGAGCGAGGAAGCGATGAAGCGATAATGCGATGATGTGATCCGCCTACGGCAAGACAAAAGAATAAAGATAAAAGTGCTTTTGCCTAATCGCTGATAAAAGATTGTTTGAATATTGGGATCTGGAATTTGTAATTTGTAATTTGTAATTTTCCCATAGGGATGCCTCCGGCAGGAATTTTAAGAAACTCCATACTCCGAACTCGGAACTCCAAGTACTCCAAGTACTCGAAGTACTCGAAGTACTCGAAGTACTCCAGGCACTTAAGGCTCTATCGCAGAACCCTGACGCTCCACTCCGTTCCGGTCAGGGTCAATTCCACCAACGCCTCCTGCTTCGGCTACGCC
>JAMOUS010000080.1 GCA_027067975.1 Bacteroidales bacterium | reverse complement strand
CTCGGCCTTCCACCGGGCTTTCTCGAACTCAGGCAGATCCCGTACTTTGTCAATGTTCTCGAGAAAAATGTTGCACGTGCGGATCCCCACGAAGAGAGGACGTCCTCCGTTACGGCCACTCCAGTAATCGAAATAGGGATTCGTGATGTTCTGTTCCCCCCGTGCAATACGCTGCCCTGCATTGTAATGCAAACGTTCGGGGAACCATGCTTCGTCACCGCCCAGGAAGGTGACATTGCCCCAGGCGTGACCGAAGTTCGGGAGGTAAGAATAACAGGTATAAAGGTACTTCTCGGCGGTATACCTGTCGGAGAATGCATTGTCGATGGTGGCCACGTTGTCGGGAACGACATCCAGGTAGTTGCACGAGGTGGCCGCCAGCGCCAGCATGAACAGTCCGGTAAAATATTTCAGCAATTTCATGATCTCTCTGTTTTTCATGTTACCCTCTTAGAATGATACTTGCACACCTCCGTTGAACACGCGCTGGATGGGGTAGGCCAAACCGTTGCCCCCCATTTCCACATCCCAAAGCTTGAAGCCGGTGATCGTGAAAAGGTTGGTGCTGTTCAGATAAAATCTTACCTGTTTGATCCGGGCTTTCGAAATGATCCGCTCGGGAAGCGAATATCCCACCTCCAACTGTTTCAGGCGGAGGAAGGCCCCGTTGCGCATAAAATGGGTGCTCGTCTGGACGTTGTTCCAGATGATCCGGTCGGCCAGACGCGGCCACAGAGCGTATACATCCCGATGCTCTTCCGACCAGTGGCTGTCAGCATATACCTTTAACAACTGGTTGTTCGAAGTGATCCGGTTCGAACCGTCAATGTCGACGAACGGTGCCGTATAATAAGGCGAGATCCAGAACGATTCATGAGCCAGTCCCTGGAAGAAGAAAGAGATGTCAAAGTTCTTGTAACCCGTCGAAAGACCGAAACCGTATACGATTTCGGGCGAGGTGGGCCACCCCAGCGGTACACGGTCGAGACCCGAGATGCGGTCGTCGCCGTTAATGTCATGATACTTGATATCTCCCCCATGTATTCCCCAAAGGTCTGTTCGGGTGAGTTGTCCACTTCGGTCTGGTCGACAAACAACCTCTCGGCAATGTATCCCCAGCGCTGGGTGATGGGTTTCCCCACACGGGAAAGCCAAGGTGTTTCGGAATAGTCGGGCTCTTCCGCCTTTGTGATTACCCCATGGGCATAGGTTAAGTTGGCGCGTCCCTGAATCCAGAACTGCTTGGTCACCCAAACACTGTAATCGGTGGAAATGTCAATTCCTTTTGTGAGTGCCTCGCCTACGTTGGCCCGTACCTGAGCTTCCAGCCCCATGCTGGCCAGTTGGATACGGTCCATCAGAATGTTTGTACGATGGTCGCGGAACAGATCGGCCTGGATGTTCAGCTTCTCCCAAAGACCGATCTCAAAGCCCAGGTTGGCCTTGTAGGAGGTTTCCCAAGTGATCTTGTCATTGGCGTAACGCGTGATCGATACGCCGGGCTTGCGGTAGTCGTAACGCGTGCCAAAGGGGATCGTCCGGTTGTTGTCGTTCATGTTCACCTGCGAGAGATAGAAGAAACGGTCCTCAGGACTGCCGATGGCGTCATTCCCCACCAAACCATAAGTGAATTTGACCTTCAACAGCGAAAAGGTCTTTTTCAGGGGAGAAAAGAAATCTTCATTGGAGACGATCCATCCAAGACCGATGGACGGGAAGAAACCGAAACGCTCGTTCTCCGAAAAACGTTCCGAACCGTTGTATCCGAAGTTGAATTCCGTGAAGTAACGGTCGTGGTAGGCGTAGGTGAACCTCCCGGAAAGACCCATATTGCGATGGGGCAGTGAGAGCTGCAGGTTCTGGGCGGTGGCGTTTTTCAACTCCCTCATGGTATATACCAGCATGCCGCTTACCGTATGGTCGCCAAAGGTGCGGTCGTAGTTGAGTGCAGTCTCCAGGTAGAAAGAAGAGTTGATGTCCTGGCGGCCCGGCTGGTAGTTAAGATACTCGGTGCCTTCTTCGATGTTCAGGGGTAGCAGGATATAGTGCTGTTTGCCAGTGGGATCCTCCATCGGCTTGTAGTAGAAAGGATTGTAGGCACGCGTCACATCGAAATATGAGTAACGGTTTCCACTTCCCATGGCACGGATACGCAATCCTTCCGTGATGAACTTGAGATCCTGCGCCAGTTCGAACTGTGCCAACACCCTGTTCATACTGTAGTCCTTGTATCCTTTCACCATGTCGGCATACGGGTTGTAATAGTCGCCCGTACCGTAGTTGCCGAACAGAATGTGCTTGGTGTACTTGTTCGCCTCGTCGGGCTCATAGTACGGGAGGAAATAAACCGGGTTGGTGCGCATCACCTTCCGGAACATGGCCGACCCGCCGTCAATGGGACCGGTGTAGTCATCAAACGTAGTGTTGAAGATGAACTTGGCCTGCGTGGTCTTGGTCAGATTCAGGTTGATGTTGGCCCGCAGATTGTACCGGTACAGGTCGATATTGTTGTTGAAGTTGTTGCGTTTGTCCACATTGAGGATCCCGTTGTCATGGTTCATCGTAGCGGCCAGATAGTAGCGGGCGACCCGTCCGCCCCCGCTGACGTTCAGGTTGAAACGCTGGTTCACGGCCCGCTTCTTGAACAATTGATGATACCAGTCGACCGTCGGATACAAAATGGGGTCGACCCCCTGTTTGGTCTTTTCCACCTTTTCAAGAGAATAGGGGAGAAGTCCCAGCGGGTTCCTCGTCTTCACGGCCTCATTGTGCAACTCCATGTACGTGATGGGATCTGCCAACTCAATCTCACGCGTGGGTTGAGAGATGCTCGTTTCGTAACGGACGTTGACGCGTGCCTTCCCTTCACGCCCTTCTTTGGTGGTGATGTAGATCACCCCGTTGGCACCCCGTGCCCCGTACAGGGCCGTGGCCGTGGCATCTTTCATGATTGAGAAGCTGGCAATGTCGTCGGGCTGAATGCGGGCCAGATCCCCTGCCGACAATTCCACCCCGTCGACCAGAATCAACGGATCCTTCTTGTATCCGAAGGTGGTGACGCCTCGCACGAAGAACTGCGCGTTGTCCCGTCCCGGCTCTCCGCTTCTCTGGTAAGAGATAATCCCGGATATGCGACCGGCCAGGGCCGTGGTCAGGTTGCTCGAAGGGGTTTTCAACTCGGCGGGTTTCACTGTTGTGATTGAAGCGATCACACTCTCTTTCTTCTGCTTTGAGAAAGCGACCACCGTCACGTCCTTTAGCTCTTCGGCCTTCGGCTTCATCTGCACATTGATCACCCGCATGCCGTTGACAGGGACTTCCTGCGTTTCCATCCCCACGAATGAAAACACCAGTGTACCGCCTGCCGGCACACGGTCGATCGAATACGATCCGTCGATGTCGGTGATGACCCCGCGGGTCGTGCCCTTGATGATGACTGTCACCCCAGGCAAAGGATTACCTTTCTCGTCCACCACGTTCCCAGTGACCTTGATGGTCTGTTGCTGCAACGCAGTCGATCCTTTCCTCTTCGTGGAAGCTTTCTCACCAGCATACGTCGGTGTCGTTCCCACCAGAACGAACACCGCTGCTGTCAGGATCCACATCCTCGACAGAAACCTCTCCCTGAGAGGCCTACTGCCCTGAAAGCAGTAAGTTTTTTTCATAGATACAGTTTTAGGTTTAGGTTAACACAAAGTCTTCACACTTTATCACATCAAAAAAAAACCATATGCAATACAAATACAAGGAGAAATTTTACAGAATTTAGAAAAATATCTGCATGCGGAAAAACGGTGTATTCGGCTATTTCCGTGATATCCGGCAGCTTTGCTGTCAGACCGTTGCCTTGGCGGTCCCTTTGCTGACGTCCGGGAAACGTACCTGAAGGATGTACAGCCCAGGGGTCAGGCCTGCGGTTTGTCCTCGGACAGTAGATCTTTCTCATCTCATCCCAGAGGCCGGAAAATGTCCTGTCTTGCGGAACGTATTGAAGTTCTCCATCCCGGCATCGATCTTGGGGTCATCGGGAATGACCTGCCCGTATCGTCATTTGCCGGCAAAACAAACAAATCGTTCCGTGGTTCTGCCTCCTGTTCCCGGCTCATTTGCTCATGATGTGCCCGGATAGCCGATCGGAAAGGATATTTACCGGTTTTTGCAAAAAAATTACAGCAAATTGTCATTCTGTTCCTTGTTTCTGTCTGTGTAGGGGATTGGGAGTTTATGGAGAAATTAAGATATTTGATGTAAGTTTTAGTGCTAACCAAAAAATCTACTGATTATGAAAAAGGTTTACGTTTTTTTAATCACGGCGCTTCTCAGCTATGGGATGGCTCTGGCGCAAAAGCCTGCGGGCTACCATGAGCTGTCCAAGGATGGTTGGGTGGCTGCGGCTGATACCTTTGAGAATGAGAATGTGAACAGGCCGCCGGAATATGCGATCGACGGCAACCCGAGCACATTCTGGCATACGCCCTGGGATGATGCCGCCAGTCCGCTCCCCCATTGGCTGGTCGTTGATTTTGGCAAAGTGATCGATGTCGATGGTTTTGTGTATGTGCCCCGCTCCGGAGGAGGCAACGGAACCATCAAAACCTACGGACTGTGGGTGAGCACCGACAGCATTACCTGGGATTCCATCGCCGGAGGAACCTGGACGAGCCCCTGGGATGTAACGCGGTACGTGGTGTTCGACAAAACCTACAGTGTACGCTACATGAAGCTCATCTCCCGGGAAGAAGCCTATGGCAACGGCTTTGCTTCCTGTGCCGAGTTCGGGGTCCTCGTCAAGGGTGCCGACTTTACCGCTGACAAGACTGATATCATGCGCGGCGAAAGTGTCCAGTTTACCGACCAGTCGGGCTGGAGCAGCATCGCTTCCTGGGAATGGACCTTCGAAGGCGGAAAACCGGCCACCTTCACGGGACAGACCCCGCCTCCCGTCCAATATGATTCGGCCGGTATCTTCGACGTCAAACTCGTCATTTCCGACGGGACGAAGAAGGACTCGCTCGAGATGAAAGACTACATCACCGTCAATATCCCTACCGTCCCCCGTGCCAGTTGGACGATTGTGTATGTGGATAGTTATCAGTCGGGTGGTGGCGAAGCCGAAAATGTACTCGACGGAAACCCGTCTTCCATCTGGCATACCCAATGGTCGCCCTCGGCCGATCCTTACCCGCATACGCTCGTGATCGACATGGGGGCGAAGATCAAGGCCGAAGGGTTTATCTATACCCCGCGTCCGGGTGGCGGAAACGGCACCGTGAAAGGATGGGAGATCTATGTCGTGGAGGATGAAAAGATGTGGGACGATCCCACCAGTTGGGGTACTCCCGTCATGACGGGTGAGTTCAGCGCTCCCTGGGATGCTACCAAAAAAGTGTTTTTCCCGAAACCTGTTTTCGGTCGTTACATTATTTTTTATACGCTTTCCGAACGGAACGGTGGTGCTTGGACCTCCTGTGCCGAGTTCAACGTGATGGGATCGATCTACGGTCCGATCTTTACCAGCGACCGTCAGGAGATCTATGCTACCCAGAAGATCTCGTACGAAGGAGGTCCTGACGGCAAGACCGCTTATCACTGGATCTTCGAAGGCGGGGAGCCCGCTACCGCCGATGTGCAGGATGTCGAGGTGAAATACCCGACCGCCGGCATCTATGACGTTACGCTGATCACCACCAGCGATAATGGTGACAAAGATACCTTGCTGCGGGAAGACTATGTCACCGTGAAAGAACGCTCGAAAGACCGTCCTCTCGACAAAGAGGGTTGGGAAGTGATTGCCTGGGACAGCCAGGAAGAGCCGAATGGCCGTTATGCTTCGAATGTGATCGATGGTGATCAGAAGACTTTCTGGCACACGGCTTGGTCACAGAGCCAGGATCCCTATCCCCACTGGCTGATCATCGACATGAAAGAAAACAAGGACATCTCCGGTTTTGTTTACTATCCGCGTCCCGGAGGTGGCAACGGTACGGTCGACTCCTGCGCTTGGCTGGTCAGCCTCGACGGCGAAATCTGGGATACCGTGGCACGCGGCGACCGCTCGGGCGGCTGGGCCGACCCGTGGGAGTTCAAGCTGGATAAGACCGTGAATGCCCGCTTCGTGAAGTTCCTCGCTCTCTCGGAAAAAGGCTATCCTGAAGATCCCAACCGCGTATGGGCCAGCTGTGGCGAGATCGACGTTTTGACACCGATCACCGGTACCTACTTCGAGGCCGAACCGCGGCGCATCGAATCGGGCGAAACGGTTTATTACCTCGACCTCTCCGCCAACAACCCCACGGCATGGGAGTGGACTTTCGAGTACGGAACTCCCGCTACCAGCAACGAGCAGAGCCCGAATGTTCAGTATAACATCCCCTATGAAAAACTCGGGGAATCCTTCGGCGCTTCACTGAAGGTCAATGGCGAGGTCTTTAGCCGTGAGAACTATATCAAGGTCGATTATTACGATCCCAATATCACCGGTTGGGGCGTTTACATCGATACCTTACAGATCGGAAATGTGTTCAGGTCGGTCACCGGCCCCGAAGGCTTTGAAGGCCGTCATGTCGATAAAGTGCTTACCCTCGTCAAAGGGATGACTTATGTGGGTAAAACCGCCTTCCACCTGCCCTGGAACAACTACTGGGTCGGGACGGGGATGTACATCGACTGGAACATGGATTATCATTTCGATCGGGAGACCGAGAAGGTCTATTATTACCACGTGAACGGATTCCCTGCCGGTGACTCGGCGGTCCTCTATTATGTGAAGGTGCCGGACAATGCTCCCACCGGCCTTACCCGCCTGCGGGTCTATGCCGGCGTCTGGGGTCAGGAGGATCCTTACAGTTGGCTGGGTTACGGCGAGGCGGAAGAGTACACCGTACGCATCGTCGATGCTCCCACCGCTGCTCCGGTGGCTGCCTTCGAGGCCGATACCAACGAGATCTGCGTTGGAAACTCGATCAACTTCCAGTACGTGTATGATGATCCGGCCACGGTGGCCACCGAATGGAAGTGGGAGGTCAAAGATGCCAACGGCAACGTCATCGATACCTGTGTGGTGGCCAATCCCACCTTCACCTTCGAGGCGGCCGGTAAATACACTATCGTCCTCACCGTAAGCAACAACAACGGTAGCGATACCAAGTCGTTCGACGACTATGTGACGGTGTACGACGGCACACCCATCAATGCCGGCGACGATATGAAAGTGTGTCCCGGCAGCGAGGTGGTGCTCGATATCACCGAGGTGGACAGCGTCGTCTGGAACCACGGTATCGTCGACGGTGAACCCTTCTATCCCACCGATTCGCTGATGTATGTGGCCATCGGCTACAACGATCACAACTGCCCGTCCACCGATACGATCATCATTGCCGTGTGGCCGCCCGTCGATACTTCCGTGGTCAAACAGGGTGAGGATACCCTCGTCGCACAGGCCGACCCGCAGACCCACGTCTTCCAGTGGATCAACGCCGAGGATGGGACCGCCATCGACGGAGCCACCGACAGTATCTTTGTGGCTGACCATGGTGGACTGTATGCTGTGGTCGTTACCCGTGTGGATCAGGGTCAGTGCTCCGATACCTCCGGCGCATGGACCATCAGCATCACCGGTATCGATCCGCACTTCGGCGATGACATCGTCATCTATCCGAACCCCAACAGCGGCCGATTCACCGTCGAGATCGGCAAACCGCATGCCACCCTCTCGGTGTACAACGCGATCGGCTCGCTGATCTATAAGAAAGAAGATGCCAATGCCGTCGAACAACTCTCGATCGACAACGAAGGGGTCTACTTCGTCAAGATCGAAATGAACGGCATGGTGGAAACCCGAAGGGTGATCGTACGCTAAACGATCCCCTATCTGAAAAGAAAAAGCCCGGAGCAATTCTCCGGGCTTTTTCTTTTACCCGCCTTAATAGGACTCCTGGATGTTCGGTGAAAATATGCGGAACGTGTGTTTACAAGCTAACGGGTCTGATCCTTGGATTCCTCACTTTTTAAACCCTCATGTCTGCCATTTTTCTTTTCCCGGACCCTGAACGTTCGCAAAAGGATCATCCGTTCCATCACAAACGATGAATATCGCCTAAGGGAAGTGTGGCTGTCTCTCCATTCTTTTTTAACAATGTTGCCCCAGAAAGGAAGAGAGCTCGGCAGGATCCACAAAACCGGATTCATCCCGGGTTTCCAGAATGCAACCCGGGAATGACGGATCGGGGTGAGCGCTTCCATGGAGAACTCATCCCCTTCGTATAATATCCTCATCTGTGCGCTGCCTTTGCGGCAGAACGGAAGGTTTCCAGGCAACACAGGTCTTACGCAGATTGATCCATTGGCTCAAGTCGCCGCTCTGGTCGGGTATTGTGAGGGATCCGTAGACGTCATACCTTGTCCGGCACCGCCGAGCGGAACTTGCTCTTGTCCAACATTGCTTCATACCATGGGATGACCGTGGAATGGGGAGTGGCCGGACGTACCGTGTCGGAGAGGTTGTCCCGGAGGTTGGGCACCACCGCATGGAATGGCGTGGAACCCGTATCAAATCCTTCGGTGCGCAAGTGATTCTTGGCCTTCTGTCCTCCATTCAGTTCAAATTGCGCTTCCGCATTCAAAAGATCCTGGGCATCCGGGAAATCAGTACCCCTCCATGGACCGGTGTGACCTTGCCCAGCGTAACCGGCTCCTGTGGCGTGCCCTCAGGGTCGATAGGTCCGAATTCATCGTCTCGACATGCAGGGGCAAAGTTCTTACTGTCAATAGGATGCCTGAAAAGAACCAAAACCTTTTGAAAGGAAACGACATCATTTTTATGGATACTTTTGGCGGTTGGAAAACAAAAATGAAAGGAAAAAATGTGCAATCTTCTGGAAAGAATCAACAACCTTTTTATATGCTTCCTCGTAATAATTATACAAAGGTTTCAGGGTCAGAAGTATGACTTCATTGGGGAAAAGGAAGAAAATATCCATGCATCTTGCGGGAAGGGGGATGGTTGCACTCCCAAGAGGATTGTGGTAATTTTGTATCAGGTAAATAAAAGGATTGTATCGATGAAAAGAACATTTATCTTCTTGTTGCTCTTTGTTGTGACGGCGGGGTTGTTCGCTCAGCGGATCATGCAGTTCACGCCTTATGACGACCTGCCCGGGGTGCCAAAATTGGACAAACCTCAGTATGATGATAAGATGCCGGAGTTTGCCAGGATGCTTTACCAGTATCCGGTGAACTTCCACAAGATCGAAGAGGCATTTGAAGAATGGGAGAGGAATCATCCGGGTCAGGAGACCCCGGAAGCTCGTTACTTCATCAACTGGAGCCGCGTGGTGGGAGATTATGTCCGTCCCGATGGAGAGATCGAGATCCCGGATCCCGACCGGATCTTCAAGGCGATGCGGGAGGTTCAGTTGAATGGCTTTGCACCTGAAAAGAAAAGTCTCCAGAACGATCCCTCCAATTGGTCGTTCTTAGGTCCCCAAGAGACCCACGGGCTTGCTTCTTCCGGCGGCGAACAGACCCAGCCCGCCCCCTGGCAGGTGAATGTCTACGCTTTCGACGTTTGTCTGACCCATCCCGAAGTGCTTTATTGCGGTACCGAGACCGGATTTGTCAACAAAACCACCGATGGCGGACAGAACTGGGAGATGATCCGGGGTTACTATTTCGGGGGGGCCGTTTTTGCCGTGGCCGTCGATCCTTATTGTCCCGATACGGCCTATGTCGCCGCGGGCGGCCAGATCCACAAGACCACCGACGGAGGCGTGACGTGGAAGCCCCTGCTTACCAGTGCCTTTCATGCTGTGCGCATGAAAGTGGCCCTCGACAACCCGGCACGCCTCGCCGCTGCCGGGGACAATGGCATCCTCATCAGCAACGATTACGGAGAAACATGGACCAAATACCTCGACGAACCTACCTACGACGTCGAGTTCAAACCCTCCGGGAGTGACACCCTCTTCGCTGTGGGGGTGCATCCCACCCTGAAAAATTTCCACATCTGGCGTTCGGTCAACGGAGGCACCTCCTGGCAAGTGATCAAAAGCTTTACCAAAACCAAAGACGCCAGCCATGCCCTTCTGGCCATGACCCCCGCCAATCCGCAGGTGATGTACCTCGCCCTCTTGGCATACGGGAACGCCGAGGTGGGAAATACAGACCCGAATGACAAATATCCCTTTATCTACCGCGCCACACGGGATGCGGCGGGAAATTGGAACTGGACGCTCAAGAAAATCGGTCAATCCGCTTCCGATGGGGGGATCTTCGGTTTTACCGTGGGACAGGGATACTTCGATTTCGTCCTTGAAGCCTCCCCCGACGACGAGAATCTCCTCTTTTTCGGTACATGCAGTTTGTGGCGCTCGGAAGACGGCGGCGCTACCTATGTGCGGACCGGGGGGTACGGGGGAGAGATCCCCATTCACCCCGATGTGCAGGATCTTAAACTCCTGAGCAACGGGAAGGGTTGGGTCTCCACCGACGGAGGACTCTCGTATTCACAGAGATACCATTTTAAATATTCGTCCTATACAACCTTCCATGTCTATGGCCTGGTAGGCTCCGACTTCTGGGGATGGGACCAGGGCTGGAACGAAGATATTATCGTGGGCGGCCGCTACCATAACGGCAACACCGCCATCGCCGACTTCTACGGGCCGGTGGCCCTGCGCCTGGGCGGTGCGGAATCCCCCACCGGCTGGGTGATCAAAGGAAAAAGCCGCCACGTCGCGTTCGACGACATCGGCGGCGGAAAGATCCTCCCCAAAAGCTATGACCAACCCCTCGAAGGAACCTTCATCTTCTCCAAGTTCCCCAATATGGACCAGTACGGCGGACTGCGCGGCAATCTCGTGCAACACCCTAACTATTACAACATTGTCTACATCGGAGAAGGAAATGCCCTTTGGATCTCACGGGATTTTGGCACCACGTTCGATATGCTCTACCAATTTCCCGACCGCATCCGATATTTCGATGTCAGCTTTAAAGACCCCAATGTCATCTATGCCGATATCGTAGGACACGGCCTTTACCGCTCCGGAAACGGAGGGGAATCCTGGACCCAGACCGGTTTGCCCTCATCCTGGGCCGGAAGGACCTTCGTGGTGATCTCACCTTACAATGCCAATGTGGTGTACGCCTGCTATAAGAACGGCGCATGGTCGGGGGATATCGGCAAAGTCTACCGTTCTACCGACGGCGGACAAAACTGGACCGACTGGACCGGTTCCCTCCAGGTATATATGAAAGGACTTGCCATTCAGCCTACAAGCGACGGAAAAGACTTGGTCTACGTCTTTACCAAACCCAAGAACGACAAACCGGGTACCTGCTGGTACCGCAAGGTGGGAATGAACGACTGGGCCTCTTTCAACAATAACTATCCCATGAACTTCAGGGTCAATATGGGAAAACCCTTTTTCCGCGACAGCAAACTGCGCATAGGCGGTTCAGGCGGCGTCTGGGAAAGCCCCCTCGCCGAACCCGACTTCGAGCCTGTCATCAACTTCTGGGTCCAGAGCCCGCTTTGTGAATGCACGTTGGATACGCTTTATTTCGACGATCATTCCATGCTCAACCATGAAGGGGTCTCCTGGCACTGGTCCGTATCCCCGGAACCCGTCTATCAGAGCGATCCCGACCAGAGACGTTTCAAGGTCGTGCCGGGCGAAACGGGCTATTTCAGCGTGACCCTCACCGTGACCAAGGGCAACAAGAGCTGGAGCAAGACCATCGACAACATGGTGTATGTGAAGAGCTGTCCTTCGGTCTATGATTGCGACAACCCGGGGGACGTGCCCAAAGACAACTGGTCGGTGCTCTATGTGGATAGTGAGGAACCTGCTTTTCAAAGATACGCATCCAAAGCCATCGACGGTGATAATAACACCTTTTGGCATACGCAATGGGTGAATACCGATCCCGATCCGGGTCATCCCCATGAGATCCAGATCGATATGGCCGACACCTTCTACATCCACCAGTTCAGCTACCTGCCCCGCCAGGACGGTTACAACGGGACGATCAAGGATTATGAGTTCTATGTTTCCGATAGCCTCGGGGACGATGGGAAGCCGGTATGGGGAGGACCTGTTTCCAAAGGAACCTGGGAAAAAAGCCAGGCCCCCAAGATCCTCAAGTTCGAGGATGCTCCTCTCAAAGCCCGCTATTTCCGGCTGGTGGCCCTTTCTGAGGTGAACGATCAGCCCTGGACCTCCGCTGCCGAACTCTCGGTGAAGGGCTGCTACTGGGAGCCGCAGGAGCCCAATGCCATCCGGCTGCCCCGCGTGGCGACCCTGAAAGCCTATCCCGTTCCGGCTGACAACGTGCTCCACGTGCCGCTGCCCGCCGGCGACCGCTTCGTGTGGAAAGTGTATTCCCTCTGCGGCGCCATCGTCGATGAAGGGATCGTCGACAGGGGAGAGGAAACCTGGATGTACGACGTCTCTGCACTGCGGCCGGGAACCTACATCATGAAACTCACCGGCGAAAACAACACCGTCTACCGGGTACGCTTCATGAAGATGAAATAATCCGCTTTGAACATGTGGCTTCTATAATGAACGGACAGGGTTCTCCTTGTCCGTTCTTCTTTTGTATCTTTGAAAGTCAAAACATTCCGGCTATGAATTCGCTGTTACTGGTCATCGTGGCGTTCGGCGGCTACCTGCTGGCTTACCATACCTACGGCCGCATGCTGGGACGCAAACTCTTCGGACTGAGCAACGACCAT
>JAMOUS010000079.1 GCA_027067975.1 Bacteroidales bacterium | reverse complement strand
CGTATTGCCATGCTGGTCAGGTCCTTCGAAATAGGGGGCCTTGTCGCCCGGCTGCAGATGTGTCATAAAAGAAGATGCTTTTGAGATTTCAGGTAAAATTACGAAGTTTACATGAATTTTGATGAGTGAAGAGGGAGAAGTTTTAAGAGTTTTTCAACACCGGCCGGCTTTTGTTTCGGTTTTTGTAAATAGCTGGCCTTTAGTGAGATGATTGGAGGAGAAAGATGATAAGATCATTGCGGTCAGGATTGCTGGTTTTTGGGGCCCTGGTACTGATGACCTCTGCCGTGAGCGGACAATCCTCCCGGGCGGCGGAGCTGGAGCGCGAGGCCCGGGAGGCCTTTGCCAAGAAGGATTATCCTGCTGCCTTGGCGAAATATAACCGTCTTCTGGAGATGTATCCCCGCGATCCGGGCTACAACTACCATGCGGGAGTCTGTATGGTCGAGCTGGGCCAGGAGCCGCAGAAAAGCATCTACCGTCTGAAGATCGCTGCCCTGCATGATGTGCCGGAAGATGTTTATTTTTATTTGGGGAAGGCGTATTACCAATCGGGCAACTACGAGGAGGCGGTCCGTTGGTACGAGCGTTTTGGCGGGCAGGTCTCTCCGGCGGTACGGAAGCGGTATCATCTGGAAAAGTACATTGGAGAGGCGAAGATGGCGGCTGAGGCGCGGAGGCATCTTCCTTCCGTGCCGGCAGCTGGCCCCTCCACGCCGCAAGAGCGGGCTGCGTTGCAGGCCCTGGCCTACCGCCACCGTGCCGACTCGCTTGAACAGCTCATGGCCCGCGAAAGGCAGACACTGGCCACCCTGAAAGAACGCCCCGAGAGGGAAGAGATGCAGCAACACATTGCCCGTCATGAGCAGGAAGCGGCCCGCTACCGCCAACAGGCCGGCATCTGGGCGGCCCGTGCCGGCGAAGGGAATCGTGATCACGGCAGCGCCTATACGATCTTCGGCCCCGGGAAAGATGCCACTCATATCTCCGCCCCTGTCGGTGCCGTCTCCGAGAAAGAGGCCGCTCCTTTCCTTGAGCTGGCAGGAGAAGACTTTTACAAGAATCCTGACCTCCAAAAGATCATCACCCCTTCGGATCGGCAGGTGTTTGAGGAGTGTAGGGCTCTCAGCCGCAAGGGTGACGAGCTGATGAAAGCCGCCTGGAAAGAGGCCCGTGAAGCCGACCGCCAGAAGATGGTCGTCAACACCTCCACCGGCCTCTCCCGTAGCCGGGCTGAACAGAAGGTGCGGGCCCTGGAAAAGGCCAAGGAGGAGAAACGCCTCGAGGCGGTGAAGTATTTCCGCCAGGCCAATGGGAAAGAATATGCGCTCAACAAGCGTTACATCACTTCCCTGTTGGATGATCCAGGGATCGACACCCTCCGCAGGCGGCAGGGACGTTCTTTCCACCGGGAGGCGGAGCGTGCCTGGAGGAAGGCGCAACAGCTGCATGATCAGGCAGATAAGGGTCCTTCCGGAGAGCGGTACGACCGGCTGATGCAGGCCGATGCGTATGAGCGGATGGCCCTCGACGCCCAGCGCAAGGCGATCCTCACCCTTGCCGGCCTCATGCCTGCACCGGAAAAGGATATGACCCACCTGGCGGTCGCTTCAAGAAAACAACCTGTTCGGAAGAAGAAAAAAGAGTCCTCCCAGATGGTCGCGGAAAAGGAAGAGAAGATCTACCGGAAGCCGCCTCCTCACATGCCGGCAGGGAGGGAAAATGTATTGCGCCGGTATCCTTTCGGGTTGACGCGGCAAGAGGGCGTTCCGGTGATCCTTCCTGCCGACAGCATGCCGCCGGGGGTGAACTACCGCCTGCAGATCGGTGTCTTCGGAAAATCTCCCGATCCCTCCTATTTCAAGGGGATGTATCCCCTTTTCCGGGAAGAGATCCCCGGCAAGGGATTGACGCGTTACTATGCCGGACAGTTCCGTACTTACGGCGAGGCGGCGCAGGCACTGCTGCGCCTCCGGAAAGAGGGGTACCGGGATGCTGTGCTGGTGGCTTTCCGCGACGGCCGTCGTGAAGAGGTGGCGCGGGCACGCGAGCTGGAGGATCCCGAGCCTTTTGTGAACCTTGCCCCCGCTCGCCGGAGCCGGACTGCTCCTGCCAAAACTGCCTCCCCAACCCCCGTGAAAACATCTAAACCCGGCCTGATCTACCGCGTTCAGGTGGGCGTGTTCCGGAACCCGCTTCCCAAGGAGAAATTGTCAGGACTCGAAGAGCTGGCAGGATGGGATCACGTGGTGATCCGGACGAAAAATAATCAAGGATACTATACTTACGCTATCGGAAATTTTGCTACATTTGAGGAGGCGGCAGCCTTCCGCAACAAGCTGGCTGAACAGGGGCTGAGCGGATGCTTTGTCACCGCCTACCGCAATGGTGTTCGTGTGATGATCGGTGATCCTCAGAAATAAATACCGGTGAAGCATGGGAAAAGAGAAGATCAAAACGGTCAACGAAGGAGCGGACACAAAAGAAGGTCAGCATGTGCTGATCCTGCTGAATGATGATGTGCATACGTTCGATTATGTGATCAAGGCATTGATCGAGGTTTGTTCGCACGATCCTGTCCAGGCGGAACAGTGCACGTTGATCACCCATTACAAGGGCAAATGTGAGGTGAGCAGCGGCGAACTGGAGAAACTGAGAGCCCAGCGCCGCAGCCTGGCGGAAAGAGGGTTGAAAGCCTATGTGAAATGATCTGTTGAAATATGTCGATACCGCTTATCATCATACTCATCCTGCTGGCGATCTTCCTTTTTATCGTGGAGTTTTTGCTGATTCCCGGGGTGACGGTGGCCGGTGTCGGGGGCGCGGTCCTTCTGGTCGCGGCGATCGTGATGGGGTATGTGTACCACGGCGCCACGATAGGGACGATCATCCTGGGAGGGGCTTTCCTCCTGTTTGTGGGGACGCTGCTGGTCGTGCTGAAGGGAAAGACCTGGAAGCGGATCAGCCTGCAGACGGTCATCGACAGCCGGGTCAACAAGCCGGAAGGACAGGCAGCGGTGATGCCGGGCACAAAGGGTACGGCCCTTACCCGCCTTAACCCGGTGGGAAAAGTGCGTATCGGCGAGAAGGTCTACGAAGGACGTTCCCTCTCCGGATACCTCGACCGGGATGTGGAAGTGGAGGTCGTGCGCACGGAGGGAAACACGATCGTTGTCAAACCTGTAAATGAAAAGATATGAAC
>JAMOUS010000078.1 GCA_027067975.1 Bacteroidales bacterium | reverse complement strand
CTTTACCCTCCGAGCTGAAGGGGATGTGGTACGGCACCGAAGGAAAAGAGTACTGGGCCATTGAAGTGACCCCCTCCTTCCTCGTGGCCGACAACGCTTTCTGGGATTATCGGGAGATCCTCTACCGCAACGGTACCTACACGATGAAAGTGGCGAGCGGACCGCTCTTTCGGACCTACACCTTTCGGCTGCGGGAAACTCCCTATTGCGAGGTGTCCCGCAACAAAAGACCGGTCCGCCTCTTTGCCTGTGATCCTTCTGTGGTCGTCCGGAAAGCGGTCAACCGCTCAAAAAGCAGAAAACCTAATGAGGCGTTCCTTCAGGGATACCTGGCCGGAGAGGGAAACGGATCCCCTGTCACCCTCAATATTCGCTACACCAGCATAGCCCTGGATGATTATATCACACGCTCAGCTCATGTCGACAGCCTCGGACGTTTCTCCTTTACCTTGCCTATGGCGTACGGGACCAATGTCTTCCTGGAAAAACAAGGACATTACATGGAACTCTTCCTCGTGCCGGGTGACAGCACCCTCGTGCGAATCGACGGGGAACAAATGCATTTCATGGGGGATGACGCCGATGCCTGCTATGATCTCCTGGATCTCCGTAAGAGGGAGTATGCGACGATGAAAAACATGAATGCTTATTATCAGAACGACACCTTCTCCGTCTTCAGAGATTTTGCGAGGAAAAAAGCAGCGGAATGGAACACACAGACACACGACTATCTCGTTTCGCATCCTGTGAGCGAGAATTTCCGAAAATGGTGCAACGACCGGGCCCGCTACAATTTCCCTTACCTGATGTTGGATTATTGCATCATCCATCCTTTGTACAAAGGACAGGACGTGAAAGAATGGCTCAACACGATCCCGGACGGTGAAATGGATTTTTTAGACGATTATCCCGTCGATCTCGACCGGGAGATCGTGAGCGATAGATTTACGAACTACCTGCATAATCTGGTACTTTATTATGATATCAAACGCCCAAGGAAAGCCCTTGATTTGACTTTTACGTATAAGGATGTGATGTCGACCCTGGAGCGGGCGGGAGTGGAGATCCCGGCGGATCTCCGAAACTGGGTGGCCGCTCATGATTCGGTTGAAACGCAGGCAGACACCCTTTTCGTAAAGCGGATCATTGCGTTGACCAATGAGCATCCTGCGATCGCAGGAGCCTTGGTCATGTTGAGGGACGCCGAACATGCTTTTGGAAAGTACGAACGGCCAGAACTCTATCAGGTTTACCTTTCCAATGTATTGGGGAGTGCCCTGAACCGGGAGGATACCCTCACTCTCCAGCAACTGATGGGGGTGTATATGCCCGAGATCACCGAGCCTCGCTTGCGCAGCGATCTCCTGGCTGTTTACGAACAGGTGATGGAAGAGGCCCGGAACCCGTTACGCATCGACAATACACTCCTTTCCGAAACAGGAGCCACTGGCGGCGATTCCCTCCTGGTGCAGATCGTCGACAAACACAAAGGCAAGGTGATCTATATCGACTTCTGGGCCACCTGGTGCGGTCCATGCCGCGGCGAGATGCCAGCCTCCAAAAAGATCCGGGAACATTTCAAGGGGAAAGACGTGGTCTTTGTCTACCTCTGTAGCAGCAGCTCCGGAAAGGGCTCATGGAAAAGGATGGTCAGGGAGATGGAGATCGAGGGCGACAACTATTTTGTCGAAGAGCCAGCCTGGTCCGACTTGACCGGTCGCTTTGGAATCACCGGTATCCCTCATTACATATTGATCGATCGCAAGGGAAGGGTGGTGGACAGTCATGCCCCCCGACCCAGCCAGCAGGATCTCCTCATCCCCGCCATTGAAAAACTGCTGGAAGATCCCTTGGAAAAGTAGTTGCGGATCGCCTTATTTCAGGTTTGAACGCCGAACGAACAGATGGAACCGTTTGTAATGTTGATCCTCTTTTGATATCCATGCTTCCAGGGAGAGATCACCTTCCCTCAGAGGGACGTTGCGGAACGTATAGAGGGTGTCGGGGAGGATGGCAGTCAGAAGGGTGTCGCCGATACTGAGGTGCACCTCCCAACCTGGGCGGGGTTCGGCCGTGCGGACGGTGATGTCGTAGTCGCCGCCGCGGGCGGCGGTGAGCAGCCAGTGGCCGCGGTAGCCCCACCAGGTGCCTGCTTCCCGCTTCCAGTCCTGGCGCGTCAGCTCGGTCACCGGCTCATGGTCGGTGCCGATGATGATGCGTGGGGTGGCATAGTTGTCGGGATAGGTGGAAGAAACATCTCGGTACCAGGCGAGGTAATCCTTTTTCATCGCAGCGGTCCGGAGACTGTCGTCGCCGGAAAGGTCTTTTTGTTCTTTGGGATCCTTCAGCAGATCATACAGCTCGAAATGGACGCTGTCGCGGCTGAGGAGTTTCCACTCCTGCTCTACGGCGGCGAAGTTGCGGAACGGCTGGGGAATGTCACCACGGTGCCACTGCAGATAGAGCGTCCGGGGCTTCCATTCATCTTTTTTGCCCAGAAGCAGAGGCAGGAAGCTTTGGCCGTCAAGATGCAGGGTGTCGGGCACCGGAATCCCCGCCGCCTCCAGCAGCGTGGGCATCACGTCGATATGGGCCACCCGCACGTCGCTGTGTTCACCGCCATGGAACACCGCCGGCCAGTGCAGGAAAAACATGTTGCGGATGCCGCCGTCATACACCTGACCTTTCATCCCCCGCATGTCGCCCACATAACGCGGCGTGTTGGGACCGTTGTCGCTGGTGTAGATGACGATCGTATTCTCCTCGATGCCCAATTCGCGCAACACCTTGAACAGCCTTCCCACGTTCTGGTCGATGTTGGTGATCATCGCACAGATGGCTGCCAAACGCTGGGTGTCGGGCTTCGCCTCGTACGAGATGGAGGTCAGCTCGGGCTTCTGCAGATAATGTTGCTTCAGATCCTCCGGCACGTCGTGAAAGGGAGCATGCGGAGCGTTGGTAGGGATATAGGCGAAGAAGGGTTTTCCCTCTTTCACAGCCTTGCGGATGAACCGGATGGCATAATCGTAATAGACATCGGTGCAGAAGCCATGGGTCTGGACCATCTTTCCGTTATGGAACAGGACCGGATCGGTGTAACGGTTGTGGTTCTCAAAAGGATCGGAAGGCTGGCAGAGCCCGCCCCCGCGCAGCATCAGCACCTCGTCAAAGCCCTGGTCCTGCGGCCGCATGGGGTAGTTATCACCCAGA
>JAMOUS010000077.1 GCA_027067975.1 Bacteroidales bacterium | reverse complement strand
CCCTGCATACCCTGACGCTTCGCCTGCGGCTCCGGTCAGGGCAAGTTTGATTATGGTGATAAATTTAAACGGGATGATCACAAATCCAGCACGATACTGAGATTTTTACGGATCTTCCGTGCAACCTCGTCGGGGAGCTTTCCCACCCGTTTGATCAGCCTGCGGTTGTCGATGGCTCTTACCTGGTCGATCATAATATCGCAGTCCTGGGCGAGACGGGCCATCCCCCTTTTGAGATGAACCCGCAGGATCTCACTCTCTTTCTTTACATTGGTGGTGATGGGACAGATGATCGTTGAAAAGTGAGGGATCTTGTTGAGCAGGTCGGTCTGGACCACCACCACGGGACGTGTCTTACCGGGTTCCGTTCCGATGCGGGGATTGAGGTCGGCGATCCAAACCTCATATTGTTTCACCTTCATGGTCGATTTGTTCAAATTCGTCCAACACCGAAAGAGTGTCATCCTTTACGAGTGCCGACTCTTCCCGGAGCCTTTTTTCCAATAATGTTCTTTTTTGTAAGCGGTTGTAATAGGCTACCGCTTCGTTGATATACCGGTTCCGCGGTTTCTTGAGCCGGTCGAGGATCTCTTCGGTCTCCTGGAAGATCTTGTCTTCCAGTTTCAAGGATATGCTTTTCATTTTCGAAAGGAATTATTTGAAGGTACTACAAAAGTATATAAAAAAAGTATATCTGTTAATGATCTATTTGTGGGATGCTTTTTTTCGGTCAACCTATATCAGGGAAGGACAGTTAGGGACTATTTGAAAATAGGCAGCCACTTCAGTGGCTGTGATAATTGGAAAACAAACAAAATATACGTCCCGGCGGGACTGAATGGACCGGGAGGGATACAAACGGAATTTCATTCTACCCCTCTGGGGTGTTAGGTGCTGTTTGTACGTCATATTACAGGCATTGAAATGCCTGCCTAATATGATTCAGTCCCCTCCGGGGACGTGATATGCAAATGACGTAATTCAATACTTGTATATTTGATATTTCCCAAAGGGAGAACTCCATACTCCGAACTCGGAACTCGTAACTCCAAGTACTCCAGGCACTCGAAGTACTTTTCTCTTCCTCCTCACCCATTCCGGAAAATCACAGTTTGATCTTGTAGGTATATCCCATCCGGAACCATACGGCATTGACGGGGATGCCGGCTACGCCGTTCTGCATCATGATGCCGGCTTTGACACTGTGTTTTTTGGAGATCTTGTACTTGAAGTCGGCGCCCAGGCGCACCTCGTCGACGGTGCGGGTGCGGAAAGGGTAGAGGGGGAAGAACATCTCGCCATAGACGACGGGAGTGAGCTTGCACTTGGGGATGTCGTATTCGACGGAGATCTTGTCGCGCATGTGTTGCAGGGGAATGGCATCCCAGTCGTCGCGGCGGTAGGTCTTGGTGCGGCGCTGGTAGCGCAGGCGGTTGGTGAACGAAAAGCGGCCGGCGGAGGCGTCGCTGCTCACCTCGGCCATGAACTTGTCGCGGTAGTGATAACGGCCGTCATCCTCGAGGCGCCAGGCACTGCGGTAGATGAGCGCCACGTCGAGGTGCTTGTTGATCTTGTACCCCCCCTCGAACTGCACGAGGTACTTCACCAGTCCGATGCCGGTGTTGAGGAAGCGTCCGCTGGTGGTGACCCGCGCGCTGAAACGCTTGGGCAGGTTGAAACTCACCCCGGCATTGACCCACTCGCCCGTGGCCTGCGCCTGCGAGGGAAGCCACGGCAGCAGCGTCAGAAAGAACAAAGGGATGAGCCTGCGGAACGACATCATGGGACGGCGGACTATTTTTTCTTGTCGATATAGATCGTGCCAAAGTCGGCCTGCTGATAGGGCTCGGTGATCTCCACCGTCACGGTGCGGGGGAGGAGGGCGCCGTTGTCGCTGCGGTCTTCGCTGTACACCACCACCTTGTATTTCCCCATGAGCAGGTGGGGGAAGGCCACCGTGCCGTCGTCGAGCACACGGCGCCGTTCGCTGTAGGTGGCGTCGTCCTCGTACACCAGGTACACCGGCTCGTCATAAGCGTAGGTGGTGTCGATGATGTAGTCGTAGTTCTTCGACCAGTTCACCTGGTACACCTTCCCGCGCAGCAGGGCATACCCCTCGTCGACATCCACGCTGCGGTAGATGATCAGCTCACCCACATCGGCCGTGCTGCGGTTGGAGGGGAGGACGACCTTCTTCTCGACAGGCTTGACCCCTGACGGGTAGGCCAGGGGATCTTCCGTATATACGAACACCTTGTAATCCCCCTTGGTGAGGAAGCGGAACTCGAACGTCCCCCCGGGGCCCGTCTTGGTGTCGTCGGAGACATCGTCGCCGCTGCCGTAGACGATATAGACATCCTCGTCGGCGGCAGGATAGGAGCCCTGCATCACCCGGAAGCCGGGATCGAAGAGGTGTACCGTCACCTTGCCGCGGATCGTGCCGTTGCCTCCGGGACCCTCCTTCGTGCAGGAGGAAAAGAGAAGAAGACCGGCAAGCAGCAGGAACGAAAGAAAATGTTGCTTCAGCGTCATCGGAAGAGCTTTTTCAGGTTCAGGATCGCGTGCAAAACTAAAAAATCCCCCGATAGGGGAGGAGGAAAAAAAGGACAATAAAGAGGAAGTTTTGATGCGGTGGCGGCGGGGGATGCAGCGTTCTCAGAGGGAGAAGGTCCGGAATGCCGTGTCTCCGAACACCTCACGGAAGAGACTTCCGGTGCCGGGATGGCAGGTGAAGAAGAGGATCTGGCGATCCCGCGCGAAGTCGCGCAGCACCTCGGCGGTGTGGCGGGCCCTCGCAGGATCGAAGTTGACCAGCACCTCGTCGGCGATGACGGGCAGGGGCTCCGACTGCCGCTCGTACTCTTCGATGAGCCCCAGACGCAGGGCGATGAGCAGCTGCTCGCGCGTGCCGCGGCTCAACTGGGTCAGCGTCTTCCGTTTGCCGTGCGCGTCAAAGACCACCAGCTCCTTCTCCTCTTTCCCTCTCTTTTTTTCTTCTCCTTCATTCAGCAGGAGCCGGATGCCCTCGTACCTTCCCCCGGTGATCCGGCGGAAATATTCCGACGAGCGGGCGATGAAAGCCGGTTGTTTCTCCTCTTCATACTGTTCCCGCATCATTTCGAGCACTTTTATGGCGGCACGGTTGGCCAGCCAGGAGCGATAGGCGTCGTTGAGCCGTTGTGTGGTGCTCTCTTTCATTGTCATGAGCTGCGACAGCTGCGAGGCCGCC
>JAMOUS010000076.1 GCA_027067975.1 Bacteroidales bacterium | reverse complement strand
CTGGACAAAAAGGAGGTGGACAAGGCCATCAAGAAGCTCAAAACGGAAGAAAAGATCTACTCTCCCAAACGCTGTTATTACGAAGCGAAAAAGTAAACCGGAAGCGCCCCAGGGCGCTTTTTTTTTACAGGAACTTTTCCTCATCTCCATTCCTATCAACGCTCCTTCGTCATTTTTCCTACTTTTGTGATCGTTCCAATGTCTATGTCTCGATGTTGCATGAGGATCCTATTTGTGCGGTTTCCACTCCGCCGGGCCGTGGAGCCATCGCCATGATCCGGGTCTCGGGCTCCGGCGCTGTCGCTTTGTGTGAGCCGCTGCTCCGCTTTCCCCGCCGGCGCCGGCTCTCCTCCCTTGCCCCCAATGAAACACGTTTTGCCCGCTTTCTTGACCACGGTGAAGTCCTTGACGAGGTCATGGTGACCGTCTACCATCCTCCTCACTCTTACACGGGCGAAGAGATGCTCGAGATCACCTGTCATGGCTCTACATACATCCAGCGGCGTATGCTGGAACTCCTCACCGCCCGGGGCATCCGTCCGGCCCGGCCGGGGGAGTTCACGGAAAGGGCTTTTCTCAATGGCAGGATGGACCTGGCACGGGCCGAAGCTGTGGCCGACGTCATCGCTGCCGAGAGCGCTGCAGCCCACCGCCTTGCCATGGCACAACTCAGCGGAAGACTCTCCCTCCGCATCCGCGACCTGCGGACACAGTTGTTGCATTTCGCCTCCCTGATCGAACTGGAACTCGATTTCGGGGAGGAAGATGTGGAATTTGCCGACCGTGATGAGCTCGCCCGCCTCGCCGGTGACCTTTCCGCCACGCTGCACCGCCTTGCGGACACTTTCCGGGAAGGTAAACTCCTGAAGGACGGGATCCCCGTGGCCATCGCCGGCCCTCCCAACACCGGGAAATCCACCCTGCTGAACGCCCTTCTCCAGGAAGAGAGAGCGATCGTTTCGGAGATCCCCGGTACCACCCGCGACTTTATTGAAGACCGCGTGACCCTCGACGGCTACCTTTTCCGCTTTGTCGACACGGCCGGCCTGCGGGAACATACCTCCGACACCATTGAACGCATCGGCATCGAGCGCAGCTATCAAAAGATCCGTGAAGCGGCCATTATCCTGCTGCTCAACGAGGGGAACGACGATCTTGAGACCATCCGCACAAGGACCCGCGAGGTAGCGAAAATGCTGGATAAAGAGCACCAACATCTGGTCGTGGTGATCAACAAATGGGATATCGTGCCGGCGGAAAAACGGCAGGAGCTGGAAAAGGGATTGTCCCGTGAGGATGTGCCGGTGCTTTTCATCTCGGCCCTGAAAGAAGAAAACCTCGACCGGCTCAAAGAAACCTTGAAAGAACAGGCTGGCCTGCAATCCTTAGGCGAGGGAGATCTCCTGATCACCAACCTCCGGCACCAGCAGGCGCTTCTACAGGCCGCAGAAGACATCGACCGCGTGGTCGCAGGCCTCCATGTGGGACTCAGCAGCGACCTGGTCGCTCTCGATCTTCGCCAGGCCATCCATCATCTGGGTGAGATCACCGGAGAGATCACCACAGACGAGATCCTGGGAAACATATTCAAAAATTTCTGTATCGGAAAATGATCCTCCGGTCAGCCTTTCTCTTCTTGCGGTGCATCTTCCTTTTGTAGGAATATTCCTTCATCGGCAATCCCGAACGGCATACTTTCGAAGGACGGAAGCATGCCGGTGCCGGCATCCCCTTTTCTTTCGTCTCATTTTTTCGCCACTGATGACCCCTCCTTCTACATCCTTCCGCTCTTTCCTCCGTGACCGGGGTTTCTTCCCATCTTATTCCGTTTCCCCTTCTTTTCGGTTTTTTCTTTCATAACCTGCGTGAATAACAATACAATCCCAATCCATAAAAGAAATCCGATAATCCCCCAGGGCCAGACTTTAAGGATCCCGCTTAACAGGACAATGCCCCATCCGACCGCCAACAAAAAAAATAACGATATGTATCCCAGTTTTTGCAATGAACGAGGATTCTGAGCAAAAATTATGAATTTTTTATCAATCCTCCTTTCCTTGGACCGCCTCTTTTGACGAACGGGCAGCATCTCCCTGTGAACATCATTTTTCATTTGTGGGAAAAAGGCGTATTTTTCTCCCCACAAAACGCACCTATATGGACAGTGATGTAACGATTGTCGGAGCGGGTGTGGTAGGACTGGCTATCGCAGCAGCACTGAAAGGGAAGGTCTCCTCGCTGTTTGTCATTGAGCGTCATGAACATTTTGGGATGGAGACCAGCAGCCGCAACAGCGAGGTGATCCATTCAGGGATCTACTACAGGCCGGGAAGTTTAAAAGCCCGGCTCTGCCGCGAGGGGAGAGAGTTGTTGTATGGATACTGCCGGGAGAAAGAGATCCCTCACAAACGATGCGGTAAACTCATTGTCGCCACTACGAGCGGTGAAAAAGAGGTGCTAGAGGGAATTCTGGAGACTGCCCGTGCCAATGAGGTACTTGATGGAGAACTCATCGGGAAGGACCGTATCTCGGAACTGGAACCCCATATACAGGCGGAGTATGCTGCATTTTTCCCCTCATCCGGTATTGTAGATGTCCATCTTTTGATGCAGGCCCTTGAACATGAAGCCGTCCGCGGCGGTGCCGAAATGGTCTACCGGACGGAAGTGACAGCCATCCAACCGATAGGGGGGGGATATGGGGTGACCTTGCGGGAAGGAGACGGTACCACTTTCGAATTTACCACCCGGCACCTGGTCAATGCGGCCGGACTTCACGCCGAAGAAGTAGCCCGCATGGCGGGTATCGGGGACCCCACCTATCGTACATACTTCTGGAAAGGAGAATACTTTGCCCTATTGAACGGAAAACACAAAATGATCGAACGCCTCATTTATCCCGTTCCCGAGCTCCACACCGTAGGTCTGGGCATCCACACCACACCCGACATGCAAGGACGCCAGAAACTGGGTCCCAACACCATCTGGCTTCCCGACAAACAGATCGATTATCGCGTGGATCCCACCCATGCAAAAGAGTTTTTCGAGAAAACCCACCGTTTTTTACCTTTCCTGGAGCCGGACGATCTGGCCCCCGATCAGGCAGGCATACGGCCGAAGTTGCAGCGGCCGGGAGAGCCATCTCGTGACTTCATCATACGGGAAGAAAGTGACAGGGGCTTGCCGGGACTGGTGAACCTCATCGGGATCGAATCGCCGGGTCTCACCGCAGCTCTCGGCATCGGAAGACTTGTTCGGAAAATGCTTATGAAAGATGCTTGATCCGGGATCAGGCATGTACCAGATCGCGTACCGCCTCGAGGAACTCATCCTTGTCAAAAGGTTTCTGGAATGAACGCAAGGCTCCGAAATATTCTGCCGTTTTAAGGTAGCTGCCCGCGGAAGAGCGCCCCCCCCCAGAGATTGCAATGATCTTGGTATCGGGTTTATGGGTGCTAATGTCCATGATGGTTTCCAGACCCTCTTTCTCCGGCATGATGATGTCGGTGATCACAAGATCGTATTTCTCCTCCTCCATCAATTTCACACCCTCATCTCCATTTTCGGCGGTTTCCACGGTATAACCTTCCCGCCGCAGCATCTCGGCCAGCATCCAGCGAAAATCCATATCATCCTCTATCAGAAGGATCCTGCCCATAAATAGAGATTATGGCCAACTCCCTAGGCCTTCAAAAGCCAAGATAAGCAATTTTTCCCACATTGCAAATCCTTCCGGACACTCCTCCGGTCATATGGGCAGGAAGATCGTGATCTCGGTACCTTTTCCCTCTTCACTGCGAAGCCTTACGATTCCCTGATGGTTCTCCACGATCCCATGCACCACCGACAACCCCATTCCGGAGCCTTTCCCAACCGGCTTGGTGGTAAAAAAGGGATCAAACACACGGTCGGCCAAATGACCGGGTATACCTTCCCCATTATCCTGTGTTCGAACCCGCAGCCATTTTCCTTCTTTCAGCTCCGGATATTCCGAGATATTCTCCCGGGTGACCTCAACCATATCGGTGATCACCCGGATCTCCCCTTCCGGCCGTTTTTTTACGGCATCCGCCGCATTGGAAAGCAGGTTCAGGAAAACCTGCCGCAACTGGACCGGGTCGGCTTCCACTTTCATTCCCCCACTTCGGTCGATGATCGTAACTTTCACTTGGGAGGGCATTTGAGGCCCCATGAGCGATAAGCTTTCCTTAACGATGGTAGGGATGTGCACCTTTTCCTTTTCCGGTTCAACCCCCTTGTTGAATGTGAGGAGTTGCTGGATCACCTCCCTGGCCTTTAATCCCGATTCCTTGGCCCGCACCAGATAACGATGGGCGAGGCTCCCTTTCTCCACCTCATCCATCACCATTTCCACATACCCCATCACTGTCGCCAGCATATTGTTGAAATCATGGGCCAAACCGCCTGCAAAACGTCCCATCATCTCGAGTTTCTGGGAACGTTGCAGGTAATGTTCCATCGCCAGTTCTTTGGTGATGTCCCTCAGGATCGTTACAAAATATCTTACTCGTCCCCTGTTGTCACGAATGGGTGTGATGTTCGTACGGGTCCGGACCGTTTCTCCATCTTTTCTCAGAAGGCGGTGCACTCCCACCCAGATCTTTCCCTCGTTCACTGTCTTCCAGATCTTATCATAAAAAGAAGGATCTTCATCAGGGTGTCTGAATTCATATAGATAAGCTCCGATAAGATGATCTTTCTCAAAACCCAGCAGATCCTGGATGGCCCGGTTGATGTAAAGAATTCTGCCATGGGAGTCGGAAATGATCAGCACCTCACTCAGCCGCTCGATGGCATTGTAGAGCCTTCCCAGTTCTCTTTCTCCGATCTTTTTCAGGAATACCATTACCGCCTGTCC
This sequence comes from Bacteroidales bacterium, assembly GCA_027067975.1. Taxonomy (GTDB): domain Bacteria; phylum Bacteroidota; class Bacteroidia; order Bacteroidales; family VadinHA17; genus DRPN01. Next base: position 8,016 of record JAMOUS010000076.1, on the reverse strand, counting down.
CAGGATCCCCGAAAGATCCCTCATGATCCGGCGATCCAATACCTTTTCGCTGTTGAGGTTAATAAACCCGATGATCTTGTCCCCCTGTACCACCGGGTAGATAATGAAAGTATTGATTTTTCCGACTTTTCTGAGATAGGCCGTATCTCGGGCACGCTCCCCATCCGAGAAGAAGAGGTTCATACACAGGTCCAGCTCTTTCTCCTTGTTGATAAGGAGGATCTCGTCCCTGGCTCTGATCTTCCCGAGCAGTTCCCGGTATCGGGCAACTGGGATTGTCTGAAATAGAGAAAGATCGGTATACCGACTGAGGGCTTTTCGTTTTTCATCCGGCAAGGTGGAAAAAGCCAAATGGAAATTGGACTCGAAAGGTTCTTTCAGATACACCAGCACATGGTCGATGGGATACTGTTCCTTGATCAAAGCATCAAAGATGCGGATGATCTCTTTCAGAGAAGTTCCTTTGTTAAGCTCAAGGTTGAGACGATTGATCAGCGACAGTTCATGGGCCTGTTGCAGGATCCGGCTTTCCGCCTCTTTGCGGGCGGTAATGTCCATCAGCGTGGCCACGATCCTGTCGGCACCCTCTTTTTCGCCCCGCAATACGCTAAAACCTGTCTGCGCAATGACCCTCCCGCCACCTTTCCGGCGATAGGTGATCTCGCCGGAAAAAAACTGGATGTCCCCGCGAAAGAGACGTTCCAACATCTCCTGTATTTCGGGAGCTGTCCCCGCTGTCACCAACTGCATCAGAGAACGGCCTCGCAGATACCGTTCCGAATATCCCATCAGCCTGCCGAAAGCCCGATTGACCTCCTCGATGCGTCCTTCGGGGGAAAGAACACTCATTGCAAAAAAACCTTCGTGAAAAATGGTACGGAACCGTGCTTCGCTCTCTCGCAATGCTGCTTCCACCTGCTTCAGAGGGGTTATATCATGAATGGTACCGTGCCATTTGATCGGACGGCCATCCATCGTTTCCAACTCACCACTCGAGTTGATGTATTTGATCCTCCCATCCGGCATTAGCAAACGAAATTGGTCGGTACACCTTCGACACTCCTTCCGGGCTTGTGCGATCTTGTCCAGCACACGCGACCGGTCGTCAGGGTGTATCCTGCGTATCAAGAGCAACAAGGAGGGGATATGGCGCTTTTCATCATATTCCAGGATGCGATAGAACTCTTTTGACCATCGCACTTTGCCTGTCGAAATCTCCCAGTACCAATCGCCCAGGTGGGCGATACGCTGAGCTTCCCGCAGGCTTTTTTCATTCTCCTCCAAAAGGATACGGGTCCTTTTCTCCTGGTCGATGTCGCGAACCACCGCCTGGATGTAGGTTATACCCTTAATATTTAAACGGTTGAGTTTGACCTGTGCATAGAACTCCTTTCCTTTGAAGGTGCGGTGTAATGTCTCCAGTACGACCAATTCCCCTCGCATCACCCGTTCGAAAACCTTTCGGGCAAACAGGGGGGTCTTCTCTCCCACCGCCTGTGCCGGTGCCAGCAGCATGAAGGGATCAATGTCCAGCAATACCTCTTTCTTCTCCGCTTCGAAAATGCGTACAGCCGCAGGATTGCAGTCGACTACACCCTCCTTGGCCATCAGGAAGATCGCATCATCGGAGGTCTCGAAAAGCAAACGGATACGCTCCGACTGTTCGGCCATTTTCTGCTCCTCCTGCTTCCGTTTCAACACGACGATCATCTGTTCTCCCAGATGACGGATCCGTTCTTCTTCCTCCCCGTCAAAAGGACGGTCGCGGGAGATGACCATCACACCAATATATTCCCGGCCACGCGTCAGGGGCATCACCAGCATTGAAGCAATCCCCTTCTGCCGAATCAGTTCTAACAACTGCTGCTTTCTGGAAGACTCACCGATCAGTTGATCCACCACCCCGGCGATCTTCTCAACAGAGTGAAGGTGCACAACCTCTCCTTTGCGCATCACTTCTTCAAAAAAAGAAGTATCCCGGATCTCTTCGCTGAAGAGATCCTCCTTGCCCTCCGCATCGCTCATCTCAGGAGGAAAAAGAAAACGGGGAGGGAGCAACCCTCTTTTCAATTCATCGATCAAAAAAATATTGGCGGCAAAACCATCGAACATGGCGATCATCCTGCGAAGGATGGCCGTGGTGATCTGCTCGAGCGAACGACCTTCACTGTAGAGGCGGTTGACCATGTTGAGCAGATCCATGTCCTCTTCCCGACGCTGCAGTTTCCTTCTGGTATGTTCCTGTTCGGTGAGATCCCGCGAACTGACCAGAACGAAATCGACCTCTCCTTGCGGGTCGAGATGAGGACGAAAGGTCACCTCGAAAAAACGTTCCCCCTGTCCGGGCACTTCGAACCAGCGGGTGTAACGGATCTCTTGCTTGCGAAAACTTCGGTCGAGATAGGGCTTAATGATCCTCAAAAAGGTGTCGCGACCCCAAACCCGCATGGGAGTACGTCCCACCACCTCCCGCTTATCCACGTCGATGGCCTTGCAAAATGCATCATTGGTGATGAGGTAGGTGTAATCCCTTCCGATCATCGAGAGATAAGCATCCGAAATGTTCAGCAGGAACTCATACTGCCGCAGGATCTCCTCCCGCGACAGGGAACGGACATGCTGACTGCGCTGGTTCTTCTCTTGGGACATGGAGGACCCTCCGCCTCTGTTTGGGTCTCAAGATAAGAAAAACCCCGGAAAATTTCTCTCAGTTCGTCCGTCCCCCCTCTCTTTCTCTTTTCAGTTCATCCACATCCCGTTTCAGACGTGCCAGCATCGACATCACCTGGTTTTCCGGGATCACGGGATCGGGCAGCTCGGAGCTGATGTAATGAACGAACTTCCACACCTCCCGGATGTCACGCACATCTACATCATAAGGCTCATAGAGAGGGTTGAGCGAATAGAGGCGCAGCTTGTGCTCCTCGCGGATCAGGTTCTCCACCACCTTGAAAACGATCCCGTCGTCCATCGTGAAAATGATATATCCCTGACCCGAGACGATGGTCGACCAGTCCTGTACATATTCGCCGGTTACCCAGGCGCCGTCGGGAATGGGCAGCATCGAGTCGCCCGAGATCTGGAAGGTGCGGTACTTGCGGCCCGGCGAGAGGAAAGGCAACTGGAAGGTGGGCAGTTGGCTGATGAACTCCGGATCGGCATAGCCGGTGCGGTAACCTGCCTTCGCCCGTTCCGGCACCAGCTCGATGTTCTCCTCATTCTCCGGATCGACCGTCGTGGCCAGCACCCGCAGGCCGCTGCCCCGGATGTAGACATCGGCCCCCCGCTCCAGCTGGGAGAGCTGGCTCTCTGACAAGGCCGAAAGATCCACCTTCAGCAGCGTGTCCACCGCAATGCGGTAATGCTCCGAAAAGGCCAGCAACACCTCCAGCGGCGGCTCCGCCACCCGGTTCTCATAACCGCTCAGCGTCGACCGCTTCATCCCCAGCGCGACCGCCACATCATCCTGCGTCCAGCCCTTCCGCTTCCGCAGGAACTTGATGTTTGAGCTGAAAAAATTCTCCTTTTTTTTCCCGGAACCCTTGTCTGTTTTTTTCATAATGATTATTTTATTGTCAAAAATTTGACGGATTTTTAATCAAAAATAAAAGATCCCGATGAAACTTCCAAATTCTCAGGCTTCTTTTTCGTCGGTCGTGCGGGGGGAGGAGTCTTTTTCGCGGCAGATCGTCCATCTCGACCTGGACACTTTCTTTGTATCGGTCGAGCGGCTCCACGACCGGCGTCTGGAGGGACGGCCGGTGCTCGTGGGAGGCGCCTCGGAGCGGGGGGTGGTGGCCAGCTGCAGCTATGAAGCGCGGGCGTACGGTGTCCATGCCGGCATGTCCATGGCCACGGCGCGACGCCTCTGCCCCGGCGCTGCGGTCGTGCGGGGCGATCACAGCCGCTACCGCCAGTACTCCGAGCACGTGGCCGCCCTCATCGACGAACGGGTCCCCCTCTACGAACGGGCCTCCATCGACGAGTTCTACCTCGATATGACCGGCATGGACCGTTTTTTCGGCACCCTGCGGTGGGTGCGGGAGCTGCGCGACGTGATCCGCAAGGAGACGGGCCTGCCCCTCTCCTTCGGTCTTTCGGTGAACAAGACCGTCGCCAAGATCGCCACGGGCGAGGCCAAGCCGGCAGGCGAACGCACTGTCCCCGCCGGCGAAGTGCTCCCTTTTCTCGACCCCCTGCCGGTGCGGAAGATCCCCATGGTCGGACCCAAGAGCTATGCCCTCCTCCGCACCCTGGGCATCGAACGCATCGCCACCCTCCGTGCCATGCCGCCGGAGCTGCTGGAGCAACTGCTCGGCCGCAATGGCCGGAGCCTCTGGAAAAAAGCCAACGGCATCGACGACACCCCCGTCGTCAACGAAAGGGAACGGAAAAGCATCGGCACCGAAGAGACCTTCGACCACGACACGGCCGACCTCCCCTTCCTGCTGCGGCACCTGGTGCGGATGACCGAGAAGAGCGCTTACGAGATGCGCCGGCGCGGACGTGTGGCCTCCCTCGTCACGGTGAAGATCCGCTACAGCGACTTTGAGACCCACACCCTGCAGCGGCGCATCCCCTTCACCGCCTTCGACCACGACCTCATCGCCACGGCCAAGGAACTCTTCCGCCGCCTCTATACCCGCCGGGTGCGGGTGCGCCTCCTCGGCATACGCCTCGGCGGCCTCGTCCCCGGCACCCAGCAGCTCAACCTCTTCCACGACGACAGCCGCCTGACCCGCCTCTACCAGACCCTCGACCGCCTGCGCGACCGCTACGGCGCTGCCGCCATCGTCCGCGCCGGCGCCCGTCCCCCCGGGGAAAAAGAAGAAGATAAGAACAAGTTTACGGAAAGTACACTCGATATGGACATATAAATATCAAAACATCAGTTTGACACAAATATACAACTACGTAGTACACTGCGTAATTAGCTACGTAGTTCGATCATATCTTCGGACCCCGTCCCCCAAGGTAGAAAAAGAGAGTGTTCAAAGATGTACCTCAACACGCACAGTTGGCACAGTCTGCGTTACGGAACGATGTCGCCGGAAGAACTGGTGCGGCGGGCGGCCTCGTACGGCATTTCCGTGCTGCCGCTCACCGACATCAACACCACGGCGGGGGTCTTCGACTTTGCCGCCCTCTGCCGGCAGCACGGGATCATGCCGGTGGCGGGAGCCGACATACGTGACGGGGGCCGTATGCGCTACACCCTCCTGGCGCGGTCGTTCCGCGGCTTCGGCGAGATCAACCGTTTCCTCACGCACCACCATCTCACCGGCACCCCCTTCCCCCGGCGGGCGCCGGCTTTCGAAGAGGTGTATGTCATCTACCCCGCCGGCAGCGTGCCGCAGGAGCCTTTGCTCCCTCACGAGTTCATCGGCATCACGCCGGCGCCGCGCCACCGCCTGTTGCCCCGCCGCGGGGCCGACCGCTCCCGTTTCGTGGTGCTCCGCCCGGCCACCTTTGCCGGCGAGGAAGAGATCCTCCTGCACCGCCACCTGCAGGCCATCGACCGCAACACCCTCCTGAGCCGCCTCCCTCCCACCGCCGGCCGCGAAGAGCTCTTCCTCCCGCCCCGCACCCTCCACCACACCTTCCGCGACGAAGAACACCTGCTGGCCAACACCAAGCGGGTGCTCGAGAGCTGCCGCTTCGACTTCGACCCTTCCACCCCCAAGAACAAACGCACCTTCACCGGCGACCCGCGCGATGACATGCTCCTCCTCGACAAGCTCGCCGGTGACGGCCTGCGCGAGCGCTACGGCCCCCGTCACGCCGAGGCCGCCCGCCGCATCCGCCACGAGCTGGAGATCATCGGCCGCATGGGCTTCGCCGCCTATTTCCTCATCACGTGGGACCTGGTGCGCTACGCCCGCTCGTGCGGCTTCTACCACGTGGGCCGCGGCAGCGGCGCCAACTCGGTCGTCGCCTACTGCCTCGGCATCACCGACGTCGACCCAATCGCCCTCGACCTCTATTTCGAACGCTTCATCAACCCCCGCCGCAGCAGTCCTCCCGACTTCGACATCGACTTCTCCTGGAAAGAGCGCGACGAGGTGATCGAATACCTCTTCCGCCGCTACGGCCGCGAACACACCGCCCTGCTGGGGGCCACGACCACCTTCCGCAGCCGCTCGCTCCTGCGCGAGCTGGGAAAGGTGTACGGCCTCCCCAAAGAAGAGATCGACGCCCTGGTGCGGGATCCCGCCCACCGCCGCCACGACACCCTCATCCGCCGCCTCTTCGCCGTCGCCGGGAAGCTGAAAGACTTCCCCAACGCTCGCACCCTCCACGCCGGCGGCGTCCTCATCGCCGAACGGCCCATCACCGACTATGCCGTGCTCTCCCTCCCCCCCAAAGGCTTTCCCGCCACCCACTGGGACATGCACGTGGCCGAACGCATCGGATTCGAGAAGCTCGATGTCCTGAGCCAGCGCGGCATCGGACACATCGGCGAGGCGGCCGCCCTCATCCGCCGCCTCCTCGGCGTGCGTGTCGACGTCCATGCCATCCAGCATTTTCGCGACGACCCGGCCGTGAAGGAGCTGCTGCGCCGCGGCGAGACCCTCGGCTGCTTCTATATCGAAAGCCCCGCCATGCGCGGCCTGCTGCGCAAGATCCGCTGCGACAGCTACCGCACCCTCGTCGCCGCCAGCTCGATCATACGCCCCGGCGTCGCCCGCTCCGGCATGATGAAGGAATATATCCGCCGCCACCACCTCCGCAGCTTCCGCTACCTCCATCCCGTCATGGAAGAGCTGCTGCAGGAAACCTACGGCATCATGGTCTACCAGGAGGACGTGCTGAAGGTGTGCCACCACTATGCCGGCCTGGGCCTCGCCGAGGCCGACGCCCTGCGCCGTGCCATGAGCGGCAAGTACCGCTCGGCGGAAGAGATGGAGAAGATCGCCGGCCGCTTCTTCGCCGGCGCCGCCGCCCTGGGGCGGCCGCCGGAGGTGACACGCGAGGTGTGGCGCCAGATCGCCTCCTTCGCCGGCTACTCCTTCTCCAAAGCCCACTCGGCCTCCTATGCCGTCGAAAGCTTCCAGAGCCTCTGGCTGAAAGCCCATTACCCCCTGGAGTTCATGGTGGCGGTGATCAACAACTTCGGCGGCTTCTATTCCGTGTGGGTTTACCTCAACGAGGTGCGCCGCGCCGGCGGCCGCGTAGTACTGCCGTGCGTCAACCGCGGCGAGTACCTCACCTCCCTTGCGGGCAAGGAGGTGTACCTCGGCTTCGTCCATCTCAAGGGGCTGGAGGCCGCACTGGCGCACCGCATCGCAGAGGAGCGGCAGCACAGGGGCCCCTACCGCAGCCTGGCCGACTTCCACCGGCGTCTGGCACCCGCCCCCGCCCAGCTGCAGCTGCTGGTACGTGCCGGCGCCTTCCGCTTCACCGGCCGCTCCCGCAAGGAGCTGCTGTGGGAGGCAGCCGCCCTCACCCGCAACCGCCCCTCCAGAGCCCCCTCCCTCTTCCCCGCCGCAGAGCCCTCTTTCCACCTGCCCCCCCTCGAAGAAAGCCCCCTCGAAAAAGCCTGGGATGAGGTCGAACTGTTCGGCTTCCCCGTCACCCTCAGCTGGTTCGACCTGCTCACCACCCCCTTCCGCGGAGAGGTGAAGGCCACAGAGATGCTCCGCCACACCGGAAAACGGGTGCGCATGGTGGGCCTGCTCGTCCACGTGAAGGACGTACGCACCGTCCGCAACGAGTGGATGCACTTCGGCACCTGGCTCGACGACCAGGGGGAATTCTTCGACACGGTCCACTTCCCCGCCTCCCTGCGGCACCACCCTTTCCGGGGTCCCGGCATCTACCTCCTGCTGGGCAAGGTGACCGAAGAGTTCGGGGTCGCCACCCTCGAGGTCGAGAAGATGGCCCGATTGACCTACCGTCCCCGCCCCGGCACATGATCCCCCGGAACATGATGCAGGATCTGGATTTTTATGTATTTTTGGGACAATCTTGAACATTATCCTGCCACAACCATGAAAAGATTCCGTCCCATCCGTT
>JAMOUS010000075.1 GCA_027067975.1 Bacteroidales bacterium | reverse complement strand
CAGTCCCATCTTCACCGAGAGGGTGAACCCGTCGGCGGGGTCGTCGACGCGGCGGGTGAGGAGGTTGACATTGCGGTTGCGGGCGGCCACGACACATTCGAGGCGGCCGTCATGCAGACACCAGTCCTGGAGGGGGTTGGTCCAGTAGGCCGGCCCCGGCCAGACACGTTCTACACCGTCGGGGAAGGTGTCGCTAAAGTTGTTGTCGTCATGACGGGGGGAGCAGGCGACCATCCCGCCCAGCACCAGGGCGAGGATCAGGGAGAGAAGGGTATTATTTTTCATGGTTCCGGGTATTTATCTGTTCAATCTGTTCGAGACGTTGAAGATAGGCTTTTTCGTCGAAATCGGGATTCTTTTGTGTGGGGAGGGGGGCGTGTGTGCGGTGCAGCCAGCGGTCCATTTTGCGTTCGAGGCGTTTGCGCAGGCGGGGGAGGCTGTCGGCGAGGTCATGTTGTTCGCCGGGGTCGTCGTGGAGGTTATACAGCTCGCAGCGGCCGGTCTCCCAGAAGCGGATCAGCTTCCAGTCGCCATAGCGGATGGCGGTGGCGGGGGTGGTGCGCCACATCTGCGGCATGCCGCGCATGCGTTCGAGGTAGGCGGGGAAGTGCCAGTAGAGGGCGCGGCGCCGCAAAGGTTTGCCCTCGAGGAAGAGGGGGCTGATGTCGACGCCGTCGAGGTGGACGCCGCGGGGGCGCCGGGTGCCGGTGACCTTCAGGAGGGTGGGGTAGAGATCCAAGCCGATGACGGGCACGTGGCTGACGGTGCCGGCAGGGACATGGCCGGGCCAGGAGATGATCAGCGGCTCGCGGATCCCTCCTTCGTAGAGCATGCCCTTGGCGCCACGCAGCGGGGCGTTGGAGGTGATGCCCCAGACGCCGCCGTTGTCGGAGAAGAAGATCACCAGCGTGCGTTGCCGCAATCCCAGCTCGTCAAGGGTGGTGAGGAGGCGGCCGACGCTCTCGTCGAGGCTCTTGATCATGGCAGCATAGACGGCATTGTGCTGACCGCCGTCGGGGGGACGGCCGCGGAAGAGCTGCGTCAGGCTGTCCTTGGCCTGCAGGGGCGTGTGGACAGCATAATGGGGAAAATACAAGAAAAAGGGCCGTTCCCTGTTGTTGCGGATGAAACGTACCGCCTCGTCGGTGAGACGGTCGGTGAGATACTCTCCCGGCGGGCCGTCGGGGAGGTAAGGGTTGTGGTAGGGGGAGAAGTAGCTGCGGGGGTGTCCGGCATGCCAGCCGCCTGCGTTGAGGTCGAAGCCCTGGGCACGGGGACCGTACCGGGGCGGGTCGCCCAGATGCCACTTGCCGATGGAGGCACAGACATAGCCGTTGCTGTGGAGGGCCTCGGCCAGCGTGACGAAGAGGGTGTCGAGGACGGTGGTGTTCTTCACGGGGATGAGACGGCGGTAGCGGCTCTCACCGCGCTTGGAGGAGCCGACGGTGTAGATGCCGGTGCGGGGGGCATAGAGCCCCGTGAGCAGGGCGGCACGCGTGGGGGCGCAGTTGGGAGCGTTGGCATAGGCGTCGGTGAAGACCATTCCCGAGGCGGCAAGACGGTCGAGCGCCGGCGTCTCATAATACCTGCTGCCCATGAAACCGGCATCGCGCCAGCCCAGGTCGTCGGCAAGGATCAACACCACATTCGGTGGCTGGGACGAAGCCCTCAGGGCGCCGGGAAATAATAACAAAATGAATAAATACCTGATCATTGCTTTCCTCCTTTTTCTCTCCTCCTCTCCTCCTCTCCGTGCTCTCCGTGCCTTCTTGGTGTCCTTTGTGGTTTTTTCCTTGAGATTTTTTAACCACAGAGAGCACAAAGGAGGCACAAAGATCACAAAGGTGTTGGTTCTCCGTGTTCTCTGTGTCTTCTTGGTGTTCTTTGTGGTTCCTTCTTTGAGATTATTTTAACCACAGGGCACACAAAAGAGACACAAAGGGCACAAAGAGGAGATAAAGTTAAAGAATGACACGTTTTATTCCATCTTTGAGCATTTTGACATTGAAATTTATCAGCAGTCCTAGCCTGAAGTTCCCCAGTTTCATGTAGGTGAGTATCTGGGCCAGGTGTACGTCCGAGAGCGCTTCGACGGCCTTTAGTTCGACGACCACCTTGTTTTCGACCAGCAGGTCGATCCTGTACCCGTATTCGAGGCGAACTTCTTCATAGACGAGTGGCATGGCGACTTCTTTGAGAACATAGAGGCCTTGTTGGTCGATCTCATAGTAGAGGGTCTCTTTGTAGGCGGACTCGAGGAGACCGGGGCCCAGGACTTTGTGAACTTTGATTGCTGCCCCGATGATGCGGTTCGCAATCTCATTCTCGGTCATGGTTCTGGGGTTTTGTGGTTTTCTTTTGAGATTTTTTTTAACCACAGAGATCACAAAGTAGGCACAAAGATCACAAAGGTGCTGGTTCTCCGTGTTCTCTGTGCCTTCTTGGTGTTCTTTGTGGTTTCTTCCCTGAGATTGTTTTAACCACAGAGCACACAAAGTAGGCACAAAGAACACAAAGGAGACGCAAAGGGTAGGGCAAGGATGAAAAGAACGTTCCTTATAGTGCCAGCCTGGCCACGACATATCTCTCCAGCTCCGGGAAGGGGAAGAGCTTCGAGGGCGTGTGTTGTTGCCGGATGATCAGCAGACCTTCTCTGACGATCTTGGGATATTTATCGGCGAGGTTCACCTTTTCTGCGGGGTCTTTTTTCAGGTTATAGAGTGCCAGTTGAGGAGATTTGTTTTTCCTCCGCAAGCCGGTGATCAGGAGTTTCCAGTCGCCCATGCGTACGGCGGCCTGTCCGCCATAGGAGGGGAACTCCCAGTAGAGGAAGTCGTGTTCTTTTTGTTTTCCGTTTCCGGTGAGGGTGGGGTAGAAGCTGATGCCGTCGATCCCTTGGGGGGCGGGGATGTCGGCGATGTCGCAGAGGGTGGGCAGCACGTCCCACAGGGCGGAGGGAAGGCGGCTGACGGTGCCGGCCTTGATCTTTCCGGGCCAGCGCACCACCATGGGCTCGCGGATGCCGCCCTCGTGCAGCGAGCCCTTCAGGCCGCTGAGGCCGCCGGCACTGTTGAAGAACTTATCGTCGGAGCCGCCCAGACGGTTGTAGGCCGGACCGTTGTCGCTGGTGAAGAAAACGATGGTATTGTCATCGAGTCCCATACCCTTCAAGGTCTCGAGGATGAACCCTACCGCCGCATCCAGCTGGGTGATCATCCCCGCGTAGGCGGCATGCGGATAGGGGTTCTTCAAATAACCATGGTGCTTGTAAGGGGTCTCGGGGACGTGACCTTTGTACATGTCGAGGTAGAGGTCGGTGGTCTGGATCGAAAGGTGGGGAATGATGAAGGGCAGGTAGAGGAAGAAAGGTTCGTCCTGGTGGCGGTTGATGAACTTCACCGCCTCGAGGGTGAAGAGGTCTTGCGAGTGGTGGGCGCCACGCAATGAGCGACCGTCGTTGCCGGGGATGTGGACGATCGAGTCGTTGAGCCAGAGGAACTCGGGGTAGTGGTTATGGGCATGCACCTGGCATTTATAGCCGTAGAAGAAGTCGAAGCCCTGTTTCACGGGATCGCCGGGGGTGTAGGTGTTGCCCAGCCCCCACTTGCCGATGCAGCCGGTGGCGTAGCCGGCCTCCTTGAGCAGCTCGGCTACGGTGACCACCTCGTCGGGGATGGGGTTCTGTCCCGGGAAAGGAGTGTAAGGGTTGCGCTGGGGCGGCTGGCCGTTGTCGCGGATGTAAGCATGACCCGTATGATAGCCCGTCAGCAGCGTACAGCGCGCCGGCGCACAGACCGCCTGCCCCGAATAAAAGTCGGTGAACCGCATCCCCTCCCGCGCCATCCGGTCGATGTTGGGGGTCATGATGATCTTCTGTCCGTAGCAACCCAGCTCGCCGTAACCGAGGTCGTCGGCCATGATGAAGATAATGTTGGGTTTTTCTTTTGCGACACCGGCCGCCTGGGCGGACAGGGAAACATTGAAAAGGAGGGGGATAGCAAAGAAAATGGCTAAAATGGAGGATCGCATGGCATGAAAGGTTTCGGTATGAGTACCAAAGATAAGCAAAGCTTCTTTTCCCTGGAATGATAGTCCCGGATCCTTTTATTTTTCATAGAGGCCGGTATTCCCTTTTTGCCAGAGGGGCATGAGCTTGTTGACGATCTCCGGGTGGTCGCCGGCGATGTTCACGTTCTCATAGGGGTCGGTATGATGGTCGTACAGTTCGATGACGGGTTGTTCGGGGCGGAAGTAACGGGTGAGGCGGTAGCGGGCGGTGCGGAGGGAGATGCCGTGGCGGTAATAGCTGTAGGCGGCGTTTGTCCACTGTGGGGCCTGGGGGTTGCGCAGCAGGGGGACCAGGCTTTTGCCGTCGAGGGAAGGATCGTCAGGCAGCTTGCACAGTTCGAGGAGGGTGGGGTAGATGTCGATGGAGCTGACGATCTTGTCGCAGGTGGCGTTCCGGGCATATCCGGGAGCACGGACGATGAAGAGGCTCCGCAGGGCCCATTCGAAGATGGTGTGTTTCCCCCAGACGCGGTCGTCGCCCAAGTGCCAGCCGTGGTCGCCCCAGAGGATGACGATGGTGTTGTCGTTGAGTCCCAGTTCGTCGAGTTCGTCCAAGAGCTTTCCGATCTGAGCATCGGTGTAGCTTACCGCAGCGAAATAGGCATGTCGCAGCTTGCGGGCATAGGCGTCGGAGACGGGATGGGTGAGGGAGGGGTGCTCCTCGCCCAGCTTATACTGGTTGAACTCAGGGCTTTGGTGCAGGCTGGCGGGGTTGACGTTCTTGGGGATGTCCGGCGAGGGGGTGAGCGGGAGGGAGGATTCGTCGTAAAGGTCCCAGTATTTCGCGGGGGAGTTGAAGGGGAGGTGGGGTTTGAAGAAGCCCACCGCCAGGGCGAAAGGTTGTTTCTTCCGGGCCAGTTCTTTCAGTTTTTTCAAGGCCAGCTGGGCGGTGAGGCCGTCGGGGTATCCGGTGTCGTCGACGTTGCCGCGCTCGTACGGTTTCACCATTTTGTTCCGTCCGTTGCGGTTGCTGCCGTCGGCATAGCCGAAGAAAGCGTTCCATCCGGTGCCCCATTTGCCGGGGTTGAAGAGCATCTCGTCCCAGCTGCCGGGCAGTTCCAGCGGGGCTCCTTCGGGTGTGCCGTCGTAAGGATAGACATGACCGTCGGCATAATGGCTGATCTTCCCGATGCCGACGGTGTAGTATCCCGCCTTGCGCAGCCGCTCGAAGAAGGTGACGGAACGCTCCCCCTCGGGCTTGTTGGCGATGAACGTATGGCAGGCTTCGTTGCTGAGGGCTGCCAGCGAGCGGGGCAGACGGCCCGTGAGCATGCTGTAACGCGAAGCCCCGCAGGTGGGGACCGTGACGAACTGTCCGGTGAAACATACCCCCTCCGCGGCGACCCTGTCGATGGCCGGCGTGACCATCAGCGAGTTGCCGTAACAGCCTGCCTCCGGCCGCAGATCGTCGATGAAGATGAACAGGATGTTCGGACGCCCGGAGGGAAGGGCAGAAGTCGCAGTGTCGCTTTTCTTTTCACGGCACCCCGTGAGTAAAAAGGAAGAAAGGAGCAGGACGGAAAAGAAGATTCTGAACATCGGATGAAGTTTTTTGCAAGTTTACGGAAAAAAAAAGAGGTTGCCTACAGGGATTTTTTGTAGGTGGATGGAGAATTATCCATCGTGAGCGGGATGTCGTTTTCCGTGAAAAAGCGTGTCCAATGTTTCTGCCGCTTCAGGAGGTCGGGAAGGTGTGTACGGGCATCTGGTTTGTGATTATTTTTTGCTGAGTTTTCTTCCTGTGACTTTTTCATATTCGAATATCATTTCTTTTAATTTTTTGGGGTTTGCTTTTGCGAGATTTATTCGTTGTCCCGGATCGTTTTTTAGGTTGTATAACTGATATTCTTTGGAGTTTCCGAGCTCAATATTCACCCACTTGCTAACTGCCGGACCGTCATAAGGAGGGATCATCACCCAGTATCCTTTGCGATATCCCGTTCGTCCGGTGGCTTCGAAAACCATGGCGTCGCGGCCCTTATCTTTCTTACCCATGAAGACATCCATGAGATCTTTTCCGTCCGAAGATCTGAGTGTGCTGCCGGTCAAAGAGGCCAGGGAGTTCAGAATGTCGATCTGTGAAACCATAGCATCCGACACACCCGGTTGGACGTGGCCTTTCCAGAAAACGATGAATGGCAATCGTGTTCCTGCCTCGTACAAACTGTATTTGCCTCCTCTGAAGGGCCCCCACGGTTTGTGGTTACCGTTCTTTTCTACGGCTTCATCCTGATAACCATCATCGAGGACAGGACCGTTGTCACTGGAAAAAATGATTAAAGTTTTTTCCAGCAGACCTTCATTTTTGAGAAGTTGTAAGATCTGTCCCACATTCCAATCTTCTTCCGCGATGGCATCACCTCTGGCTCCCAATTTTGTTTTTCCGACGAATCTTTCGTTGGGAGTTCTGGGTACATGGGGTTGTTGGAGAGCGTAATAAAGAAAGAAAGGTTCGTTTTTGTGTTGTAGAATGAACTCCTGTGCCTTAGCAAGAAATCGATCCGACATTTCTTCGTCGATCCACCAGGCTTTTTCTCCGCCGATCATGTGGCCGATTCGTGAGATTCCGTTTACGATTGTTCCGTCATGTCCGTGGGAATACATCAGTTTGAGCAATTCGGGGTGTTCTTTCCCTGTTATTTCTCCCGGAAATTTATGTTGATAGCTTACTTTGATCGGGTCGTTGGGATCAAGGTTTACAACATCCCCGTTTTCTATGTATACGGTTGGCACCCTGTCCTGGGTGGCAGCCATGATGAAAGCGTAATCGAATCCTATTTCATTGGGTCCCGGGGAGATGTGTCCGTTCCAGTCGACCTTTCCGTTTCCCAGTCCGAGGTGCCATTTCCCGACGATTCCGGTGTGATAACCCTGTTTTTTCAGCATTTTGGGAAGGGTTAGCTGTGAGGTGTCGATGATAAGCGGTGCCGAACCGGGAAGAATGTGAGCACGTTTGTTTCTCCAGGGATAGGTGCCGGTGATGAGCGCATAACGACTGGGTGTGCATGTGGCGGAGGAGGCATATCCTCTGGTGAACCGCAATCCTCCGGCGGCCAAGCTGTCAATGTTGGGGGTCTTTAAGTCGATACTGCCATAGGCGCCCACATCTCCATAGCCCAAATCATCGGCATAGATGATGATGATGTTGGGTTTTTCATTCTTTTCTGCTTTTTGGGTGTGGGGAGCGTTGCATGAGAAGAAGAGGGTTATGAAAAATAGGACGAGTGCGTATTTCATGACTCAAGGTTTGATGAGAGACGGAAAGAAAATGATGAAAAAAGATTTAAGAGGCTACTCCGCAGAATAGCCTCTTAAATCTAAAAATAGGCATTGCGTAATACATCAATACCCCGGGTTTTGTGTCAGGTTCGGGTTGATGTCGATTTCCGTTTGGGGGATGGGCCACAGGTAATCCACATCCTTCCTGAAATGTCGCGTGCACACATAAAAATGGCCGGTGGCGTCTACCTGATAGGGGGTGTCATTGGGAGAGTCTGCTATCTTGGCTCCGTAGAAGTCGCCGTTGAGGACAGAGTCTGCGATCCCCCAACGTAAAAGATCCCAATAACGAATCCCTTCAAAGGCCAATTCCACACGGCGTTCATGTCTCACGACCGGCAAAAGTTTGTCCGGATCCAGTTCGGTAATGGGGGGGAGATTCACGGAGGCCCTTCCCCGCACCTGATTGATGGTTTCGTCCAGAAGATCCTGGGTGATCGGCTGACCGGCTTCGATCACCGATTCCAGATAACTCAAGAGAACTTCCGAGTAGCGAACGATCGGCAGATTTCCACCGTAGCTGAGTTTGTCGCCCGAGTAGCTTTCATCCATGAACTTTCGGAGGCCGTATCCTGTTTTTGTTTTGGTAGGGATCCGGTCGGGTGCGGTGATGGAATCGGGATGGGTTACATACAGCATCCCTTTGAACGTTGAATAATTGGGGAGCAGAACCGACATGTACAATCTCGGATCCCGGTTGTCAAAAGGATGATCGGGATCATACAGCGGCGATTCTTGGATGCTTTTTCCGTCGGTACATTCATAGTCGTCGACCAGGCTTCCGAGCGTGCACATCACATGCCACCCTCCTGCCATGAAGGGATAATGATGTTGCAGGATTCCCGATCCGAGAAGGTTTTCGATCAACTGGTTGCTGAAAATGATCTCAGGGCTGTTTTCTCCGCTTTCGATGAAAAGTTCTTCGTATCGGGGGTCGATCTGATAGACGCCCAGATCCATAATGGACCTATAGGTGGCGGCGGCATCCGCCCACGATCTTTCGGCCATTTGCAAACGACCCTTAAAAGCCAATGCGGCCCCTTTCGTGGCCCGTCCGTAGTTCGACGGGTCCCAGGAGACCGGCAAGTCGTTGGCAGCGTCGGTCAACTCGGACAAAACAAAACTTACCACTTGGCTTTTGGGGGTTCTTTCCACATTGTTGGCCTCGTCGATGGTGAGCACTTTGGTCACCAGCGGTACATCTCCCCAAAACTGAGACATGTAAAAATATTGACAGGCCCGGATGAAACGGACTTCTGCGATCATCTGTTTTTTTGCCGTTTCATCCATGTTCACCTCTCCGATTTTCTCAAGAAAATTGTTGCAACGGGCAATCTTCTTGTAGGAGTTGCGCCAATAGTTCCGTACCACTCTGTTGGTGCTGATATTGTCACCGGAAGTTAACTTTGATTGATTGGAATGAATGCCCCTGCGGTCGAAAGCATTGTCGGTGGCGAATTCCAACCATAACAGTCCGCGGTACGACCACCAGTCACCTTCCACCCACATGCCGTTGTTGATCTGATAACAGCCGGCAAGAGCCATACGGGCATCTTTCTCATTCTTCCAGAATGTGTTGTCGGACAACTGGTCGAGCGGTGCCTTGTCGAGAAAATCGCTGCAAGCGTAAGAAAACAATAAAACAAATCCTGTGGCAAAAAGAATGATCTGTTTTAAAAAGGTCAATTTATATTGATTTTTCCTTTTCATGGTTCACGAGTTTTAAAGAACTAGAATACCTAGAATACGAGGTTTAACCCAAACGTAAAGGTTGCGGTGATCGGGTAAAAATATCCGCCGGTGTTGATCTCGGGGTCCCATCCTGGGTAGTAACTGTCAAAAGTATAGACATTGTCTGCGCTGAAATAAACACGGAGTTTGTTCACACCCATTCCCGACAACCATTTCTTCGGGAGCGAATAACCTATTTGCATGTTCTTGATTCGCAAGTAAGAAGCATTCCTTGCCCAGAAGTCGGAGGTGAAAAGGTTCGGTTCTCCGGCGTTGCTGAGAATCTGAACCCGGGGATGAGGTGCCCAGCGATTGGGATTTTCTTTGGTCCATCGCTGCAAATGCCATTTTTGTGCTTTCCCCTTGTGATAAAAGGCTGCACCGGCATAACCTCTTAGCATCCCCCTGACACCGGCAACGCCTTGTAATTGAACGGAAAAGTCAAGATTCTTGTATCCCAGAGAGAGATTTCCGTTGTAGGTGTATTTGGGAATCCTGCTGCCGATGACTGTGCGGTCATAGTTCGGATCCACCTGACCGTCGGGTACACCGTCGGGGCCCGAAATGTCTTTATACCGGATATCTCCGGGTTGTGCATTGTAGGGTTGTGTCGGATACGTGTCCACATCGTTCTGATCAACAAAGAGACCGTCAGAAAGATAGCCATAATAGGACTCCAAAGGATACCCCACGAACAAACCTTTCGCAATGTCTTTTTCAATGTTAGCGATTTCCAGTACTTCGTTGTGAATGTACGAAAAATTCAGTGCAGCACCGTAACGGAAATTGCCGACGTGATCATTGTAATCGAGTGAAAGTTCAATGCCTCTGTTCAAGACTTTTCCGGCATTCTGTTCGGATGGTGTCAGCCCCAAAACCGACGAGGTGGAAATGTTGTAAAGGATGTCGGATGTGACCTTGTGGAAATAGTCGAAGGTGAAATCTAACTTCCTGTCTAAAAGGCTCATGTCCAGCCCGATGTCGGACGTTTGGGTGGTTTCCCAAGTGATATTTTTATTGGGCAACGTATTGGCGGCTGCACCGGGGATCAACGATCCGCCCCAGGAATAGTTGATTCCGTTGATTACGTACACCGACTGATAGGGATAATATGTCCCGATGTTCTGGTTCCCGAGCACTCCCCAAGAGAGTCGGACCTTGAAAACATTCAGCCAGTCGATGTCATTCAGGAAATTTTCCTCGGTCAGAATCCATGCGCCGGATATGGAAGGGAAGATCCCCCAACGATTGCCGGGTGCAAATCGGGAGGATCCGTCGGCCCTTACATTGATCTCCAGTAAGTAACGATTCTTTAGATCATAGTTGAACCTTCCGAATACCGACTGCATAGCGAATTCGGCACCCGACCCCCATGCCTTCATGTTTTCTTCGGAACCGGCGTTGATGGTGTTCAGGCTATTGTTGGGCAGATTGTCCCGATATGCTCGGGTCCATGTGTCGGTGTAACTCTCCTGCGTATAACCACCGAGAATGTGGAAGTGGTGAATGTCAATGGTTTTGTCGTAATTGACCAAAGCCTGTAATGTCAGATAATTGTTGTTGTCCCAATAATTGAACACTTCGGCGGGACCCTGGGTCTTGTTGGCATTGACCACCAGTTCCGGAGCAAAGGTATGCTCTTTGTTGATGTACGGACGGTATCCCAAGATACCCGTAACTGTCAGCCCTTCGGTGATTTCCCAGTTCAGGTTGATGTTTCCGAGCAGATGGATGATCTTGTTGTTTTTGAACGAGTTGCTTTCTATCCATCCGTACGGTACCCCTTCATTCAGGAACCCGTAATACCCTTCGGATGTTTTGGCCGGGATGGTGGGTGGAATCCTGACAGCGTGAATCACAATGTTTTCCAGTCTGTATCCTGCACCCGAGTGACCGGCGGGGATCGGTTCGTTCAGTTCCGACTGTATGGCGGAAAGATGCATGATCAGTTCCAACTTCTTTGAGATCTGGCTATTTAGATTCAGTCGGAAGCTGTATCTCTTGTTGTAGTTTCTGGGCACAAGGCCTTTTTGGTTCAGATATCCTACGGATAACGAGTATGTGTTGGTTTTGCTTCCCCCGCTGAAATTGAAATCATGCTTGGTCTGAAAGCCGCTTCCCGAGAAGACAAGGTCGAGCCAGTCGGTGTCGGGATAGTTGTCGGGATCGCTTCCGTCCTCAAATTTCCGGATCTCTTCTTCGGTATACATGGGTTGTGAACCGTCATTCTCCAATGCTTCGTTGTACAATCTTGCATAATCGGCGGATCCCAGGTATTCGGGGAACTTCGTCGGCCGGGTCCATCCGGCGTAACCGTTGTAGGTCACTCTGAACTTTCCGGGTTTTCCGGATTTCGTGGTGATCAAGATCAACCCGTTTGCGGCGCGGGATCCGTAGATGGCGGCGGATGCTGCGTCTTTCAAGACCGAGATGCTTTCTATGTCGTTGGGATCGATGTCGTTCAATGAGGCTTCTATCCCGTCGACCAGTACCATCGGGGCTTTCCCGGCATTGCTGAAAGTTCCTACACCTCTGATCCTGATGGTTCCGGCATCCGCTCCCGGTTTCCCCGATCTTTGCATGATCGTCATCCCTGGCACCTGGCCGGTAAGTGCTTGAGACAACTGTGTGACAGGGCGGTTTTCGATCTCTTTCGAGGTGACCTTGTCAACTGAACCCGTAAGATTGATCTTCTTTTGAGTGCCGTACGCGATCGTTACAACCTCTTGCAACCCTATTGCCGTTTCTTTTAACGTAACATTGAGAGTGGTTCTCCCGTTAAGGGGAACCTCTTTGGTTTCATAACCCACAAATGAAAACACCAAGATTGCATTTTTCTCAGGAACGTCAAGCATGAAGGTTCCGTCACCTCCTGTCATCGTGCCTTTTTGGGTCCCTTTGATAATGATGTTCACCCCGGGAAGGGGATTCCCTTGTTCGTCGGTGACTTTCCCTTCTACTTTGATAGGTTGCAAGGGAAACTTATTGGGCCGGATCACAATGATCCGGTCGACCACCGTATAGGTCAGATCGGTGCCCGCCAAGGCCTTGTTGAGGATGTCCTGGATCGGAGCATTCTTTTCCTTGAGGGTGACCCGTTTTTCTACATCGATCTGGTCGTTCTTGTAAAAGAAACTGAACTGACTTTGTTGTTCGATCGCTTGGATCACCTGCTTGAGGGTTGCGTCTTTCAGGTTTATGTCCAGACGCATCTCCTGGGCATACCCCTGAGAGGCCAAACTGACAAAACCGAAGGAAAGAAAAAGAAGAAGTGTCAGTTTCATCTTGATCAGGATTTTGGGCAAGTTGGTACAGTTCTTGCGCCCACTGTTTGAATTTTTCATAAATTTGTATGTTTTTGGTTAGTGACTGGGGACTTCCGGATGGATCTCAAGAAGGTTGTTCCGGAGGGGTCCCGTTAACTGACTGATACCGGGCCGGAAAATGTGGCAGCATTGTCCGGCCTTCTTTTTTTAATGGATTTCAAAGGGTGGTGATCTTTCTCATAGGCAGTAGGTTTTAGGTTAATACTTCAGGGTTGATAGGTTTATTTGCGAATGATCACTTTGTTTTTTTCAATCTCATACTGAAAAGGAGTGGTCATCTGGATCACCCGGAGGATCTGCTCGAGAGACTCTTTGTTGATGAACTTCCCGGTGTAACGGTATCGTTTTAAAGAAGGATCCTGGAAGATGATCTTCACGTCGAACCACCGTTCCAACTCATAGGCGATCTCTTCGAAGGTCTCATTGTCAAAGACCAGATGATTGTCTTTCCAGGCGACGTGGTTTTCGATGTTGACGTCGGGCGAGATGATGATTCTCTCCTTATCCTTGTGCTCTTTGCGGGGCAGCTTTTTCAGTTTGGGTAGGGTGGGACGGTCGG
>JAMOUS010000074.1 GCA_027067975.1 Bacteroidales bacterium | reverse complement strand
GGATTTGCTCTTTTCGACCGGCTTTTCACCAGTCGCATGGCCACCCACGTAAGGGCGCGTGAAGCCTCCATCATGGACGTGATCTTCCGGCATCATCCCCGTTTCCGCCACCACGAGGTGATCACCGGCAATGCCTTCCCCGACCCCGAAGCCCGTATGGAAGGCGGCGATATCCTCATTGCCCGCGACGATCTCCTCGTTGTCGGCAACGGCATTCGCACCTCCACCAAAGGTATCGACAGCATCATCGCACGGCTGGCCGCCCGCCGCAAGTCCCCTTTTACCCTATTGGTACAGGAACTTCCCCACCAGCCCGAGTCGTTCATCCATCTCGATATGGTCTTCACCCTCCTCGACGAACATACCTG
Source organism: Bacteroidales bacterium (assembly GCA_027067975.1). GTDB lineage: Bacteria > Bacteroidota > Bacteroidia > Bacteroidales > VadinHA17 > DRPN01. The sequence continues at coordinate 2,879 of JAMOUS010000074.1, read as the reverse complement.
CATGGTGTTTGAACCGCTCATCCTGCGCCCGGTAAAATACCAGACCGTCCGCATCCGTGTCGAGAATGGTCAGGTCAGAGGGATCCGGTATGTGAACAACCTCCTCGAGGGCCTGCGCGAAGAAGGCATGGATCTGGAACCTTTGTTGTGCGGCGGCAAGAACGACCAGTGGATACAGGAACGGGAACAATGGCACAGCGGGGCCAACTTCTTCGCTCTCGGCCCCGGAAAAGTGATCGGTTACGCCCGCAACGTATATACCATCGAAGAACTCAATCACAATGGTTTCGACATACTCCGGGCACGGGATCTCATCAAAGGGAAAGAAAGCACGGCAGGCCGGGAGCGTTATGTCATCACCATAGAAGGATCGGAACTGCCCCGGGGCGGAGGAGGCGCCCGTTGCATGACCCTCCCCATCCACAGAGAAAGACCATGAAAAAAGCCTCCCTACACAGGGTGGCTCTCTCCGGTCTGTTATCCGCTCAAAGATCTTTCACCCCACCAGCTCTTTCACCTTATCGGCAGCTTCCTGCAGGGTGATGGCCGAATAGACCTTCAAACCCGATTTGTCGATCAGCTCTTTGCCTTCCTCGGCATTGGTTCCCTGCAGCCGAACGATCACCGGCACGGGGATATCACCCACGGAATGATAAGCGTCGACCACCCCCTGGGCCACCCGGTCGCAGCGGACGATACCCCCGAAGATGTTGATGAGGATCGCCTTCACATTGGGATCTTTCAAAATGATGCGGAAACCTGCCTCCACCGTCTCGGCATTGGCCGTACCGCCTACATCGAGGAAATTGGCCGGCTCTCCGCCCGACAGCTTGATGATATCCATGGTGGCCATCGCCAGGCCCGCTCCATTCACCATACAGCCGACATTGCCATCGAGCTTGATGAAGTTGAGCCCGTATTTGCTGGCTTCCACCTCGGCAGGATCTTCTTCCGAAAGATCCCGCAATTCCAGGTAATCCTTATGCCGGAACAAGGCATTGTCATCCAGGTTCACCTTACAGTCGACCGCAATGATCCGGTCGTCGGAGGTCTTTAACACAGGGTTGATCTCAAAAAGCGAAGCATCGGTCTTCTCGTATGCATTGTACAATGCCGTCACGAACTTGACCATCTCCTTAAAGGCCTTCCCCGAAAGCCCCAGATTAAAGGCTATGCGGCGTGCCTGAAAACCGAGGAGCCCGACAGCGGGGTCGACCTCCTCCCGGAAGATCAGATGCGGCGTTTTCTCCGCCACCGTCTCGATGTCCATTCCCCCTTCGGTAGAGTACATGATGACGTTGCGGCCGGTCTTCCTGTTCAACAGGACACTCATGTAAAACTCTTTCGGTTCACTCTCTCCGGGGTAGTATACATCTTCTGCCACGAGTACCTTGTGCACCACCTTGCCCTCCGGGCCGGTCTGGTGGGTCACGAGGGTCATCCCAATCATTTTCTTAGCCAGCTCTTTAACCTCATCAAGGCTTTTGGCCAGCTTGACGCCTCCACCCTTACCCCGTCCGCCGGCATGGATCTGCGCCTTGATGACCCACAGCTTGGTACCGGTCTGACGGGCCAGCTCCTTGGCCGCCTCTACCGCCTTCTCCGGCGTATCGGCCACGATACCCTCCTGAATGGCCACACCAAAACCCTTCAGAATGTTCTTTCCCTGGTACTCGTGAATGTTCATCGCTCTAGCTTTAATGGTTAAGGAGGTTCAAAAATACGCTTTTTACCCTTCAATTCAAAGATGTTTTACAACCATCCTCTTGCCGGAACAAACGGGAAATATCCTTATTTTTGTCAACCATCCCTTGACAATGACACAACTCCGTTTCCGCAAAAAAAAGAATGAGGAGCTGGGACGGCTCACTCCTGAAGAATATCATCAAACGGAAAAGTTTCCGGTGACGATCGTACTTGACAATGTACGCAGCCTGAACAATATCGGATCGATCTTCCGCACGGCCGATGGTTTTCGCGCCGAAGAACTTCTCCTCTGCGGGATCACCGCCACACCGCCTCACCGCGATATCCGCAAGACCGCACTGGGTGCCGAGGAGGCAGTCCCATGGCGATACTTCCCGGAAACAAGGGAGGCTATCTCAGAACTGAAAAAAAACGGCTACCGGATCCTTTCGGTAGAACAAACCGAAAACAGCATCTCCCTCGAGCGTTTTTCTCCTAAAAAGGGACAACATTACGCCCTGGTTTTCGGTCATGAGATCCGGGGCGTCAGCCAGGAAGTGGTCGAAATGAGCGATACGGTGATCGAGATCCCCCAGTTCGGCACGAAACACTCTTTCAATATTGCTGTAAGTGCCGGCATGGTCCTCTGGCATCTTTACTTGCACTGGGTTGATTCCAAATAAAAAAAGAGGGCGGCCCGTACAACCGCCCTCTTTTTCCTCTATCGAAATCTTCTTTATTGGACGATCGACTTGAACTGATCGTTCTCGAAGTATTTGGCAAACTCCATGTCGGTCTTGGCCAACTCTTTCATCTTAGGATCGTCGGCCACTGCCTTTTTCAGGTGTTCGAATACCATGTTCTCATCACCCAGCCGTGCGCCTACCACTGCATAGAGATACTCTTTCCACTTGCAGGTATGGTCGACAGCATCGAGAATGTTCTTGGCTGCCTGGGCATTGCCGTTGAGCAGCTGCGCCAGCGCAGGGTTGAAGCCTTTCTGCGAACCGAAATAATTGACAGCATCCTGATATTTTCCCTTGATGATGGCGATGGTCCCCAAGCCAAAGTTCGATGCCTCGCTCGGCTGGCTCACCGAGGTGAAGTACTCTTCTGCCTTGTCGAGGCTGTCCTTCATCAATTCAACATAACCCAGGTTGACCTTAACAGGGTCGACCGCCTTCTTGGCCTCG
>JAMOUS010000073.1 GCA_027067975.1 Bacteroidales bacterium | reverse complement strand
TTTGTCATTTGGAATTTAGAATTTCCCTGTGTTTCAGCACCACCTTTACGTCGTAGTGCTCTTTGAGGAAGGCGGCCATGCGTTCGGCCATGAAGACGGAGCGGTGCTGGCCGCCGGTGCATCCGAAGCTGACCATAAGGTGGTGGAAGTTGCGTTGCAGGTAGTTCTCCACCGAGTTGCTGACGAGCCTTTTCACATTTTCGAAGAATTCGCGTACCTCTTTCCGTTCTTCGAGGAAGCGGATGACCGGTTCGTCGCGGCCGGTGAGGTCGCGGTACTGTTCGAGGCGGCCGGGGTTGGGCAGGGCGCGGCAGTCGAAAACGAAGCCGCCGCCGTGGCCGCTCTCGTCGATGGGGATGCCGTGTTTGTAGGCAAAGCTGGTGATACGTATGGTAAGGCCTGGTTCTTCGGCGGGGAAGGCACGCAGTTCGGCATTGTCGACGAGGGCCTGCCACACCTTCCGCAGGGCTGGCAGCTCCACCGGCAGGTCGAGCCGTCCCAGCAGGTGCTCGAGGTTCTGGAGGGCATAGGGGATGCTCTGCAGGAAGTGGGTCTTCTGTTCGTAATATCCGCGGAAGCCGTAGGCTCCCAACGCCTGCATGATGCGGATCAGCACAAAGCCGTCGTAATACTGCACAAAGGTATGGGGATCGACCTCCACCTGCTCCTGCAGGCGTGCCAGGTAGTGCTCCCGCAGGTGCTGCCGCACCTCCTCGGGCAGGTCGGCCTTGGCATCATAGAGGAGGGAGGCCAGGTCGTAATAGAAAGCGCCCCGCCGCCCCCCCTGGTAGTCGATGAACCACGGCTCCCCCTTCACCAGCATGATGTTGCGCGACTGGAAATCGCGGTAAAGGAAATGCTCCTGCCCGGCCGACACCAGGTATCCGGCAAAGCGGTGGAAGTCGTCTTCGAGTTCCTGCTCGTCGAAAGGCACCCTGGCCAGCTTGAGGAAGTAGTATTTGAAATAATGGAGGTCCCACAGCATCGACTGTTTGTCGAAGGCGGCACGGGGGTAGCAGACGCTGTAGTCGAGGCCGCGGGCCGCGACGGTCTGGAAACGCACCAGATGGTCGAGCACCTTTTCGTAGAGGCGGACGAGCGACGCCGGGAACTCTTTCCCCTTGCGCATCTCCGTCAGGTGGGCAAAGAGGGTGGTGTCCCCCAGATCCTCCTCGAGGTAGAGGCAGCGGTCATCGCTCACGGCATAGATCGCCGGCACGGGCATACCCGCCCCGCGGAAATGGCGTGAAAAGGTGAGGAAGGCGGTGTTCTCCTTCACATCGGGGTTGTGCACCCCGACGGCCTGGCGTGTGGCGCCGGTGATGCGTACATACTCGCGGTCGGAGCCGGAGGGGGGCAGCTCCTCCACCCGCCGCACCTCCTCACCGGCCCAGCCGCGGAACAGCGATGCCAGATGGATCTTGTTCTGTTCGGTCAACGTCCTCTCTGTTCAATGATTCCACAAAAACGCCCGTAAAAGACACGCCGAAGATAATCAAAAGCTGCTTGATTCCGTCCGGAAGAGAATCAATAATACGCATATCTTATAACCACCCATTCCGCCCCCGGAAAGGTGGGATGATAGCGGATGAACTCCACCAACAGATCGCCCCGGTACACTTTGCGGGAAAAGATCTGATTCTTCTCATTCCCTACGCGGTAAACCTCCACGATCTCATAACCTTTTTGGGTTGTGTGGACCACCCTGTTCTCGTAGATGAGCGTCCCCTGCTTGTCATACTGCCGCTCTCTCACCTTCCGTCCGTTCTCGTAGATGTACTCCGTGCGAAAGCCAGTCGGTTCTTCCCGCTTTTCGATCAGGTTTCCTTCCCTGTCGTAGCGGTAGGTAATCGACCATGATCCGCCATCCCGAACTTCATAATGCCGCTCGCAAACCAGGTCATTCCCTTTATATTCATAGATCGCACTGTCCACAAGAACCCTCTCCTCCATGTCATAATGCACCTCTACCTTCCATTCCGGAGCAGGGTAACGATAGAGGTATCTGTCATAAAGAGCAAGGTTTTCTTCCCTGATATATCGGCCCGACGCCCCCTGGGGAACAGCGTAATGATCTTCTTGCATCAACCGTCCGTCGTCGTAGAAGTACCGTTCCATGAAGGTCACGGCATCGGGCTTCACACGAACAACTTTTTTCACGAGGTTCCAGGAGGGATCGTAAAAATACTGTGCAACGGCGTACGGTTCAGTAGCTTCGGAGGATGAATAGAGGTATTCTGCCTTCATTTTCCCCAATAACGTGGGGCCGATCCATTCTTCACTACAAGAATACAATTCCACGAAAGCAAGCAATAATAGGATGAAGCGAATGATCCGGTTCTTTTTCATATCAATCAGCGTTTCCAGAAATGAACATAGCCATCGGCCCCGTAATCCTGCAGTATCAGCTTACAGCAGGAGAGTTGCTCAATGAAATAACGTTGGATATAAAGGGAGTCTTCTTTCTCTTTAAAAGATTGAAAGAAAAAAAGGAGCCAGGAACTCCGGGTTGTGTCATTTACCTTTTCCAGTTCCAGCAAAAGATAATGTACCTTCGCCGTTAGAGAGTCGTCAAGAAAGATCCTGACAGTATCATCTTCACCAAAATCCATCGTCCGATGATAGCCTGTTGTGGCAGGAGTTCGTACATCTTTGCCGGTGATCCCGCCCGTGCTTTTCACCCATCTCCATTTTCCCAGCAGATGCTCTTTTGTGATCTCCAGTTCCCCGCCTTCTTCCTTCTCACAGGCGGTAAGAGTGAAGATCACCCCAACGAGAAATATGATTTTCAGGATGTTCATCACAGAAAAAGTTACTGGGAAGTGCTGCAATAATCATTCCAAGGAGTGGACAAAAAGGAACCCCTGGGCAATTTTTTGTAATTTTACCCCACACCAATACCGCAAATATTGTGACCCTCATCACCGAACAACCTTCCCGTTTCGATCATCTCGACCGCATGACGGTGCGGGAGATCCTGGAGAACATCAACATGGAAGATGCGACGGTGCATCTGGCCGTGCGCAAGGTGATCCCGCAGATTGAGAAGCTGGTCAACGAGATCCTGAAGCGGATGAAGCAGGGCGGCCGCTTGTTCTATATCGGTGCCGGGACGAGCGGCCGGCTGGGCATCCTCGACGCCTCGGAGGTGCCGCCCACCTTCGGCATGCCCGACGATGTGGTGATCGGCCTGATCGCCGGTGGCGACTCGGCCATCCGCAAGGCCGTCGAGGCCGCCGAGGACGACTACAACCAGGCGTGGAAAGACCTGATGCAGTACAACATCAATGACAAGGACACACTTGTGGGCATCGCCGCCTCGGGCCGCACCCCCTACGTCATCGGCGGCGTGCGCGAAGCCCGCAAACACGGCGTCCTCACTGCCTGCATCACCTGCAACCCCGGCACCCCCCTCGAGAAAGAGGTCGACATTCCCATCGTCGCCGTCGTGGGACCGGAGTTCATCACCGGCTCCACCCGTCTCAAGGCCGGCACCGCCACCAAGATGATCCTCAACATGATCACCACCAGCACGATGATCAAGCTGGGACGCGTCAAAGGCAACAAGATGGTCGACATGCAGCTCACCAACCAGAAGCTGGTCAACCGCGGCACCCGCATCATCATGGAAGAGCTGGGCCTGCCCGAAGAAGAAGCCCGCCGCCGCCTGCTGAAATACGGCTCCGTACGAAGGGTGTTGGAAGAACATGGAAAAGAGAACAAATAACAAACTCCTGCCAGAGACATCCCCAGGGGAAAATACCGGACAGGTGGGAATCAGAATGTCTGAATATAGAGCCGTTCAAGGGAACGTACCGGTAGATCCTACAGCAGCAGGATCGGCGGGAACTTTTTCGTTGATGTAACATTGGGAATTTCAAGAAAGGTCTTATGAAGCTGTCACATTTCTCCCGGTTTTTCCTTTTCTTTTCAGCCGGTCTGTTTTCTTTTACGGGCGTTCATTCGCAGCAATACCGTTTTGGTGATCTCACGCGTTCGTCCTCGGCAGCCGAGCAGCGGTGGGTCGATTCGGTCTTTGCCTCGCTCACGCCCGAGGAGCGGTGGGGTCAGCTCTTCATGGCGGCGGCCTATAGCAACCGCGGTCCGGAGCATACCGACCATCTGCTGCAGCTGGTACGTGAGCAGCACATCGGCGGGCTGATCTTCTTCCAGGGCACGCCGCGGCGGCAGGTGGCGCTGACCAACTATCTGCAGTCACAGGCGAAGGTGCCGCTGCTCATTGCCATTGACGGCGAGTGGGGGCTGGGCATGCGCTTGGAGGACACGCAGAGCTTTCCCTACCAGATGACGCTGGGGGCGGTGCAGGACGACTCGCTCCTCTATGCCATGGGAGCCGAGGTGGCGCGTCAGCTGCGGCGCATAGGCGTGCAGATGAACTTCGCCCCCGTGGCCGACATCAACAACAACCCCCGCAACCCGGTGATCAACTACCGCTCGTTCGGCAGCGACCGTGAGGAGGTGATGCGCCGCTCCCTGCTTTATATGCGGGGCATGCAGGACCATGGCATCCTGGCCACGGCCAAGCACTTCCCCGGCCACGGAGACACCGACACCGACTCGCACCTGGGGCTGCCGGTGATCCGTCACAGCCGCGCCCACCTCGACAGCCTCGAGCTCTATCCCTTCCGCCGCCTCATCGACGCCGGCGTGGCGGCGGTGATGGTGGCCCACCTCAACATCCCCGCCCTCGACAGCACGCCACGCCTCCCCTCCACCCTCTCACGGCCCATCGTCACGGGACTGCTGAAGGAGCAGCTCGGCTTCCGTGGCCTGGTGGTCACCGACGCCATGAACATGAAGGGTGTGACAAAGTACTATGCCCCCGGCGAGGCGGATGTGAAGGCCCTCGAGGCGGGCAACGACCTGATCGAGTTCTCCGAGGACATCCCCCGTGCGCTGGCGGCGGTGGAGCGTGCCATCCGCCAGGGACGTCTCGACCGCCGCGACCTGGAGGAGCGGGTGAAGAAGGTGCTGCGGGCCAAGTACCGCGCCGGCCTGGCACGGTGGCGGCCCGTGCCGCTGGACCACCTTGACGAAGACCTCCACACCCTGCAGGGCGAACGCCTGATCCGCCGCCTCTCCCAGGAGGCTGTCACCCTGCTCCACGACCCTGCCGGCCTGGTGCCCATACGGCATCTGGAACGCCAGCGCATCGCCGCCGTGGTCACCGGCAGCGACACCCTCACCCGCTTCCAGGAATACCTGCAGCTATACACCCATGTCGAACCGTATCTCATGCCCGCCGACAGCGCTACGCGAGCAGCCCTCCTCGACCGCCTCGCCGGCTACACCCTGGTGATCCTCGGCATCCAGGGTATGAACCAGCGTCCCTACCGCCGCTTCGGTCTGACGGATGCGGAGATCGCGTTCGTCGAGCGGCTGGTGGCGCGGGTGCCGACGATCACCGTCCTCTTCGGCAACCCTTATGCCCTGACGCTGCTGCCGGCACTGCGGGGGGAGGGAGCCGTGCTGGTGACCTACCGGCAGACGCCGGTGATGGAGGAGCTGGCCGCACAGATGGTCTTCGGCGCCTATGGCCTGCGGGGCCGTCTGCCGGTGGATGTGGGGAAGGCATGGCCCGCCGGCACGGGCCTCACCGTCGCCGCCAACGGCCGCCTGCGCTACGACCGTCCCGAGAGTGTGGGCGTCGACGGCGCTTTCCTGCAGCGAAAGATCGACTCGCTGGTGGCACTGGCCCTCGCCGCCCGTGCCACCCCCGGCTGCGAGGTGCTGGTGGCACGCCACGGCACGGTCATCTTCCACAAGACCTACGGCTATTACACCTACGCCCGTAAGATCCCCGTGAGCAAAGGCTCCCTCTACGACCTGGCCTCGGTGACCAAGGTCACCGGCCCCCTGCCGGCGCTGATGCGGCTGCACGACCAGGGCAAGTTCGACCTCGACGTGCCGCTGTGCACCTACTGGCCCGACTGGCGCCACTCGAACAAAAAAGAGCTGGTCATCCGCGACATCCTCGCCCACCAGGCACGCCTGCAGGCCTGGATCCCCTACTGGCGCTCGACGGTGAACCGCCACGGTGAGCTGCGGCGCGTCTGGTACTCGCTCGACTCGACGGGGAAGCACCACACCTGGGTGGCCCCGCGCATCTTCCTGAAAGACCCGTACCGCAAGAAGATCTACAAGGCGATCCGCAAGTCGCCCCTCCTGCCGGAGAAGAAATACCTGTACTCCGGACTCAGCTTCTATATCTGGCCTGCGATCATCGAGAAGATGACAGGGATGGATTACGAGACCTACCTGAAAGACTCCATCTACCGTCCCCTGGGGGCGTGGGACATCACCTACAATCCGCATCTGCACTATCCACTGGCGCGCATCGTCCCTACAGAAAATGACACCTTTTTCCGCAAGGAGCAGCTGTGGGGCTGGGTGCACGACGAGGGGGCGGCGATGATGGGCGGCGTCTCGGGCAATGCCGGGCTCTTTGCCACGGCCAACGACCTGGCCAAGGTGATGCAGATGTACATGAACATGGGCCGCTACGGCGGCCGCCGCATCATCGGCGACACCACCCTGCGGGAGTTCACACGCTGGCAGTTCCCGGAAAACGGCAACCGCCGCGGCCTGGGCTTTGACAAACCCTATCCCGACAACGCCTCCCGCCCGCCCGGGAAAGTGTACCCCTGCCCCTCGGCAGGACCCAACAGTTTCGGCCATTCGGGATATACCGGCACGTTCGTCTGGGCCGACCCCGACGAAGAGCTGGTGTATGTCTTCCTCTCGAACCGTGTCTACCCCACCCGCCTCAACACCAAACTGTATAAGATGAACATCCGCACCGACATCCTCGAAGCCATCTACCAGGCAGCCCACCGAAGGGAGGGGAAAAGCGATGAAGCGATGAAGCGATAATGAGATGAAGCGATCCGCCTTCGCCAAGGCTTCGGCGGACGAGGAAGGCAAAAGGCAAAAGTAAGGAATAGGGAAAAATTGTGTATGACGATGAACGTACTAGTCCCGTTAGGGACTGGAAGATACTAGGCAGCCACTTCAGTGGCTGTAAAAGATAGATACAAAAACAAAATATACGTCCCGGCGGGACTGAATGGACCGGGAGGAGAAGAGCGATGAGGCCAAGACAAAAGACAAAAGGGTTCAGGCATTGTCAAAAGCCAACTCGATACTCGATACTCCGAACTCGGAACTATGCCGGTAAGGCAAAAGGCAAAAGTGGAGTATGGAGTTCGGAGTATGGAGTATGGAGTATCGAGTATCGAGTTCGGAGTATGGAGTATCGAGTATCGAGTATCGAGTCAGGCCCGCCGGCAGATTCTGCTTCGGCTACGCCTCGCCCGAGGCGGGTGTCACTGGTTTTAGGCACTCGTAACTTATCACTTTAGTCACTCCCTTTTGTACCCCGACGCTCCGCTTCGTTAAGAATTTCCCAAAGCAAAATTCCATCCCGGTAACCGCTTCTTCCCTTATGCATAGATAACGCAGCGGGTCAGGACTTTTTCTCTTCCAGGATCTGGATTATCTGTTTTTGGTTCTCAGGGAGGTGATTCTTTGCAATATCCCAAATGATCTCATAATCGATCCCGAAATATTCATGAGACACCTTGTTCCTCAGTAAGTACATCTCTTGCCAAGGAACGTCGGGGTAGTCTTTTTTGATCTCTTGCGGTACGTTCCTGGAAGTCTCCCCGATCACTTCAAAATTACGGATCACAGCATCCACCGTTTTATAGTCCCTTTTGAAATCCTGGAAATCCATCCCCTCGATATATTCAGCGATGCGCAGCATAGCCTGCTGAATATCCTCAAGGTACATGCGGTATGAGCGATCCTTCTTTTTCACTCACACAAATTTAACCTGTTCAAGAATTTCTTTCCTGACCTGCTCTTTCAAGGCATTTTTCGTGACCAGGTCGATCCTTCTTCCCAGGATCTGTTCGAGAAAAAGTTCCAGGGTAAAGAATTTCCATCCGATCGGCCTTTCCAGTTCGATCAAGATATCGATATCACTCTCGCTGGTAAAGGTGTTATCGGAAAAAGAACCGAAGAGCCCTACTTTTTTTACGGCATACTCTTGTTCCAGAAAAGGTTTCAGCTCCCGCAACTTTTCCAGTATGTCCGTCTGTGTGGTCATACAGCAAATTTAATCAAAATCGTACAAACATCTTCCGGGAAGGCAAAAGCAACCGTTTTTGGTATCGAGTTCGGAGTATGGAGTATCGAGTATGGAGTATCGTGTATGGAGTATCGAGTTCGGAGTATGGAGTATGGAGTATCGAGTCAGGCCCAACAGGCAGTAATAGGGAACAATAACAAAACGTATGCCCCGGAGGGGCCGAAGGGAAATCCCGGCAGGGCGGGATTACAATCCTACCCCTCTGGGGACGTGATATGCCGTTGATAAAATTCGTCCCGTTAGGGACTGAAAGATACTAGGCAGCCACTTCAGTGGCTGTAAAAGATGGATACAAAAACAAAATATACGTCCCGGCGGGACTGAATGGACCGGGAGGAGAAGAGCGATGAGGCCAAGACAAAAGGAAAAAGATAAAAGGGTTCAGGCATTGTCAAAAGCCAACTCGATACCCTGACGCTTCGCCTGCGGCTCCGGTCAGGATCAATTCCACCATTGTCTTTCGCATCGCCTCCGGCTCGCGAAAGCCGGGTGTCATTGACTCGATACTCCGAACCCGGAACTATGCCGGGAAGGCAAAAGGATTAAGGCAAAAGGCAAAAGTGGGCCAACTCGATACTCGATACTGGGAACTCCGAACTCTATCGTATCTTTTCCCGGATCATCTCCATAGCCTTTAGCACGGCCTCTTCGAGGCGTCCGGTCTCTTTTCCGCCGGCGGTGGCGTAGAAGGGCTGTCCTCCTCCCCCGCCCCGGATGATGGGGGCTACGGCGCGGATGATCTCGCGGGCGTCAAGGCCTTTCTGCACGAGGCTGTCGGCGAGCATGACGGTGATCTGCGGTTTTTCCTTGGCGATCATACCGCCTACGAAGGCCATGTCGCCCTCTTCGTTACGCAGTTGGAAGGCCAGGTCTTTCATCGTCTTGGCGTCGGACAGGTCGAGCACGCCGCCGAGGAGGCGGATGCCGTTGACCGTTTCGGCCTTTTGCAGGAGTTGTTCTTTCACCTGTCCGGCTTTCTGGCGGTTGCAGTCGTCGAGGCTGCGTTGCAGGCGGTTGTTGGTCTCGAGGAGTGTCTCGACACGTTCGACCACCTCGCCGGCGCTGCGGGCCTTGAAGAAGGTGATGAGGGTGTCGAGCGGGCGGACACGTTCGCGCACCCAGGCTTCGGCCTTGCGGCCCGTGACCGCCTCGATGCGGCGTATGCCGGCGGCGACGGCCGTCTCGGCGGTGATCTTGAAGAAGCCGATGCTGCCGGTGGCCGGCACGTGGGTGCCGCCGCACAGCTCCACCGACTCGCCGAAGCGGATCACCCGCACCTTGTCGCCGTACTTCTCGCCGAAGAGCATCATCGCCCCCATCCCCCTTGCTTCGTCGAGGGGCACGTCGCGCCGCTCCTCGAGGGGGAGGTTGCGGCGGATCATGTCGTTGACAAGCGCCTCGACACGGTCGAGGTCCTCCTGCTCCACCTTGCTGAAATGGGAAAAGTCGAACCGCAGGTAGTCGGGATGGACGAGCGAGCCCTTCTGTTCGACATGGTCGCCCAGCACCTGTCGCAGGGCCCAGTGCAGCAGGTGGGTGGCCGAGTGGTTGCGGGCGGTGTCGTCGCGCCGCACCCTGTCGACGACGGCGCGGAACTCAGCCGCCGGATCCCGGGGCAGCCTGTCGGCCACGTGGATGATCAGGTCGTTCTCCTTCTTTGTGTCGAGGATGCGGATCTTTTCGTCGCCGGCGATGAGGTGGCCGGTGTCTCCCACCTGGCCGCCGGCCTCGGCATAGAAGGGGGTGCGGTCGAGCACCAAATGCCAGAGGGTTTTCTTTTTCTCCTGGACGGGGCGGTATTTGAGGATATGCACCGGGCTTTCGAGGGCGTCGTAGCCGATGAAGCGCACGTCGGCGCCGGGATGCACCACGGTCCAGTCGGCCGCCTGCTGGGCCGCCGCACGGCGTGAGCGTTCTTTCTGGCGCCGCATCTCCTCCTCGAAGCCGGCGGTGTCGACCTCCATGCCGCTCTCGCGGGCGATGAGGGCGGTGAGGTCGAGCGGAAAGCCGAACGTGTCGTACAGCTCGAAGGCCTCCTTGCCGCCGATGATCTTCGAACCTTTTTGTTTGTTCTCGGTAATCATACGTTCCAGGAGGGCGATGCCGGTGTTAAGGGTGCGGAGGAATGTCTTCTCCTCCTCGCGGATGACGCGGGTGATCACCTCTTCCTGTTGCCGCAACTCGGGGTAGGCGTCGCCCATCACCTGGATGAGCACCGGCACCAGGCGGTAGATGAAAGGTTCCTCGCGGTGGAGGTAGGTATACCCATAGCGAACGGCACGGCGCAGGATGCGGCGGATGACGTAGCCGGCCTTGTTGTTGGAGGGGAGCTGGCCGTCGGCGATGGCAAAGGCCACAGCCCGCAGGTGGTCGGCCACGACACGCATGGCCACGTCGGCCTTTTCGTCGCGGCCGTACTCCATGCCGGTGATGGCGCCGATCTCGTGGATGAGCGGCATGAAGAGGTCGGTGTCATAGTTGGAGCGTTTCCCCTGCATCACCATGCAGAGGCGCTCGAAGCCCATGCCCGTGTCGACATGTCGCTGCGGCAGCGGCACCAGGGTGCCGTCGTCGCGGCGGTTGTACTGGATGAAGACGAGGTTCCAGATCTCGATAACAAGGGGATGGCCCCGGTTGACCAGCGTGCGGCCGTCGGTGGTGCGGCGCGCTTCGTCGTCGCGCAGGTCGATATGGATCTCGGTGCAGGGGCCGCAGGGGCCGATGTCGCCCATCTCCCAGAAGTTATCTTTTTTCGAGCCGTCGAGGATATGGCCGGCGGGCATGCGAGCGGCCCAACAGGCGGCCGACTCGTCGTCGCGGCCGAGGCCGGCGGCAGGATCACCCTCAAAGACCGTGGCATAGAGACGCGAAGGATCGATGCCCATCTCCCGGGTGAGAAACTCCCATGCCATGTCGATCGCCTCCTCCTTGAAGTAGTCGCCGAACGACCAGTTGCCCAACATTTCGAACATCGTGTGGTGGTAGGTGTCGTGCCCCACCTCCTCCAGGTCGTTGTGCTTGCCCGACACCCGCAGACATTTCTGCGCATTGGCCACCCGCAGATACTCGGGTTTTCGGTTGCCCAGGAAAATATCTTTGAACTGGTTCATCCCGGCATTGGTGAACATCAACGTGGGATCGTCCTTCACCACCATCGGCGCCGACGGGACGATCTCATGCCCTTTCGACCGGAAATAATCCAAAAAGCGTTTCCTTACCTCATTGCTCGTCATATCTATCTGTTTTTCTAACTTTTGAAAACCGCTACTTCATCCTTTTTTCAGATCATTGTGTCAAAAAGCTTGTAAAATTAGTTTATTTCGCTTACTTTTGCTGATAATTTTGTGAAAAAACTTTGCTGGATGGTCAAGGCAAAATATAGGTTCAATCCGGAAACGTTGCAATACGACCGGATCGAACACTCTTTTAAGCAAAAACTCATCAGGTTTTTCGTTTACTTCTTCGCCAGTATCTTTCTGGCGGTGTTGTATCTTGGTGTCTTGGCATATTTCTTCGATTCTCCCAAGGAGAAGAAACTGAAGCGGGAGTTGTCGGAGATGCGTTCGCAGTATGAGCTGTTGAACAAGCGGCTAGACCAGCTGAGTGCGGTGTTGCAGGACTTGCAGCAGCGTGACGACAACCTTTACCGTACGATCTTCGAGGCCGATCCCATTCCGAGCACCATCCGCAAGGGCGGTTTCGGGGGTGTGAACAAGTACTCGGAACTGGAGGGGTATGCCAATTCCGACATCATCATCAACACCGCCCGCAAGTTGGACATTCTCACGCGGCAAGCTTACATCCAGAGCAAGTCGTACGACGAGTTGATCAAGCTGGCCACGAACAAGGAGAAGATGCTGAAATGCATCCCGGCGATCCAGCCGATCTCAAACAAGGATCTGCGGCGTGTGGCGTCGATGTGGGGCTGGCGTATCCATCCCATTTACAAGATCCGCAAGTTCCATTACGGCATCGATTTCACGGCGCCGAAGGGCACGCCGGTATATGCCACGGGCGACGGGGTGGTGAAACGCATCAAACGCTCGCGGCGCGGTTACGGTAACGAGATCATCATCGACCACGGCTTCGGCTACGAGACGGTCTATGCCCACCTGAGCGGATTCAATGTAAAGAAGGGCCAGAAGGTCAAGCGCGGCGACATCATCGGCTTCGTCGGCAACAGCGGCCTCTCAACGGGCCCGCACCTGCATTACGGCGTGATGCTGCACGGCAAGTATGTGAACCCGATCAACTACTTCTACAACGACCTGACGGCCGAAGAGTATGAAAAGATGATCGAGATGGCCAATAACTCGGGCCAGTCGCTCGACTGAGGGTCATCCTGAAAAAGATGCAACGGCCGCTCCGGGAGAGCGGTCGTTTTTTTGTCCTTTTTTATGGCAAGATGTTCACGCATTTGGACTCTGTTGTTTTTTCCCCTGCTTACTGTGGGGGTGACAGGACAGATGCCGCCCGTCCCGGACACGGTGGAGGTGCTGGTGGGCACCTTCCGCGGCAACGACCTGCGCAACGGCTATGGCCGCGGGATACCGGAGGGGCTCGACGTGGTGTGGCGCCTATATCTCGGCAAGGGGCGCACGGTGATCTCGCGTAAGTTGGGCGAACGTATCTGGGCTGGCGCCGGCTGGACGGGCCAACCCTTGCTGGTGCGCGAGGACGGTAGGCTCTTCCTCATCCAGGGGGCCTACGACCATCATCTGAAAAAGATCGACGCCGCCACGGGCAAGGTGGTCTGGCAGTATCTTTTCGACGATGTGGTGAAAGGCACCGGCACGATCTGGC
>JAMOUS010000072.1 GCA_027067975.1 Bacteroidales bacterium | reverse complement strand
GTCTCGACCTGCACTCCATGGAATATGCCGCATATATAGACAACGAGATCAGGGTGAGTCCCCGCCTGAGGATGGACCTGGGGTTTCGTTTTGTTTTGTATCATGTACAACAAAAACCCTATCTGTCAGCCGAGCCCCGGCTGTTATTGAATTATCTGCTCACCGATAATATGTCGTTGAAAGCATCGTATGCCATCATGCAACAGAATGTGCATCTGCTCACCAGCAGCGGTACGGGGATACCGGTGGACCTGTGGATGCCGGCCACCACCAGGGTCCGGCCCGAAAGATCCTCGCAGACCGCACTGGGCTTTGCCCGCTCTTTTATGCAGGGAGCGCTGGAATTCAGTATGGAAGGGTATTATAAGAAGATGAATCATCTCATCGCCTACAAAGAAGGCATCAACAGTCTGTGGTCGGCCACCGACTGGGAGCGCAGGATCGAGACCGGCGGTACGGGAGAATCATACGGCATTGAATTCCTGTTGCAAAAGAAAACCGGCAAAACCACAGGATGGATCGGATATACGCTTTCCAAAACCACCCGGCAATTTGACAACATCAATCTGGGAAAAACATATCCGTACAAGTTTGACCGCCGCCACGATGTGAGCATCGTATGGATGTATCAGCTGAAAAAGAACATTGATCTTTCGGCCACGTGGGTCTTTGGTACCGGCAATGCTTTCACGCTGGCCGAAGGCAAGTTCAGCGCCATCGACGACAATTCCCAGGATCCTCCGCCTTTCGTTTTCGACACGGAAGCCTATATCTACAGCGACCGCAATGCGTACCGCATGCGTTCCTACCATCGCCTGGATGTAGGGATCAATTTTCACAAGAAGAAAAAATGGGGCGAACGCACATGGAATATCAGTATCTATAACCTGTACAACCGGCAGAATCCATATTTTTATTACTTTGACACTTCAGCTTCATACGACAAGGAAGGACACATCATCGAAGGCTCGGAAAAAACCGTCCTGAAACAGCAAAGCCTTTTCCCCATCATTCCTTCGGTGAGCTACCGGTTTAGGTTTTAAAAAGCTCCATTCTTCTGCGATGCCTTCATAGAAAAAATACCCTACGGCGTCCGGCCAGTCGTTCCGCTGGCTGCCGGTGAAGGAGCTCACCCCCGACGCCGTCACCCTGCCGATCGACAAGAAGGTGGTGGAGATGATCGAATATTTCGGTAGTATCCCAAATTGTGTGTAATGCTCTTTAGGAACAATAAACTTTTTGAGATACATGATCCCGGCGTAACACCCATTACGATCATTCGTATAAAATAACATTACCACATAATATCACAATGAAGCACCTAATTCTTTTTCTGTTCTTGTTGGGATTACAGGGAATCCGCGCAAAGGCCCAGGATCATACCATACTGATCCATTCGGAGGGACGGGTGGCCTCTTTGCAAATGACCTCAACGGAATACCGGAATTGGATCGACAATGATGAATACAACAATGCAACCGTTAGAAAGGCCCTCGTCAAGGATATCTACAAAAAATTCAAAGACGAGTTTGATTTTATCTTTCTGGTACTGAATGAATCGGAAAAACCGGACAATCTTCCGTACGGTCAGTTGATCCAGGTTTCCAATGCCGTACACGGCATCGGTCTCGGCCTTTTCGACCACAGTCAGGAATACGGCTCGTCAGGCAGGTTGAAAGCCCTGCTGCATTTAACCCGTTTGGACTACCTGCGGCACGGTCCTTCATTGCACGAGTTGATGCACAATTGGGGAAACTTCGGTGTCCCTGTGGAAACAGTCAATAAATTCGGGACGGGACTAACCTCTTTCTCCTGCAAACCCCACTGGGGGTTTACCGGCGGGAGCACCAAAGGGCAACTGGGCGGGTTCAAACAAAGTACTCTGGTGAATAACGGCGGCAGAGACTATACGGTGGAAGCTTTCGGCAGCATTGCCAACGGGGGTAATTCGATCCCATATAACGAACTGGAGTTGTATCTAATGGGGATGATTCCCGTTTCCTCGGTAAAGAATTTTGATGTTTTTGCGTCCATAACTTCTTTTACCAATAATAACGACGGAACCTATTCTTTTCATGCAAATAAAAGAAAAACATACACTCCCGATTCACTGACCGCTCTGTTGGGAGAACGCACTCCTTCTTACCTCACATCACAAAAAGATTTCAAAGCCTTGCTCATCGTCCTGACCGATCAACCGCTGACCACAGAGCAATGGAACCAGATAAACAACGACGCGGAATTGTTCTCACGAAAATCTTCGGACGGTTATACAGGTTACAATTTCTGGGAGGCCACCAATCATCTCGGCACCCTTGAATTCGGCAATCTGAACGATTGTCTGCTCGGCACGGGTGAAATCGTAGCCGACAATAACTTCGGCATTCATACCTATCCCAACCCCGTAAAAAACCTCCTGACCATAGAGTTCAGGGGTATGATCCACCGAGCGGACCGGATCTCCCTCTGGTCGATCGTAGGCAAAAAGATGAAAACATTTCAGATTAACAGTACTGTGAACAAAATCAGTATAGATCTGAGTGATCTGCCGGCAGGTATCTATTTTGTACGTTTCGAACGTGATAACAAGACATTTTGCACCCGGAAAATCATTGTACGATAGGCCAGAATCTTTTTTACTTTACAAAGCATTATACACAACCCGGGTCGCTGCCAAAATAATCCGGGGATCCACCGTTCGCTCCTTTGCCATCCGATACATCCGTCCGATATGTACGGTATCCATACCGGTAAGGCGAGCCATGGCCACATACTCTTTAAGCGGATACCGTTCACCGAATATGACGGGTGTTCCCTCACCGTAACTCCGGAAGCGTTCTTCCCCCAGCGCCCGGATCATCTTCCGGGCATATGACGGCTTGCTGATCAGCATCACGCTCACGTTCAGGTCGCGCCGGGTGTTTTCCCACCTTTTCCGGTAGAGGGTTTTCAGGCCTAGCTCCTGGGCCAGGTGGTACCAGAGCCGGAATCCCCCGTATTCATAAGGATGCGACCACACCACCGCCTTGCCGGAAAGGTTGCGACGCGTGATGCGCCGGGCCAGGCGGGCATAATCATAGGACGGGTCCCACAGGCTGTCGCCGTACTGTTCATGAAGCATTTGTGACAGGACGGTTGCCGAGAAGGTGGCCCAGCCCTCCTCTTCCGGTCCGGGCAGCCAGCGGAAGTAGGGCACCGAGCCGTAGAGATGGCTGTACTCGTGCAACAGTCCGTTGACAGGGTCGGGGAAAGAGAGT
>JAMOUS010000071.1 GCA_027067975.1 Bacteroidales bacterium | reverse complement strand
GGCCTGCCGATCCTGACACATTGGCTGCGCTCACCTGGTCGGACGCCACGGGACGGGTCCATGCGGCTTTTGGGAGCACTGACATACGGTATGCCCGGGGACGTGTTCCCACCGAAGGACTTTCGGCCACCGCGAAGGTAACAGCCTGGCGCGGAGAGCACCAGGCCGTGCAGATAGTCATTTGGAGTACGGAAGACCTGCCCTCTGTCAAGGTAAGGTGCACTTCCCTGAAAGGCGAGCATAGTGAGATCTGTGAGGGCTCCCTCCTTCTCCACCCCCTCGGGTATGTTTTGGCCGACACGGGTTTTACGGGCTGCCGCCGCCGGAGCCAGGACACCATGAAAGCCATGCTTTCCCCTGAGATCCTGTACGACAACCATCCTTTCTCCCTCGCAGCCCGTACGGTGCGGCCGGTATGGCTGGATATCGCAGTCCCCGGCCGTTCCTTCCCTCCGGGAGAGTACCGGGGATCAGTGGTCGTCAGCACAGAGAACGACTCGATCTATCTCCCCCTCACTTTGGAGATCCAAGCCATGACCCTCCCGCAGCCGGTGGATTGGTCGTTTCACCTTGATCTCTGGCAGAACCCCTTTGCCATGGCCCGGTATCACCGGGTAACTCTTTGGTCGCAAGAGCATTGGGACCTGATCCGGGAATATCTCCGGCTTTTAGCCACTGCCGGTCAGAAATGCATCACCACCTCGATCATTAACAAGCCGTGGGGAGGACAGACCTACGATCCTTTCGGCCCTATGATCGGTTTCATCCGAAACAGTGACGGCTCGTGGGATTACGATTATTCGGTTTTCGATCAATATGTGGAAACCGCTATGGATGCAGGGATCCGTGACCAGATCAATTGTTATACGATGGTCCCGTGGGGCAACCGCTTCCGCTATTTTGACGAGGACTCGGCCCGGATGGTCACCCTGAAGGCAAAGCCCGGTACGCCGGAATATGAGGACTTCTGGCGGCCTTTCCTTCAAGATTTCACGGTCCACCTCAAGGAAAAGGGCTGGTTTGAAAAAACGGCCATCGCCCTTGACGAACGCGGAGAAGAAGATACACGCAACCTTATTGCTTTCCTTCACCGTGAAGCCCCCGGCCTCAAGCTCACGCTGGCGGGAGGCTATTATCCCTCTGTGATCAATGAGATCTATGATTTCAGCTATTACTTCTGGCATCTGGACAAGGAAAAAATTCCGGAACTGGCGGCCGCGCGCCGCCGGGAGGGGAAGATCACCACATGGTATGTCGCCTGCAATGTTCCCCATCCCAACGACTTCACCTTCTCTCCGCCTGCTGAGGCCGAACTGCAAGGGTGGATCACTGCCGCCCTGGGACTGGACGGCTTCCTGCGCTGGGCTTACAACTCCTGGCCGGAGGATGTGATGCACGATTCCCGTTTCCGGACCTGGCCTTCCGGCGACACCTATTTCGTCTATCCGGGACCTCACAGTTCGGTGCGTTTCGAAAAGCTGCGCGACGGCATCGAAGCCTACACCAAGATCCAGATCCTGCAACAGAAGCTCCGGGAGTCGGGCATCGTCCCCCCCGACTCACTCAGATTGGAAAACCTTTTGCAGGAATTGGATCCCCGCCACCCGGTAAATGCGCAAGAATTTTTGAGAAAAGGACGTAAGGTACTGACGGAACTTACCGATTATCTTATCTCGAAGCAGCACTGAAGATTTCCTTCAGTGAAAAGGCATAGATCCTTCCCGGAAGACGGGTCGTCTCGGAGCTTACCAAGATGGTATCCTCATCGAGGAAGGTAACCCCTTCGGTTTGGGCCCGGAAATATTCCGGATAACGAACTTTCACGGCCTTTCCCCGGAAAAAGGAGGTACCGGGGAAATCGTAGAAGACCCACAGGTAAGGATAAAAACTCTCATAACCGGACAGGACGAGCACTTTGCGGTCGGGACTGAGAGCCGCACCGGTGACCAGCCCGCGGACATTGAACGAGTCGACCAACCGGGCATCATATTCCCCCGGCACCGCAGGCAGTTGATAAAGAGATGTTTGTTCCCACTTCCAATCTTTGGTAAAAAGAAAGAGTGTATCGTTCCGGGCCAGAAAAGCTTCACAGTCCCAGCGGGTGGCAAGAGGGAGGCGGACAAAGGAGTGTTGTTCCGGATAGCGGAACCGGATCACATCGGCCGGAACAGTGATCTCTTCACTCTGCCCGTGAAACCGTTTGGGGATCCGGTAAATGCGGAGGTCTTTTCTCCAGCCGCTGTTATTACCGAAGTCGCCGATATACACATATTCCGAATCCATCGCCAGCGATTCCCAATCGTGGTTCTCCGCTCCTGCCACGGTGATCCTCCTGACGATCTTTCCGCTACGCAGGTCGATCCCATAGAGTTTGTTCTCCCCGCCACTGTCGTTCAGTGTCCATACCAGGCCATCCCACCACAGCAGACCGGAGGATTCATGCACCTCTTGCGGGAGGGTGTCAACGAGGATCCGGGGCACGACATGCACCGTCTTTAAAAAAAGTCCCTCATCCTTTGATACCCCATTCCGGAGGGTTTCCTGTCCCGTCAGCAGGATCAAAGGCAACAAAAAGGTCATAAGGATCGTTCTCATCGCCGGCAAAGTTGTTTTTCCGATTCTTCCACAGCTTTCACCCACTCTTCGGGGATGATCTTCCAGTTGCCTCTCGGGCGCGGGGAAATGATCTTTTTCTCTTCCATCCAATGCATCATATAATATCGCAGGTCTTTTTCGGTGGTATGGACCAGACGGGAAGGAAGAGAATCTTTCGGGATATGGCATCCGCGTGTAAGATGTCCTCCTCCCCCATTGCCGCGATATGAGTTGAGGGCGACGGTATACCATCTTTGAGGGTCGAAAGGAGCACCATTCTCCATGGAAAGTATGGTCACCCGTTTTCCTGCCGGTTTTCGCACATCCACCACATACCGGATACCGGCAGCCGAGTCGAAATTGTAATAAGGAGCCGCCAGCCGGTAATGTCCGCGGGCGTCCTTGCGACAGTTGAGCAGGGTATCCCCCGGAGCATGGAGGGTACGCAACCAGCGGGCATACGAATACTCAAGGTAGTCTTTCACCTCACTGCCTCGCAAGCGCATGGTATAGAGCAGGTTCTCGAAACGATAGAGTTTAAAAAGGTCCCGAACACAGATCGTTCCCGTATCGATCCTGGTAGAAAGGGACAGGGGGGCGGCAAATGAAATATCTGCACCACTGAGGTCAAGCTGGACGGTATGGATCAGACCCATTAAAGGGGAATC
>JAMOUS010000070.1 GCA_027067975.1 Bacteroidales bacterium | reverse complement strand
AACGCAACCTAACGTTTCCGACATGGGGAAAGAGAACATCGAAAAGTGGTCGCTCGGCTATGAGATGCTGCGCCAGGCGGTGAAGTTCTGGCATAACGTTGTATATTACAAAAAGGTATACTCGCTCCATCGCGACCGGATCCCGGTGCATGAACAGATCATCTTCGCCCCCAACCATCAAAACGCTCTGATGGATGCCCTGGCGGTCATCTTCACCCAGCCCACCCAGCCGGTCTTCCTGGCTCGTTCCGACATCTTCCGCAAGAAGATGGTGGCCCGGTTCCTCTATTTCATCAAGATCCTGCCGGTATATCGTATCCGCGACGGCTATGCGGCATTGAAGAAAAACGAAGAGATCTTCCGAAAGACCATTGACGTACTGGAAGGGGACAGCAGCCTGGTGATACTTCCCGAAGGCAATCATGCTCCCTATCGTCGGTTACGACGACTGAAGAAAGGCATCACGCGAGTGGCTTTCCAAGCTGCCGAAAAGCAGAGATTCACCCGTGACATAAAAATCATCCCCGTCGGCCTGGAATATTCCGATTATGCCAAATGCAAGCAAGAACTGATCGTCAACTACGGGGAACCGTTCAGTCTGAAAGGATATTTCCCGCTGTACCGTGAGAATCCCAACAAAGCACTGGCAGAGGCGACGGCAGAGCTGGCCGAGCGTTTGAAAAAACAGATGATCCATATTGCCGACGAGGAGCACTACGACATGTACAACGACTTGCGCCGGCTTTTTCTTCCCGAGCTGTGTGAGGTGTTGGGCAAGAGCCTGCATGATGCCGAGGGGCGTCTCACAGCCCAGCAGGCTTTCATCGCCCGGGGGGAAGAGGTGTTCGCCCAGGACCCTGCCGCTGCCGACCAACTCGCCGCTCTGAGCAGGGAGTATGTCACCCTCCTCGAGGAGTTGCGGCTCCGCAACTGGGTGTTACGGCGTCCTCCCATCACCCTGGGGGGCATCCTCTGGCGCAGCCCGGCCTTCCTCCTCACCCTGCCGGTGTTCCTTTACGGACTGGCCGCGAACATCCTCCCCGACCGCCTCACCGTACACCTCGCCGACAAGGTGGAAGACAAGGTGTTCGTCAGCTCGTTCAAGTTTGTCCTGTCGATGCTGTTCTTCCCGCTTTTCCACCTATTGCTGACGGGTGTGGCTGCATTTTTCCTGCGGGCGTGGCTGCCTGTGCTCCTTTTCCTGGGGAGTCTGCCCCTTACGGGTGAAGCCGCCTTCCGCTACCATATCCTCTTCAAGAAATTCCGGGCGCGTGTACGTTACCGCCGTATGCTCAGAAAAAAAGAGCCCAAGATTATGCGGCTCATGAAATTACACCGGGAGCTCGCAGTCAGGATCCGGGCACTTTTTTCGTAGCATACGTAAAATACCTGTCATTTTCGGGTGGCTTATTGCTTGTTTTGTTCTACTTTTGCACTCCGGTAATTGAACCGGAACCTCAAAAAGCAACGTTATGAACAGAGTACTGGTAGCCACAGGTGGCGGCGACTGTCCGGGTCTCAACGCCGTGATACGGGCCATTGTAAAGCGGGCCTCCAAGGAGAAGAACTGGGAAGTGATCGGCAGCGTGGAAGCCTTCAACGGTATCCTGCGTGAGCCCACCGAAATCGTGGTGCTCGACGAGAAGCGCGTCTCCGGCATCCATGTCCAGGGAGGCACCATCATAGGCACCACCAACAAGGGAGGGCCCTTTGCCTGGCCGGTGAAAAAACCCGACGGGACTTATGACTATGTCGACCGCTCGGACGAGATGATCCGCAAACTTGCTTACATGGATGTGGATGCCGTGATCAACATCGGCGGGGAAGGATCGCAGAAGATCTCACAGATGCTGTACGAGAAGGGGTTGAACATCATTGGCGTGCCGAAGACCATTGACAACGACCTGCTGGCCACCGACTTCACGTTCGGTTTCCAGACGGCCGTACAGATCGCCACGGAGGCGGTGGACAAGCTGGTCTCGACGGCACAGAGTCACAACCGCACGCTCATCCTGGAGGTGATGGGACGTTATGCCGGCTGGATCGCCCTGCATGCGGCTGTCGCCGGAGGGGCAGAGGTGTGTCTGATTCCGGAGATCCCTTATGACATCCAGAAGGTGGCCGAGCGGCTTGAGTCGCGTTACCACAAAGGTCGCGGTTTTGCCATCGTGGTGATCGCCGAAGGCGCCAAACCTATCGGAGGAAATGTGGCCGGTGTGAAGAGCGATGAGGTGGGATACGAGAACCTGCGCCTTATGGGTGCGGCCTCACGGCTGATGAAAGAGCTCAAGGAAGCAGGCTTTGAAGCCGACATGCGGGAGACCGTCCTGGGCCACCTGCAGCGCGGAGGCATCCCCAACGCCTACGACCGCATCCTGGCTACCGAATTCGGCGTGAAAGCCTTCGAGATGGTGCTGGAGCGCGACTTCGGCAAGATGGTCGCCTACCGCCACCCCGACATCGTCTCCGTACCTCTCAAAGAGGTCATCGGCGGTGAAAAACTGGTCACCCCCGACCATCCGCTGGTGAAAGCCGCACGGGGTATCGGTATCTCGTTCGGCGATTGAAAGAATGCTGAGAAAAACAAAAGGGGCCTGACGGCCCCTTTTCTCATACGATCAGATTGGGTACCAGCAATGTGATTATGAGCGAGAATCCGAAGATCATGATGAGGATGCCCGCCAACCGCTGGAACCAGAAGATAAACCGCAACCGTACCCGCGTGCGGAACTTGTCCAGATAATAGGTGAGCGAGAACCACCACGCCGCCGCCGAGATGAGCAGTCCCGCAATGGTCACCGCCGGCCCTTCCAAGAAGGAAACATCCGTGGGAAAGTTCAGACCGGCAAAGATGGCGATATAGGCCAGGAGGGTCATGGGGTTGGAAAGCACCATCAGCAGCGTGGTGAGGAAGTCCCCCATACGGCGTGAGCGTACCGGCGTCTCGGGAGAGCGGTAGGCGGCGGCAGGATCTTCCCGGAAGATCCGAAAACCGATGATCATCACGAAGACTCCGCCGAGGATGCGGAAGAAGACCACCTTTTCCTCGATAAAGCTGACGATGAAGGTGATCCCTGCGGCGGCGATGAGCGACAGCACCAGATCGGCCGTCATAGCCCCGAGGGCGGCCATGAAGCCGGCTTTCCGCCCCCGGCTGAGGGTACGGTGAACGATGTTGATCCCCACCGGCCCGATAGGCAACGACACCAGAATACCGATCAGAAAACCTTCGAACAGATAGCTCAGTTCCACGATAAAAAACGATAAACTTTTAGTGCTC
>JAMOUS010000069.1 GCA_027067975.1 Bacteroidales bacterium | reverse complement strand
CATGAGATCTCATTCATGTATGAGTTCAAGACCAGCCAGTACAAACGCAGGAAGATCCATGCCATTCCTTGTCCCGAGTTCTGATATCTTTCCCGAAAAAATTCTCTCCCGGGGCAGAAAGATAGGCGAAAAGCCCTATCTTTGCGATCGTAACAAAAATCCTGGAAAACGATGAAAAAGAGTTCACTGATCCTGAACCTGCTCCTTCTGGTAGCGGTAATCTTGTTATATGTCCTTTTCTTCACCCAGAAAAACGGATCTTCCGCTCCTTCCCGGGGGATCGCGGCAGACACGAATGCCGTTCCGGCGACGTTGAATATCGTGTATGTCAACATCGATACTCTGATGGCTGGGTATGACATGTATGCCGATCTGCAAGCCCGCTTGCAGAAAAAACAGCAGGATTCCGAGAGCAAGCTGAATGCCCGGGGGCAGAAGTGGCAAAACAAGGTGAACGAGTTCCAAAACAACCTGCAGAGGGGGTTGGTGACCCGTTCCGAAGCGCAGCGCATCCAGAAGGAGTTGGAACAGGAGCAACAGGAACTCCTGAATATGCGGAATGAGCTGGCCAATAGTCTGATGGAGGAGCAGCAGGTGAGTACCCGTAAGGTAGTGTACAGCATTATCGATTTCCTCAATGGTTATTGCAAGGAGCACAACTACCAGTATGTCTTGAGTACGACGGTCGGCGGTGCGGTGTTATATGGAGACAAACGCTTTGATGTGACGCAGGATGTGTTGGCGGGGCTGAACGAGCATTACAAGACCGTCCGGGATTCCCTCCTGCAAGCACAATGAGCCTGCGGGCGCTTTACGAAAAATACCGGCGACGGTATGGTGCGGCTCCTCCGCTGACGGGGGAGCCGTTTTCTTGCGATACCTATCATACCATAGTGATCCCGGCCTATGATGAGCTGCCGGAGCAGGTGGATGAGGTGATGGCGTCGCTGGCGGCTGCGCAGAGACCGTCCCGGGGGGTGGAGGTGCTGGTGGTGGTCAATGCGCCGGCCGGGGCCCCGAAAAAGGTACGTGCCCGCAACCGCCGGCTTTTCGATCATCTTCGGCAGCAGCGAAAGGGTTGGGAGCATGAACGCTTGCGGATCCTTCCCATCCTTGCGGAAGACCTTCCCCCGGAAGAGGCGGGGGTGGGTCTGGCAAGGCGTCTGGGCATGGATGAGGCCGCCCGGCGCCTCGTGGCAGCCGGTGATGGGATCATCACCTCCCTCGATGCCGATACCCGTGTTGCCGAGAACTACCTTACGGCCCTCGAGCGCTGTTTCCTCGAACATCCCCGCTACGGAGGTGTTTCCCTATACTTTGAACATCCCCTTGAGGGATCTTTCCCTTCTGCCCTGATCCGGGGGATCATCCAATACGAGCTGCATCTGCGTTACTTTGTCAATGCCCTGCGGCATTGCGGTCATCCCCACGCTTTCCATACCGTCGGGAGTGCCTTCTCCGTGCGGGCCCCGGTATACCTGAAGCTGGGAGGGATGAACCGCCGACGGGGGGGAGAGGATTTTTATTTTATCCGGAAGGTGGTGCAGGCTTTCGAGTATGGGGATCTCACGGAAACCTGTGTCTATCCCTCGCCGAGACCTGCGGAGAAGGTGCCTTTCGGTACGGGACCGGTGATGACCCGCTTCTTGGAAAAGGGAGAGCGGACCTTCCTGACCTACCGCTTTGCCGCTTTCCGTCCTTTGGCGCGACTGTTCGCGGAGTTGCCCCGCCTGTACGAGCATCCGGATGAGACCGGAGAGGTCTTTGCATCTTTGCCGGAAGCCCTGCACCAGGTGGTGCCGCCTGCACACTTTACCGCACGGATCCGGGAGATCCGTGCCAATGTAGCCACATATCCTGCCTTCCGGAAACGGTTCTTCCGCTGGTTCGATCTCCTGAAGGTGATCCGGTATCTCAACCGCTACCACAGGGAGACGGGGCGTTCCCCCGTGAAGGAGGAGGCATCCCGCCTTCTCGAGGCGATGCAACATCAGCCTGTTCCGGAAGATGATAAAAAGCTGTTGGAAATATACCGCCTTATCGACCGGGCCGGTGGGAACTGCTGAATTCTATTTTTCTTCGACGATCACGAAAATATCCTCGTTGTCGCGTTTCATCAAGTATTGTTCCCGGGCGAACTTCTCAAGGCTTTTTTTGTCGGTCTCAAGCTCTTTCAGCTTGCGGGTGTCATCCGCGATCTTTTTTTGGTAATAAGCCTTATCGTGTCTGAGCTGTTTCAGTTCGTGCATTTGGCGTGACTGGACGATAAGATTGTTGCTGTCGAAGAAGACAAGCCATACGATGAAGAGGAAGGTGATGATCACATACCTGTTCTTCATCCATGAAGGCAGCCGGTCGAAAGAGGGGAATCGCATCATGCTTTTCTTGCTTCAAAATTACGAAAAAACGGCACCCCTTCCAAGGGGATGCCGTTTTTCCTTTTGTGTGAAGGGCTGGAGGTTATCCCATGAAGGGATAGCGGTAATCTTCGGGGGGCACGAAGTTCTCTTTGATCGAGCGGGGTGATACCCAGCGAATGAGGTTGAGCCACGAGCCGGCCTTGTCGTTGGTGCCGGAGCCGCGGGCCCCGCCGAAAGGCTGCTGCCCCACCACGGCCCCGGTGGGTTTGTCGTTGATGTAAAAATTGCCGGCGGTATGGGTGAGCCGTTGCGTGGCCTTTTCGATGGCATAACGGTCCTGGGCAAAGATGGCCCCCGTGAGGCCATAGATGCTGGTATTGTCCAGCAGGTCGAGCGTCTCTTCATATTTATCGTCATCGTAAACGTACACCGTCAGAACCGGCCCGAAGAGCTCTTCTTCCATTGTTACATAATGCGGGTCGTCGGTACGGATGACCGTAGGTTCGATGAAGTATCCCACCGACTTGTCGTATCCGCCTCCCACGACGATCTCGGTCTCTTTGTCCTCTTTGGCGCGTTCGATGTAACCGGTGATCTTGTCGAACGAAGGTTCATCGATGACCGCGTTGATGAAGTTGGTGAAATCCTCCGGCGGTCCCATCTTGAGGCTGCGGACCGTCTCGACCAGCTCGTCACGGATCTCTTTCCACACCGAGACGGGGATATAGGCTCGCGAGGCGGCCGAGCATTTCTGTCCCTGGTATTCGAATGCTCCCCGTACGATGGCGGTGATCAGGGCCTTGCGGTTGGCCGAGGGGTGTACCATGATGTAATCCTTGCCGCCGGTCTCCCCGACGATCCGCGGGTAGGTCTTGTAGGTCTTGATGTTGTCGCCGATCATCTTCCAGATGCTTTGGAAGACGG
>JAMOUS010000068.1 GCA_027067975.1 Bacteroidales bacterium | reverse complement strand
GGA
This sequence comes from Bacteroidales bacterium, assembly GCA_027067975.1. GTDB lineage: Bacteria > Bacteroidota > Bacteroidia > Bacteroidales > VadinHA17 > DRPN01. Next base: position 13,139 of record JAMOUS010000068.1, on the reverse strand, counting down.
GGCGGCTTTCGTGATGCAGCATGGTTATCCGCATTTCCCCGAGGGGACGGTCCACCTGTGCGGCGTACAGAGTGCGGTGGGGGCCAAGCCGTTGCTGGCGCTGCACCGCGGACAGTACTTCATCCTCCCCGACAACGGCATCATCGGGATGATCTTCCCCGACGGCCCTGAGGAGGTGTTCCGCCTGACGGTGGTCGAGGAGGAGAGTCTCTTCCCCCTGCTCGACCAGATGGTGCCGGCGGCGTGTGAGCTTTTGCAGGGCAAGACGCCGGCGGAACTGGGACTTCCGGAGAACGAGATGAAGCTTTTCCGTCCTCTCTCCCCCACTGTCGAGGAGAACAGTATCAACGGGCTGGTGATCCATATCGACTCTTACGACAACCTGGTGACCAACATCTCGCGCGAGCTGTTCGAGCGCGTGGGACGGGGCCGTCCTTTCGAGCTCTACCCCGGCACGGGCCGCAGCATCTACCGCATCACGCGCCTGAGCCGCAACTATCACGGGCTGGCCGACGGCGACCTGTTCGCCCTCTTCAACAGCCTCGATCTCCTAGAGATCGGCATGATGCACGCCAATGCCGCCAGCCTCCTGGGCGTCGAATTGCAAAGTACCGTACAGATCACCTTCTTATCGAAATAGAGCCATGAACGAACCGAACGAAACGCTCCCCGCTCATCTCGCAGCCTTCGACCGTCTGGTGAAGATCATGGACGAGCTGCGGGAGAAGTGCCCGTGGGACCGCGAGCAGACCTTCGAGAGCCTGCGGCGGCTGACCATCGAAGAGGCCTACGAACTGGCCGACGCCATTGTCCGTCGCGACCTGCAGGAGATCAAAAAGGAGACGGGCGACCTGCTGCTGCACGTGGTCTTCTACGCCAAGCTGGCCAGCGAAGAGGGGGCTTTCACGCTGGAGGAGATGATCCATGCCCTGTGCGACAAGCTGGTGTACCGCCATCCCCATGTCTTCGGCGAAGTGCAGGCCGAAACGGCGCGGCAGGTGCTTGAGAACTGGGAGGACCTCAAGCTGAAAGAAGAAAAAGAGAACGGGAAAAAGAACCGCTCGGTGCTGGCGGGCGTGCCCCAGGCCCTGCCCCCTCTCACCAAGGCTTTCCGCATCCAGGAAAAGGTGAGCGGCATCGGCTTCGACTGGGAGCGGAAGGAAGAGATCTGGGAGAAGTTGCAAGAGGAGGTGGCTGAGGTGCAGGAGGCTGCCCGCGAAGAAGACGGGGAGGTGCGGAAGAAAAAGCTCGAAGAGGAGTTCGGCGACCTGCTCTTCACCGTCGTCAACGCCGCGCGGCTGTACGGCGTTGAGCCCGAGATCGCGCTGGAGCGCACCAACATGAAGTTCATCCGCCGTTTCCAGGAGATGGAACAAACCCTCACCGGCCACGGCAAGAGCCTGCGCGAGGCCAGTCTCGACGAGATGGAAGCGGCCTGGCAGCAAGCCAAAACACCAGAAAAAAAGAAGGATTGACCCCGCCCCGGGATCTTACAGTCCCAGCTCGCCGGCGACCATCTGCATCAGTTCCCGTACATACCCTTCGCTGAAGTCGAACCGTATCCCCGCCGTCCCGTAGATGGCCGGCACGGGACGGGAGTATCCCAGTGCCAGGGCGCGGCGGTAGGCGTCGAGGGCGGCCGGGGGATCGTCGCGGTAGTTTTTCCAGACCGCCAGTGCTCCCAGCTGGGCGATACCATACTCGATGTAGTAAAAGGGCACCTCGAAGATATGGAGTTGGGCCTGCCAGCCGGTGGCGCGGTAATGTTCGAAGCCGCTCCAGTCGACCATCGGCGAGGAGAACTCCTCCATGATGGCCGTCCAGGTGTCGGCCCGTTCCCGGCGGCTGTGGCCGGGGTGGGTATAGACCCAGTGCTGGAACTTATCGACGGCGGCGATCCAAGGCAACACCTTCACGATGCCCTCGAGCTGCTCGGTGCGGGCGCGTTGCAACTCCTCCCCGTCGGGGAAGAAGAGGTCCCACGTGCCCATGGAGATCAGCTCCATCGACATGGAGGCCAGCTCGGCGACCTCCGAGGGAAGCTCCTTGTGTTCGATGATATGGATATGGCTGCTGAGCCAGGAGTGGATGGCATGGCCTCCTTCGTGGAAGAGGGTCTCCACGTCGCGCAGGTTGCCCGTGGCATTCATGAAGATGAAGGGCAGGTTGCTCTCGTAGAGGGGGTAGTTGAAGCCGCCGGGGGCTTTGTTCTTGCGCGACTCGAGGTCGAGATAGCCTTTTTCCTGCATGGTACGGAGGAGGCGGCCGAAGGCGGGGTCGATGCGGTCGAAGCCCCGGGCGGCTTTGTCGACGAGCTCGGCGGCGGTGGAGAAGGGCTTCAGCGGCGGGCGGCCGAGAGGGTCGTGCTCCGTGTCCCAGGGGCGCAGACGCTCGAGCCCCATCTGGCGGGCACGGCGGCGGTGCAGCTCCTCCACCAACGGCATCACCGTCTGGCGCACGGAAGTGTGGAAGGTGAGACAGTCGTCGACGGTATAGTCGAAACGTCCCAGCTCGGCAAAACGGTAATCGCGATAGTTCTCATAGCCGGCATTGCGGGCGATCTGCTGTCTCTTTTCGATGAGCCGGTCGTAGAGGTCGTCGAGACGGTCTGCATCGTCATAACGGCGGGCGCGTATCTTCCGGAAGGCCTCTTCGCGCACTGCACGGTCGGGTTCGCGCAGCAGGTTCGCAGCCTGCTGAAGGGTAAGCTCCCTGCCCTCGTGGGTGATGGTCATCTGCGAGACGATGCGGCCGTATTCCTGCTCGAGCACCTGCAGTTCGGCCTTGATGGGCACATTCTCCTCGCGGAAGAGCTGCTTCCGGTTGCGCACGACCCGCATCATCACCTCGTAATCCTCGCGGGCGGCCAGCTCATCGGCAAGAGGATGGTCGACGAGTCGGCTGTCGAGGCGGTCGCTGAAGGTCTCCACCTGCGGCTCGATCTCCTTGACAAAGGCATTGAACGCCTCGGCGTAATCCTTGCGGTCGGTATGGCAGTTCATGCGGATATAGCGCCAGGCCAGTTCCTCCTCCAGGACAAAGGCCAGCTCACTGCGGTCGGCCAGCCAGCGCTCCAGCGCCGCCATGTCCGGCAGCGGACGCCCTTCCAGCTCCTCGAACCAGGGACGTACATCGTCCCAGGAAGAGATACGCAATTCCTTCGGAAGATACTTCCGCTCCAGCGGCCGGATCGAAAAATCCCGAGATGTCGCCATATGCCGGTCTATTCCTCTTTTTTATCCTCTTTTTCCGTCTCTTCTTTTCCGCTCCCGGCCTTCTTCTCTTCCTCCTCTTTGTTCTCCTTTTCCTCTTCTTCCTCTTCGAACGAGAGCATGCCGGCTTCTTTCAGGATATGGTACCAGGTGAGGATCTTTTTGATGTCGGAGACATATACGCGTTCCCGGTCGTAGTCGGGCATCACCTCGCCGAAGTATTCTTTGAGGGTGTTGTTGTCCGACTTGGGGGGGACGGCCTCGGTGCCTTCGGCCTCTTTCTCATACATAGCCCGGAACACTTCTTTCAGGGGCCGGTCTTTCTCTTCGGTGAAGACGGTGATCTCCTCGAGCGAGTTGATCCTTTCGCTGGCGAAGGCGCTGGTACGCTTGCCGGTTTGAATGTTCTCCACGATCACGGCATTGCGTCCCTGGGCAACGAACTTGTAGAGGCCGGGGCGGCCCGAGATCGCCATGACATCTTTCAGGTCCATAGTCGAGCTGTTAAAGTTTCAAAAAGTTTGACATATCCGAACGGGCACAAAACTACACAAAAAAGGTCATTTCATCCCTCTCTCCCTGCGTATCTGTTCGTAGGCTTCCTGGATCTTCTGGAATTTCTCTTTGGCGGCCTTCATATAATCTTCTCCGAGGTAGCTGACCTTATCGGGATGGTATTTGACGGCCATGCGGCGGTAGGCTTTTTTGATCTCCTCGTCGCTGGCGGAGGGGTCGACGCCGAGGATGCGGTAGGCGGCGTGGGTGTCGGGGACGAACATGGAGCGTATGGAGTTCTTATCGTTCTCGCGCACGCCCATGTTCCGGGCGATCAGGTCGATCATCTCCAGTTCGGCGGGGTGGAACTGGCCGTCGGCGCCGGAGAGGCCATAGAGGAGGTGGAGCAGTTGCAGACGGCCGGGATAGTCGAGGTACATCTTCACCTGGCGGCTGACGTCGACGACGGGGATGTTCTGTTTGAGGATGTCGCGCAACATGTGGACGGCGTCGCGGGCAGCCTCCTCGCCCATGGTCTGGAGCAGGTATCGTTTGACATAGTCGAGTTCGGAGCGTTTCACCTTGTCGTCGGCTTTCATGACGGCTGCGAGGAGCACCAGCAAGCTGACGGAGAAGTCGCCCCGTGTGGTACGGGGACGGCCCTCCTGTCCCTGCTGGGCGCCGTCGAACACCGACCCGAGCATGAAGCCGAGGATTGCGCCGATCGGCCCGCCGAGTGCCCATCCCAGGCCCCCTCCTATCCATTTTCCCCATTTACCCATCTTCCGCTTTTTTGTTTTTTCTTGTTCATTTCCAGCAATCTTTCGTGGACACGGACCACCTGGGGGACGACCAGGCGTTTTCCGTCGTTGACGAGGGTTGTCCAGGCGCGCTGGCGGCGCCGGCGTTCGCTCATCTGGCTGCGCATGCGGGCCCGCACCTCCTCTTCGGTGATGTTGTCGCGCCGCATCACGCGCTGCAGGCGCTCCCGCAGCGGGGCGCTGACGTTGATGACACGGTCGAGGTGGCGGTCGCCGCCACTCTCAAAGAGGATAGCCGCCTCCTGGATCACATAGGGAGCCTCCTGATGCGCCGCACACCATCGTTCAAAGTCTTCGAACACGTGGGGGTGGACGATAGCATTGACACGCTGCCGCAGCCGTTCATCGCCGAAGATCGCCCGGGCGAGACGCTTTCTGTCGAGGTGTTCCCCGTCATAGATCTCCGGCCCGAAGAGCGTGACAAGCTCTTTCCGTATCTCGGGCGACTGTTCCATCAGCTCGCGTGCCCGCGGGTCGGCATGATACACCGGCACCCCCAGCCGTGCAAAGACCCGGCTGACGTAGCTCTTGCCGCTGCCGATGCCACCCGTAAGACCGACACGTATCATCGTCTGCGTCTCTCCACGATATACTCCACCCGTTCCGGTTCGAGGCGCACGTTCTCAATGCGCGGGGGTTGTTTGTCGAGATGCACCGTCAGCCGCGAAGGCTTTCCCTGCAAGAGGTCACGGTAATCGACCGTCACCCGGAACATGTCGGATGTGATCTTCTTATAGCGTCCCAGTCCCACACGGAACGACACCTTCACCTTCGGCGGGAAGAGCCGCAGTTCCACCGAATCTGGCAGATGCAGCACCTCCACAGGCAGGGTGAACACCGCCTCGGTGTATTGTTCCACCTCCACATGCAGCACCACCTTTTTTACAGGATAGATGAGACCGGCGATGGGTTGCAGCCGTATCTTTTCGGCAAAGGAACGGTCGACATCACGGTACTCGGCGTGTTCTGTGGGAATGGCCTGCAAGGTGTCGAGCACCATGGCGGGTCCCTCCACCGCAAGGCTGTCGGGCTCGGTATAAGGAGGTTCTTTGAGGATATACTGCCGTGCCGGTACGACCACAACGTCCGGCCGTATGGGCAGAATCTTGCGTTCCCGCTTATCGAACACGAACCACAGGGTATCCGGTTTCACCTCTTCAAGCCGCATCTGGTCTCCCAGGCGGTCGGACAGATATCCTTTCAGGTGAGCGGTGAGCAGGTAATAACGATGCGGGTCTCCGGGAGTGTGTTGGAGGGGGAATGTCCGCAGATCCACCTCCACGGGATCTTTCCAGGGGCGCATCTTGTATTTGAGCAAGACATACCCCTGGCCCCGCAGGGTAAGGTCGAGGGTACGGGGCAGTTCATTGACGATGACCCGTTGATGACCGCTCTCGAGGAAGCGCACCGGATAAGCCATACGTGCCGTGGTCTCTTTGCTGAGCTGGTTGAGCAGCCAGAAGAGCGTGGAGATGAGGAGGAAGATCAGGAAGATGCCACTGTCGCGGCCGAACCTGACGTTCCGGATATGTTCCTCATACCACAGCTCTATTTTCTCTTTCCACACCACGGCCCGCGCATTGGGGTCACCGCTGCTGCGAGAGGTCGGAAGCGTCTTTCAGGATGGCGCTCTTGTCCACCTTGATATGCACGTTGGGTGCGATCTCGAGGGTGACCGTGTTGTCTTTGACGTCGTTGACCTTGCCATAGATGCCGCCGGTGGTGACCACCTTGTCGCCCTTCTGCAGGCTGGCGCGGTACTTGGCCAATTCCTTCTGGCGCTTCACCTGGGGACGGATCATGAAAAGATAGAAGATCACGATGATCATCACCAGGAAGACGAGCGACATCATGGGGTTGCCCTGCTGTCCGCCACCCTGTGGGGAAGCCATGGCGAGAATGAATGCTAAAGAGTTCATGTTGATTGATTTTTAATTGTTTCACATGGTTTATTTCCGTGCCGGTTCAACGTCGGCGGTGATCACCAACATGGTCACCGGCGGCGAGGTGTTGCCGCGCACGGCGATGCTTTTCTGCTGATGACCGCTCTTGCCGAGGGTGTTGAACTCGACCTCTATATCCCCTGACTCACCGGGTTTTACCGGCTTTTTTGAGTACTTAGGCACGGTACAGCCGCACGACGCCGACACGGAGGTGATCAGCAGGTCGGCCGTGCCGGTGTTGGTAAAGTGAAAGGTATGGCTCACCACCTCCCCTTCGGTGAGCTTGCCAAAGTCGTGCCGGTACTCGGTGAAGGTGATCACCGGCCTGCCGGTATCGGCTTCCGCCGTTTCTCCGTTCCCTGACCCTTTCTTTGCCGGTGCACCCTGCCCGCAGGAGATCATCATCCCCCCTGCCAGGACCGCCATCAGCCACGCTGCGACCTTTCTTTTCATCGCATTGTCGTTTTCTGTATGCAAAGTAACAAGAAAAATCGCATACCACCAACAGAGAAACGGTCATACCTCCCCGATCAGTCCTCTCCCTTCCTTACGGATCTTGTTCTCTTTCCGCAGGTCGGCCACGATCCTGTCGAGGATACCGTTGATAAAGATCCCGCTGTTGCCGGTACTGTAATAACGGGCGATGTCGATATACTCATTGATGGACACCCGTACGGGGATCTCCGGAAAATAGAGGATCTCTGTGATCGCCTGGATGAGAATGAGCATGTCGAGGCGGGCAATGCGGTCGACCTCCCAGTTGCGGGAGTATTTTTCTATAAGCTTGGTATGTTCTTCGTGATGCAGGATACTTTGATGCAGAAGACGATAGGCAAACTCCTCATCCTCCTTGCTCTTGTACATGGGCGGCACGGTGATCAGACGGCCCTGCCGGCCGGGAAAAAGATCGATGAAACGGAGCAGGGCGGAGAGCACCAGTTCCAACTCGTCGTTCCAGTAAATGCTCTGTTCTTCCAAGAGCGACTGCAACTCGGACGATTCCGGCAAAAGATGTTCGAGGATAAACTCGACGATCTTTTTGTCATTGCGGTAGCTGTCCTCCTCCTTGTCCATGTACTCCCGATACTCTTTGCTGGCCACCAGGGAGGCATACAACTTCTTCACCACCAGCGAATCATCGTCCCATCCGAGGGAATGGTCGCGAACGAACTTGGTGATCTGCGGATGCTCGCGCAGATCCTTCAGAAGACGGTTCCGGATGAATCGTTCATTGGGGTGAAGATCTTCCCAGGTAGGACGTTTCTTCTCTTTCCCGAGGCGGATACGTTCGGCAGCATAGTCGACCAGGTCGAACAGCAACAACAGGATCAAGAAAAACAAGAAATAAGAACGTTCGAGAGATGTACGCAACTCGCTCTCAGCCTGTTGCATTGTCGTCCCTTCTTTCCTCGACCAGGCATACAGGATCTGCAACACCTTGATCCGGATCAACCGTCTGCTTAACATAATGTAAAGATCAAAATCCGGGGCCAAAGGTAACGATTTCTGCTGCGCAACCCACAAGAAAATGAAAGAATCACGCCAAGTGAAAGAAAACGTGAGCGTTTGTCCGTGAACTTTTTAACGAATTAAAAAAATATTTTTTACATTTGACCGGCATAAGCTATCCTTAGAACAATTGACCCAAACCAGGAAACCTAAAAGTATCAGTGATGGAAGAAGGAATCGAAAAGAATGAAAACCAGGAAAGGACGATCAGGGAGGAGATCTTTTCCAAGTCGGTCAGGGCGGGGAAACGCACCTATTTTTTCGATGTAAAAGCGACCCGCCGCAACGAGTATTATCTGACGATCACCGAAAGTAAGAAGCGTTTTAACAAGGAGGGAAAAGCTTTTTACGAAAAACACAAGGTTTTCCTGTACCGGGAGGATTTCGACAAGTTCCTCGACGGCTTGACGGAAGCGTTGGACTTCATCCGTCAGGAGCAGCCGTATGTTTCTGATGAGGCTTCCTTCCAGCCCTCGGACAATGGTGAAGAAGAGATGGCGGAGGTCACCGAAGAGATGGATGTTCCGGCTCCGGAGGATTTCACCAACATTGAATTCGAGGATCTGGATGAAAAGCAGGAATGATCCTTCGGATGAAAGTCATTTCGCACATTCTCTCCCTTCACGGGCTACGTGAGGAGGGTTGATTTTACCCAGATGTTGGTATTGCTTTTTTCCCGTCTGCCTCGTATGTTTGCACCTTCACCAGGAAAAAGGGTATGCGGACTTGAGGTTATCCGAGCTACATACGGATGAGACGGCGGTGATTGTGAAGGTACTGGGGCGCAGTTCCTTCCGCAAGCGCATCAGTGAGATGGGGTTCATCCGGGGGCAAAAGATCCGGGTGGTACGCAATGCTCCCCTGAAGGATCCGATCGAATATTCGCTGATGGGCTATTCGGTGTCGCTGCGGCGTGCCGAGGCTCGGCTCATCGAGGTGGTCACCGAAGAGGAAGCTCGGCGCCTCCGGGGACATTCCCTCAACGGCACAATCACCGATGACGACATCCAACGCACCGCCCTCGAGCGGAGCAAGACCATCAACGTGGCGCTGGTAGGCAACCCCAACAGCGGAAAGACCACCCTCTTCAACAAGATCTCCCGTTCCAGGGAACATGTGGGCAACTATGGCGGTGTGACCATCGAGTCGAAAAGCGCCACCTTCACCTTCAACGGATATACCTTCCGTCTGGTCGATCTTCCCGGCACCTACTCCCTCTCGGCCTTCACCCCCGAAGAGCTGTATGTCCGCAAGTACCTCCTCGGCGAGCTGCCGGACATCGTGATCAACGTGGTGGATGCCTCGAACCTTGAACGCAACCTCTACCTCACCACCCAACTCATCGACATGGACCTGCGCATTGTGATCGCGCTGAACATGTACGATGAATTCGAGAAAAAGGGTGACCGCCTCGACCATCAGATGCTGGGCAGCCTGATGGGCATCCCCATCGTCCCGACCGTATCCACGCGGGGGAAAGGCATCAGGGAACTTTTCGAAAAGATCATCGATGTTTACGAAGACCGCGATCCGGTGTCGCGCCACGTGCACATCAACTTCGGCAAAGAGATCGAGGAGTCGATCCATCGCATCCAGGAGAAGATCCGCAACAACGAAAAGCTCGCCGCCCGCATCTCCACCCGTTTCTATGCCATCAAGCTGCTGGAGAAGGACAAGGCCGCCGACTTTTCTCTCTCGCGGTGGAACAACTACGACGAGATACGCCGTACCGCCGACGAAGAAATCGTCCGGCTTGAGCGGCTCTATCATGAAGATACCGAGACTCTCATCACCGATGCCCGCTACGGATTCATCTCGGGAGCGCTGAAGGAGACCCTCCACCGCAGTCCGCGCAACCGGCGGGAGATGACCGAACGCATCGACAAGGTGCTCACCCACCGCATCTGGGGGTATCCGCTTTTTTTCTTTTTTCTTTTCCTCACCTTCTTCGCCACTTTCGAGGTGGGGAAGTACCCGGTCGACTGGCTCAACCATCTGGTGCTGGTCTCTTCCCGCCTGCTGGAGCAGGTGATCCCAGCGGGTTCGTTCCGCGATCTGCTGGTCAACGGGATCATCGGCGGCATTGGGAGTGTGATCGTCTTCCTTCCCAATATCCTGATCCTGTTCTTTTTCATCTCCTTCATGGAGGATTCGGGCTATATGGCACGTGCAGCGTTCATCATGGACAAGCTGATGCACAAGATCGGGTTGCACGGCCGTTCGTTCATCCCGCTGTTGATGGGTTTCGGCTGCAATGTGCCGGCGGTGATGGCCACGCGCACCATCCCCAATCGCGAGAACCGCATTCTGACGATGCTCATCAACCCCCTGATGTCGTGCAGTGCCCGGCTGCCGGTCTATATCCTCATCATCTCCGCCTTCTTTCCCGAGCATCCTGCCGTGATGCTGATGCTGATCTACCTGACAGGCATCGTGTTGGCGGCGGTGGTGGCCCGTCTGTTCAAGCGGCTCTTCTTCCGCCGCGAGGAGGCTCCCTTCGTGATGGAACTGCCCCCCTACCGTATGCCTACCCTCAAAAGCACCCTCAAACATATGTGGAACAAGGGGGAAGAATACCTCAAGAAGATGGGAACGGTGATCCTGGTGGCGGTGGTGCTGGTGTGGGCCCTCACCTATTTCCCCCGGCCGGGGGAGGATACGCCGCAGGCACAGGAGATCGCCAGGATCCGAGCAGCGATGGAGGCGGGCGGAGATACCGACAGTCTTCAGGTTCATCTGGCCCGTCTGGAACAGCAACAGGAGGCTTACGCCCTTGCGCACAGCTACATCGGACGTCTGGGCAAGGCTATCGCCCCCGTCTTTCGCCCCCTGGGGTTCGACTGGAAGATGAGCGTGAGCCTCCTGGCAGGGGTCACGGCCAAGGAGATCATCGTAAGCACGATGGGTGTCCTCTATCAAAGTAACGACAACCACCATACCTCCTCGGCCCTGCTGGCACGACGGCTCCAGGAAGAACGGTTCCAGAAAGGTCCCCGCCGCGGGGAGAAAGTGTTCGACAGGGCGACCGCCCTGGCGTTCCTCATCTTCATCCTCATCTATTTCCCCTGCGTGGCCACCATCACGGCCATCGCCCGCGAGTCGGGCAGTTGGCGCTGGGCCCTCTTCACCGTGGCTTACACCACCTCATTGGCATGGATCCTTGCTTTTCTCATCCGCCAAGTGACATTGCTCTTCATCTAACCCCCCAAAAGGCATGACCATGATCCAAGATATTCTCACTTACAGCTTCATCCTTCTGGCCCTTATTGTGGCTCTCAGGCGCATGTACAAAGTGTTGCGAAGCATCGTCCGGGGTGAGATGCCCGGATGCAGCGGATGTGCACTCCATCAGCTGCACTCCTCCGCCCTAAAAGTAAAACGGTTCGAAAAACCGTAAGAGAAGAAAAGGCCTTTTGAAAAGAAAAAGGTATCTTTATCTTTGTAAAAAAAGCCCGCAATGCTCGATTATCTTTGGGTGGCACTGGGTCTGGTGCTCATTGTGGTGGGGTTGGTGGGATGCATCGTTCCCATCCTGCCGGGGCCGCCTCTCAGTTTTTTGGCCCTGTTGTTCCTGCAGTTCAGCCGTTGGGGTGATTTCTCCACCACCTTCCTGCTGATCATGGCTTTCGTAGCTCTCGGGGTGACGGTGCTTGATTACATCGTCCCGGTGTGGGGCACGAAGAAGACGGGCGGCACCAAGGCGGGCATCTGGGGGGCGACCATCGGTCTGCTGCTGGGGATCTTCTTTTTCCCGCCGCTGGGGATCATCCTCGGCCCTTTGGTGGGGGCCATCACCGGAGAACTGATCGGCGGAGCCACTCCCGGGCGGTCGGTGCGTGCCGGTCTGGGCTCGCTCCTCGGATTCCTCATGGGCACAGGCCTCAAGCTCATCGCCTCGGGGCTGATGACCTTCTACTTCTTCAAGGAGCTTTTCTGAACCTGCTGACGGGACGGTCAAAGCCCTTCGCCGATGGTCGCGACCATCACGGCCTTGATGGTGTGCAGACGGTTCTCGGCCTCGCCGAAGACGATCGAGGCTTCCGACTCGAACACCTCGTCGGTGACCTCCATGGCCTCCAGGCCGAACTGTTCGTAGATCTTGCGCCCCACCGAGGTTTCGAGGTTGTGGTACGAGGGCAGGCAATGCATGAACTTCGTGGCGGGGTTGCCGGTCAACTGCATCACACGGCTGTTGATCTGGTAATCGCGTAGGAGTCGGATGCGTTCGGCCCACACCTCCGCCGGCTCACCCATGGAGACCCATACGTCGGTATAGAGAAAATCGGCCCCCTTCACCCCGGCTTCGATATCGTCGGTGAGGGTGATGGTGGCGCCGGTCTTTGCGGCGACAGCACGGGCTTTCTCCACCAGGCTCTCTTCGGGTTGCACCTCCTTAGGGGCCACTGCCCGGAAGTCCATCCCCATCAGGGCCGCCCCGATCATGAGCGAGTTGCCCATGTTGTTGCGGGCATCGCCCAGATAGGCAAAGGTGATTTCCTTCAGCGGCTTTTCGGAATGCTCCTGCATGGTGAGCAGATCGGCCAGCACCTGCGTGGGATGGAACTCGTCCGTGAGACCGTTCCATACGGGCACGCCGGCATACTCTGCCAGCGCCTCAACACGCTCCTGACCGTATCCTCGATACTCGATGCCGTCGTACATACGCCCCAAGACGCGGGCCGTGTCTTTGATCGACTCCTTGTGACCGATCTGCGAGCCCGAAGGATCGAGATAGGTGACGCCCGCCCCTTGGTCGTAGCCCGCCACCTCGAACGCACACCGCGTACGGGTGGAGGTCTTCTCAAAGATCAAAGCAATGTTCTTGCCTTTGAGATACTGTTTCTCACGACCTTCTTTTTTGGCTTTTTTCAGTTCTGCCGCCAGCTCCAGCAGATATTTCACCTCTCCGGGAGTGAAATCCAGCAGTTTCAAGAAACTGCGCCCTCGTAAGATCTGTTCCATTTCAAATATATTTTTCCGTTAACCTTTTGATCTGTTCTACTTGGAGTACTATGAGTTCAGAGTTCCCAGTATGGAGTATGAAGTTGCACCCATTCCTTTGCCTTATCCCTTTTGCCTTATCCCTTTTGCCTTATCCCTTTTGCCTTATCCCTTTTGCCTTATCCCTTTTGCCTTATCCCTTTTGCCTTATCCCTTTT
>JAMOUS010000067.1 GCA_027067975.1 Bacteroidales bacterium | reverse complement strand
TGGTGAACACTCCCGACCATTTTCATTATGAGATGGCAAAAGCCGCCCTCGTGGCGGGTAAGCATGTGGTGGTGGAGAAACCCTTCACCCTCACCGTCGACGAGGCGGACAGGCTGATCACCCTGGCCAAGGAAAAGGAGAAGGTGCTCACCGTCTTCCAGAACCGGCGGTGGGACAGCGACTTCCTCACCGTGCAGAAGATCCTCGACGAAGGCTGGCTCGGCAGGGTGGTCGAGATGGAATCGCACTTCGACCGCTACCGCCGCCTGCCGCGCAAGAACGTCTGGAAGGACCAGGACGGCGTGAGCCGCGGCAGCATCTATAACCTGGGATCGCATCTCCTCGACCAGGCGCTGGTGCTCTTCGGCATGCCGGAAGCCCTCTTTGCCGACCTGCGCGTGGTGCGCGAGGGGACGCAGGTGAACGACTACTTTGACGTGCGGCTCTACTATCCCGGGCTGCGGGTGATCCTGAAGCACTCTTATCTGGTGATGCGCCCGGGACCGCGCTTTGCGGTGCATGGCGACGAAGGCTCATTCCTGAAATACGGCTTCGACCCGCAGGAGGAACGCCTCAATGCGGGCCTGCTGCCCGACGCTGCCGCCTTCGGTGAGGAGGAAAAGGAACAGTGGGGCTATCTCGTCAGCGACGGCGAGCTGCCCTATGACGGAAAATACCAGAGCGTGCCGGGCAACTATATGGCCTTCTACGACAACCTCTGGCAGGTGTTGGAGGGGAAGGCTGAACCCGCCGTGCCGCCCGGGCAGGCGCGCGACGTGATCCGCCTCATCGAACTGGCGCTGCAGAGCAGCCAAGAACGCCGCGTGCTGGAGCTTCACTGACGCGCCATCGCCAGCGCATGCGTCGTGATCCAGTATTTCGTGATCATGTTCGGCACCTCCCACGCCGGCATCGTCCCGTGCAACAGGTAATCGAGGTAGTTCTCCGTCACCTGGCGGAAGTGGGCCTCATGCCCCACATCATAACGGGAGGGGATGGTGATCTTCCATAAGCCTTCCTTTACCTTTTTATACCCTACTCCCGGATATTTCGGGACGATGGCCTCTCTCATGGCGCGGTCCAGGGCCGCTTCGACGGAGGAGGCCTCCTGGCCGCCGGCAGCCTTGACATAGAGGGTGGGGTGGTATCCTTCCGGCTCCTTCTGGCTGATGATCAGCTCACAGCGCGAGCCGCGCATGAGGCTGTAATGCGTGTCGGAGGTCTCGGGCGTGTGGTAGGTCCATTCCACCGTCGCACGGGCGTGGATGCCGTGGATGCGGAAGACGATCTCGCCGTTGGAGTAAACCTTCAGGAGGGTGTCGTCGACATATTTTTCGAGGTAGGCGGGCCACCGTTCCAGGCCGGTGACGGTCTCGAACTGGGCGGGGGTGAGGTCGGTGGTCCAGCGCCGGGCTTTTTCGATGCTTACAGCCTCACGGGGGATGGCCTCATCGGGGAAAGCTCCCCACATGATCAGGTCGACCAGGTGGGTCTCCACGTCGACGATGCCCTCGCCCTGCTGGGCAACGTCGAAGAACCAGGCGGGACGGATGAGCGGCTTGCCGGCGACGTTCTTGTAGAAACGGTGGATACTCTCCTGCACCAGCGAAGGGTCGTCGGGGGTGCCGGGCACCAGCTTGCCGAAGAGGTAGGGCAGCCGGGCCAGCTCACGCTGCAACACCGCCGTGATCTCGAAACGCTCGGTCATGATGTCGTAGAGGAGCAGCCCCTGCTCTTTTGCCACGTCAAAAGCCTTCACCAGCCGGGGATACTCTTCCGGCGTGATCACCATGGGCTTGTCGGCATAGACGTTCAACCCCGCCTCCACCGAACGGAGGATGTATTCGGTCTTGCGGGCATTGTTGCCCGAGAGCACCACCACATTGCCCGGCTTGTCGTGCAACATCTTCTCAAGATAGTCGGGCTTGTCGTAGACCACCTCCTCCCATGTGGTGGGGTTGTCGGCACGGTGGTTGAAACGGTCGATGAAGGCCAGGAACTGGTCGAGCTCCGGCCCCTTGGGTGCGTACACATACGCCCGGGGGTTCACCTCGTCGTACATGCTCTTTTGGACGAGGGCTGCATGGAAATGCCCCGGCTCAAGCGTCATCAGCGTGACGGGATAGTCTTTCTCCATCTTGTCTTTTTGCTGGGTGGTTCCTTTCTTTCCGCTGCAAGCGGTCAGGAAGGTGACGAAACTTGCGGCGAACAATAAGGTGAGAAGGTTCTTGCGTCTCATCGTCAGGTGTTTCAGTTAGATGTTCACTTTTACGTAGTTGGTCCCGTAAGGGTAGCGCTGGGGGCGGGAGAGGCGTTTGTTGGCCTCTTCGCTGTTGAGGAAGCGTTCCTGGTCGGGGTCCCATTCGAGGCGTCCCGGCACCTTCATGGCGATGTGGCTGATGAGGCAGGTGGTGCAGGCGCGGTGTCCTTCTTCGATGGGGGAGATGGGGGCCTTGCGGCTCTTGATGCAGTCGATCCAGTTGCCATGATGGTCGTCGGCACGATAGAGGTGGATGTCGTTGGGTCCGGGACGCCATTGAAGGATCTTGGGGTCACTGGCGTCGAGGGCTTTTTTGTTTTTTGCCTGGGCGACAGGGTCGCTGGCCGTGGCGGAGTAGTTGCCACGGGAGACAAAGATCCATCCCTCGGTGCCTTCATAGCGGATGCCGTTGGGATAGCCGTTGCTGATGTACATCTCCACGCCGTTGGCCCACCAGGCCTTGACCATGAAGTCCATATGCACATCCCAGATGCCGGAACGGGGGAACTGGGCCACGGCCTCCACGGCTATGGGAGTGGTGAGGGAGGTGTCCATGCCCCAGTTGGCCGAGTCGATGTGGTGTTGTCCCCATCCGGTGATCATGCCGGCGCCGAACTGTTCACAGCGCAACCAGCCGGGACGACCGTAGCCCTGTTGTGGATGCACCCGCAGCTCGGTGTAATAGACCTCGGGGGTGGAGCCCAACCACATGTCGTAGTTGAGGTTCGGGGGTACCGGCATGGGAGGAGCCTCCGGACCGGCAGGGTCGCCCGGCAGGCCGATCTTCACCGTCAGCAGCTTGCCGATGCGGCCATTGCGGACCAGCTCGGCGGCGATGCGAAACTGCGGCATCGAACGCTGTTGCGTGCCCATCTGCAGGATCGCACCGGTTTTCTTCACCACGTCGGCGAGCTGACGGCCTTCTACCACCGTCAATGAGGTGGGTTTCTGAAGGTAGATGTCTTTACCTGCCAGCGCTGCCTCCATCGCCGGCTGGGCATGCCAGTGGTCGGGCGTACTGATGATC
>JAMOUS010000066.1 GCA_027067975.1 Bacteroidales bacterium | reverse complement strand
GTGGAAAACGCCACCGCCATTCCCAGCCGGACGATCACTCGCATCTCTTTGAGGCCCAATCCTTCATCCAATGGGATCTTCAGGGTGCAAAGCGACGAAATCATCAGCGGATACCGGGTATACGACCTCACCGGCCGTCTTATCACAAGAAGGGATCAACTGGCCGACAGGCTTGTCACGATCAACCTCACCGGTCAGCCCCGGGGTCTATACCTTATCAAGGTGGTCGATAATCGGGGACGGACACGTACCTTGAAAGCGATCATTCACTAAAAAAAAGAGTAACCATGTTCCCGGTTCAGGGGGAACGACCAGCAGGAATAACCCTTAAACCTAAACCCATGAAACGTTTCATTTTCTTTGTGGCCCTAATCCCTTTCCTGTGGTTGGGGTCATGTAACAATGAGGGAGAAAACCTCGCAGTATGGAACCTCCAGGTCGCTTGTGTGATCGACGACCTGGATTCCATCGGGAATCTTGTGCATTGCACGGCGATCGCCAACAATGCCAAAAGCTTTACGTGGGATCTGGGATTTGAAACGGATACCGCCGTAACCGGTATGGTGATCGATGTGCGTTTTCCCGTTTACCATGACACCACCTATCTGGTCAAATGCACGGCCACGGGGCTGGACAATGTGAGCACCATGTCGGTCGTGGATACCGTGAAGTTCCAATGACGTTTAACCCTTTAATGAAAACCCGATGAAAAAGATCATACTGCTTTTGTGCATACTTCTCCCGTCCACGCTCATGTTCGCGCAACAAAAAAGTGTTTCGGGCGTCGTCACCGACATTTACGGCGAACCCTTGCCGGGGGTGAATGTGGTGGTACAAGGAACCCATATCGGGACGGTCACCGGTCTCGACGGAAGTTTCACACTGAAGGTCAATGACATCAAAAACGACGTGTTGCGTTTTTCGTTTTTGGGATACGAGACCAAACTCATCCCACTGAAGGGTCAGACCCAACTCAATGTCGTCCTGAAGGAGTCGGTTCAAAAGCTGGACGATGTGGTGATCAAAAGCTACGGAGCCATCAAAAAGAGTGATTTGACGGGGAGTGTCTCTTCCGTGAAACTGGAAGCCAACCCCTCTCCCAACACCACCATCGACCAGTTGTTGCAGGGACGTGCCGGAGGGGTTACTGTGAGCACCACCTCCGCCGAACCGGGGGCTGCCATCAACGTACGCATCCGGGGACTCAACTCCATCAGTGTCTCCAACCAACCGCTCTACGTGATCGACGGGATCCCCATGGACGTGGACATCAACACCCCCAACGCCATGGGATCGCCCAACAACAAGAACCTGAACCCCCTGATCGGGATCAACCCCAACGACATCGAGTCGATCGAGATCCTAAAAGATGCGTCGGCCACCGCCATATACGGTTCCCGCGGAGCCAACGGTGTGGTGCTCATCACCACCAAAAGCGGATCCCGCAAAAAAGGTTCCGAGGTTACGGTATCCACCTCGCTCTCCCTCTCCCATGTCTCCAAAAGCATTCCCGTACTGAAACCGCAGCAGTTCGCCGAGTTCAGAAATGAGTTCTCTTTCATCAGCGATGTGGCTTCGGGCGAAGTCCCCAACATCCCTTACGACGGCATCGACCGTCCCATGCCCAAAGATGTCAAGGGCTACTTCTGGCAGGACGAGATCCTGAGAACATCCTTTTCGCAGAACTACAATCTTTCGATGACGGGTTCTTCGGAAAAGAATTATTATTATCTCTCCTTCAATGCGAGCCTGGCCGACGGCATCGTGCTCAACTCTTCGCTCGACCGTTATACGTTTAACGGCAGTTATCACTGGGACATCACGAACAAGCTGCATTACGACCTGGCCGCATCGTTCGCACATGCGCAAGGGAAAGGAACCTCCACCAGCGGCGATGTGGCCAATGTCACCTACAGCGCCATGGGGTGGATGCTGAGCAAATCCCCCATCGTTGAAGAGTGGACCGGCGAGAACGAATATGTCGATCCGGCCGAGCTGGAGGTGGCCAACCCCCTGATGTTCGTTGAACAGTATATCTCGGAACCCTCTACCAACTATTTCAGGGGGAAGATCGACCTGGACTACGACGTCACCAAATGGCTGAACCTCGAAGCCCGCTACGGACTGAACTACACCCATAACCGCAAAGCCCAATATTGGCCCAAGACCCTGCCAATGGTCAAAGACCAGGGCCGTGCCGGTTATGCCACCAGCGATCAGTTGAGCTGGACCTTCAACTTCCTAGGACATTTCAACTTTAAGATCCATAAGGATCATAAGATCAATGGCGTCACGGGGATCGAACTGAACCAAAAAAACATGGAGCTCTTCAAGGCCAGAGGGGACGGCTTCCCGGATGACGCTTTGGGGTATTACAACCTGGAAGCCGCTTCCATTTTTACCCCTCCCTCTCTCGACCGAATCAAATCGTCCCTTTTCTCCACCATCCTGAGGGTCAATTATGCTTACCGTTCGAAATATCTGGTCACTGCCACGGGCCGGTATGACGGTTCTTCCCGTTTCACGGAAAACAAGAAATTCGCCTTTTTCCCCTCTTTCTCGGTCGCGTGGAGGGTGTCGGAAGAAGAGTTCCTGAAGCAAAGCAAAACCGTCAGCAAACTGAAACTCCGTTTCAGTTGGGGAGAAGCCGGCAACCAGGGCCTGCCCGCCTATTCCACCCTCTCGAGGTACGTCTCGGTCATTTATCCCCTCAACGGCACCACCACCAGTGGATATGCGGTGGCCGACTTCCCCAAAGACGTTACCTGGGAAACCGCGTCCCAGGTCAACCTGGGAGTCGACTTCGGAATGTTCGACGACAGGATCTATGCGTCGATCGACCTATATAACAAGCACACCAAGAATGTATTGATCTTACGCAACATGCCTCTCTCTTCCGGCTATAAGACCGCATGGGACAACCTGGGAGAGATCGAGAACAAGGGGATCGACATTGAAACCAATTTCCGGATCCTGGACAAGAAACTCAGATGGGACGTCGGAGGGAACATCTCTCTCTATCGTAACAAGATCACCAATCTGGGGCTTCCGGAGTCGTCGTACGGCTACGTTCAGATCTGGGGTGCCACCATCGGAGGTTTCAACCAGCCCGTGAACACCTATATCGAAGGTCAGGCCATCGGACAATTCTGGGGATACAAGACCGACGGTCTTTTCCAAACCCAGGAGGAGATCGATCAGCTGAATGAGAATGCCCAGAACGTGGCCGGTGTAAACTTTTACCAATTCGGGAAACCCGTTTATCCCGGCGATATCAAATATGTCGACTTGAACCACGACGGAGTGGTCAATGAAATGGACAAAACCGTGATCGGGGATCCCAACCCGGACTTCACCTACGGGCTCAACACCACCCTGTCGTACCGAAACCTCAGTTTGGACCTGTTTTTCGTAGGCGTACAGGGTGTCGATGTCTTCAATGCCAACTTGCAAAAACTGACGAACGTAGGACAGGGGAACTCCAATGTACTGGAAGATGCCTACCTGAAGGCATGGAGGGGTGAAGGCACTTCTAACTACTGGCCCCGCATCGTGAACGACTGGAAACAAAACCTCCTCGAGCCGAGCGACCGGCTGATCGAAGATGGAAGCTTTTTCCGTCTGCAAACCGTAACCCTTTCTTACAATGCCCTGTTACGGAAAGTTTCCTGGATCTCTAACCTCAACGTCTCTCTCACGGGTGTGAACCTCTTTACAATCACCGACTATTCCTGGTGGAATCCGGAAGCCAACGCTTTCGGAAATAAAAACATGGCCATGGGAATCGACCGAAACTCTTACCCCATGGCCCGGAGTTTCATTCTTGGTTTCAGAATCTCGTTCAAGTAAAAAATCGGTATCATGAAAAACATAAAATATCTTTTGATCGCGATCCTTTCCGCAGGGTTTCTGTTTTCCTGCCAAAAGGACTTTCTGGAGGAAGACGTATACGACTTCCGCTCCAATGTAAACTTTTATGAAACCCCTGAGGATGCGAACTCTGCAATGATCGGCACCTATAAGTTCCTGGCCGACCTTTACCGCCAGTCGATGATCGAGATGCTTACCCAGAACTCAGGGGCTTTTGTGAAGCACAGACTTTCCACCCCTTGGATCAGTGGCACCTATACTTCCTCAACGAAAGAGGTCGCCTGGACCTGGCAATATGCCTATCAACTCATCAATGGCTGCAATGATGTGATCCTGAACGTAGAGAAGATGGAAAACATCGACGACTCCTTGCGGAATGTGATCCTTGGGGAAGCCCATTTTCTACGGGGTTGGGCCTATTTCGTTCTGGTGAGGCTGTACCGCAGGGTGCCCATCCGGCTGGAACCCACCAACGGGATCCGAAATGCCATGAAACCCCTCTCGGAGTCCCAAAAAGTGTATGATGAAGTGATTATCCCCGACTTGAAGTTTGCCAAAGCGCATCTTCCGTTAATGTGGGACGAAAGCAATAAGGGAAGGGTCACCTGGGGGGCCGCCACAGCCGCCCTGGCAAAAGTGTATCTCACCCTGGCCGGGAACGACGAAGCTTCTCCCTACTGGGAAATGGCACGGGATGAAGCGAAAGAGGTGATCGGAAGCGGAATCTATGCCTTGGTACCCGACTTCGGAAAGTTATGGGAACTGGGAAGCAAAAACACCGTGGAATCCATCTTCGAGGTACAATATTTGCGGGGAACCAATACGGGTTCCGGATATGCCAAGATCTTTACCCCTGCCGGTTCCCGGATGGCGGCTAAAGGGGGCGGATGGGGCCGTTCCCGCTGCACCCAGAAAAACTACGACGACTTTTTCCTCTCTTATTCCAACGACAGTGTGGTAGATTACAGGATCGAAAAAACCTTCATCAGCAAATACATCAAATACAAAAAAGGCACCGCCAAGGAAACTCCGGTCTATCCCACACCCAAATACAAAAAAGAGGCATGGCCTTACATAAAAAAATGGGTGGATCCAGAAGCTCCCGATAATTTTGCTGCGGACAACAACTTCATTGTGATCCGTTATGCAGATGTGTTGCTGATGTTTGCCGAAGCGGAGAACGAGGTCAACGGTCCCACCGACGAAGCTTACACGGCCGTCGACCAGCTTCTCGACCGGGCCCGGCACGCCGACGGCACGGAACGTACCGTCCCGGCCAACTGGGAGAGAACCCTCACCAAAGAACAATTTCGCGACAAAGTGTGGAACGAAAGACGTTTCGAACTAGCCGGTGAACTGCACCTGTGGTTCGACCTCGTAAGAAGAGGGTGGGATAAGTTCCGCCAGTTCAAGGAGGACGACAACAACTACAAAAAAAACATGCTGGGGCTCAAAGTCCTGAAGCCAGTCAAACACGGAGTGTACAAAAAGAACATGTACCTCCCCATCCCCACCCTCGAGATCTCTTCGAACGATTCGATCGACGTCACGGACCAAAACCCCGGCTATTGATCCTCGATCATTGACCCGCCCCGAGAAACGGGAGGAAAAGCAAGAAATATATCGGTTTGTCATGGAATGTTGTCCTGTGAAGATAAGATCCGTCTTTGTCATAATTCTCTTTTCACTCCTCTCGGTAATCGGGGGAAGGGCCCAGACTGACAGGCCGAACATTGTGCTGATCTATGCGGATGATGTAGGATGGACAGGTTTGGGATGCTTCGGGAGCCGGTATTACGAAACGCCGAATCTCGACAAGCTGGCGGAAGGAGGGATGCGATTCACCCGCGGCTATGCAGCCGCCTGCGTATGCGCACCGGCACGGGCTTCACTGATGAGCGGACAATACAGCTCCCGCCATGGTACTTACCGTGTCTCCAACAATCAGAAAAAAAAGGACGCCAAGATCTGGCTCTACAAGGCCATCCAACCGGAAAACCTTCCTTTTTCCGAGAAGATCGTCACAATGGCCGAAGCCCTCAAAGCGGGCGGTTATGTCACCGGGATGTTCGGGAAATGGCATATCAAACCGGGGATGCCCGGCGTCCATGGATTCGATTCCTGGATCGTAAGCTCCGGACGCCATTTCCATTTCCGTACCTCTCCCGAATACCAGGTGTCCGACAGTGTATATTTGACCGACTTCATGGCGGATCATGCCATCGACTTCATCCAAAGGAACCGGGACACCACCTTCTTTCTCTACCTGCCCGATTTTCTGGTCCATAAACCCCATGAGGCAAAACAATGGCTCATAAAAAAATATGAGGGTAAGAAACCGGTTTCCGGCCATCACGATCCCGTATATGCCGCGATGACCGAAAGCCTGGACCATACGGTGGGGAGGATCTACCATACGCTGGACAGTCTGGGGCTTTTGGGAAACACCCTCATCGTCTTCACATCCGACAACGGAGCCATGGCCCGTACCCAGAACGGAAAATTGACCCCTAAGAGCTACACCTCCAACCTTCCTCTGCGCGACGGGAAAGGCCTGATGTACGAAGGAGGGATCCGCGTGCCTTATATCTTCTATTGGAAAGGGAAAATCCCTCCCGGCACCGTCAACAAAAACCCCATTACGGCCTTGGACCTCTACCCGACCTTCCTCGATGTGGCAGGGATCCCTAAACCGGCCCATCAAACCCTCGACGGAACCAGCATAAAAAAATGCCTGTTCGACCCGGCTGTCCGTCTTCCGGAAAGACCGCTCTATTGGCATTACCCCAATTATGGTCCCGCCCGGGTGAAAAACGGGAAGATCTGGTATGCATATGTCCCGACAGATGTTTTGATCCTGGGGGATTACAAGCTTCTGGAATTTTATCACAACACAGTAGACCATGTGGAACTTTATAACCTGAAAGAAGACGTGGGAGAGCTGCATGATCTTTCGAAAAAGATGCCTCAAAAGGTCCAAGAGCTTCAGACCCTCCTGCATAAGATCCGGGAAGAATCCGGAGGCAGGATGCCGATTCCGAATCCCGAATACGACCCCTTGCGTCTGAAAACCTTGATGAAGAAGTGAAACCTCAAAAAGAAAAAAGATGCGAGTTTTTCGACTGCTTTCTGTGCTCATTTTAGGGCTTTCCCTATTTCCCCCGGGCCGGGCCCAGCAGGGGAACCGCTTCCCGAACATTGTTTTTATCATGTCGGATGATCAGGGACAGGGGGATGTGGAATGCTACAACCACGACTCGAAGGTACCGACCCCCAACCTGGACAGGCTGGCCAAAGAAGGTGCCATGTTCACCGATGCTCACTCCGGCGCTTCGGTATGTACCCCTACCCGCTATGGCATCATCACCGGAAGGTACTGCTGGCGATCTCCCCTGAAAGGGAAGGTCCTGTCGGGATACGACCCCTCGCTCATTCCGGCCAGCCGGGAGACCATTGCCGCCATGCTGAAAAAAGCAGGTTATACCACCGCTCTCATCGGCAAATGGCATCTGGGATTGAATTGGACGCTAAAAGAAAACTTAAAACTACAGGTCAAGAATGACTACAGTGAGGTCGAAAAAATGATCGACTTCACCCGACCGATCCAACTGGGGCCTCCCCAGTTGGGTTTCGACTATTTCTATGGTGTATCCGCCTCTTGGGATTTCCCGCCTTATATCTTCATTGAGAATGATCACCTTGTCGAGCCTCCTTCCCACCGTGCCGGCGGCTGGGTGGGCGACCTGCCCCCCGGCTATACCCGCGAAAACATCATGAAACACAAGAAAGAGGTTTCCCTGGCCTACTGGCGACCCGGCTGGGCGGGATCGTTCAAACCCCAGGATGCCTTGGAGGTGATCACAGACAAGTCGGTCGAATATATCCGTCACCAGTCGGATCAACAGCCCTTTTTTCTGATCGTCTCCTATACTGCCCCCCACACCCCCGTTGTGCCCCGGGATGAATACAAAGGGAGATCCCGTTGCGGAGTCTACGGCGACTTCATCGTAGAGCTCGACCACGGGGTGGGAAAAATAGAACAAGCATTGAAAGAAGCAGGGCTGTACCAAAACACGATCTTGATCTTCACGGCTGACAACGGTCCGAGCCTACGGGGATTGCCCCTGAATCTGCAAAAGAAATACCATCACGATCCCAGTTATATTTACAAAGGCTACAAAGGACGGCTGGACGAAGGGGGTCATCGTGTTCCCTTTCTCGTCTCATGGCCCGGCCACGTCCCTCCCGGCAGTGTGAACCACAGCCTCATTTCTTTGAACGACCTCTTTGCCACCTTTGCCGAACTCACTCACCAAAAGATCCCCGACAATGCGGCCGAAGACAGCAAAAGTTTCCTCCCCGCACTCAATGGACAAGAATTGGACAACTCGGGAAAGATAGTGATTCACAGCGACTTCCTGGGATACCTGGGAATTCGGAAAGGAGATTGGAAACTCACCTTCCCGAAAAATCGGGACCGTCAAGCCCTTTACAACCTGAAAGAAGACCCGGAAGAAACCCGGAATCTGATCTCGGAGTATCCCGAAAAAGTAAAAGAACTTACCGAACTCCTGACCCGGATCGTAAAAGAAGGAAGAAGCACGCCGGGCATTCCCCAGAAAAATGACGGACCCGCCACCTGGGAACAACTTTATTGGATGAAATAGCCGCATTCTATGAGACTTATTGTGACAATTTCCGCCTTTCTTTTTTGGATTCCCGCCTTCCCCCAGGCCAAAGTCGTTTATGACAAGATCCCGGAAGAATATTCCCAATATTTGTACGCCCACCCGGACGATGTGCAATGGTTCAAAGATGCAAAGTTCGGTGTGTTCGTCCACTGGGGGCCATACGTACTGAAAGAAGTACCTGCCAGCTGGGGCCGGCTGGGACCCCGCCCGGGTGCGGGCAAGCAAGCCCGGTCCGGCGTCCCGAAAGAGGAATACGACAACCTCTATAAGCAGTTCAACCCGGTCAACTTCAATGCCGACGAATGGATCCGAATGGTGAAAGCATCGGGAGCCCGCTACTTTATCTTCACCACCAAACACCATGACGGGTTTTGCATGTTCGATGCACACAATACTGACTATAAAATCACCAACACCCCTTTCGGGAGGGATGTGGCCCGAGAAATCGCCGACGCCTGCCATAAGTACGGGATCAGGCTTATCTGGTACTATTCGCAACCCGACTGGCACCACCCCGACTGTCTGACCGAACACAATGAAAAATACCGGAAATACATGTATGAACACTTGCAACAGTTACTTACGGAATACGGGAAGATCGACGGTATCTTTTTCGACGGACTGGGCACAAAGTATTACGACTGGGATACGCCGCGCATGCTGAAAATGATCCGTACACTGCAACCGGGCATCATTGTGAACCGGCGCTGGGGATATGGGATGCCCGGCATACCATATAACGGTGACTACGACACCCCGGAACAGCAAATCGGAGTATTTCAGATCGATCGCCCCTGGGAGACCTGTGCCACCATCACCGAAGCCTGGTCATGGACAGGGGCAAAGAGCATCAAAACCTATGAGACCAATCAACGTCTCCTCATCCAGTGCTCCATCTCGGGTGGCAACCTGGCATTGAATACGGGCCCCCGCCCCGATGGCACCATCAACCCTCCCGAACAGCGGATCTTCTTAAAAATCGGCACATGGCTCCGACACAACGGCCAAAGCATCTACGCCACCACAGGAGGTCCCTATAAACCCGGCCCCTGGGGCGGCTCCACGCGGAAAGGGAACAAGATCTATCTCCATATCCTCACCCGCTTTGCGGAAAATGCCGACCCCACCATCCTGCTCCCCCCTTTGCCCTCCTCCGTCAAAAAGTTTTACGCTTTGAACGGGAATGTCGAAAATGTGGAGCAAAAAAACGGAAAATTGCGAATATCACTCGACCCGGAAAAGGTCGACCCGCTGGATAACATCGTGGTGATCGAAACGGAAGGAAACACTTCCCTTCTGAAACCGATCGAGACCTATTCCCGGGAGCACAAGATCCCTTACGATCGGGTCCGTGCCTCCTCCAACCTGAACGGGAAGAACTCGGCACAAGCCTTGTTGAAAAACGGGAAAAACAATTTTGTGGAAGGGAAAAGTTTCAAAGCCTGGTGGTCGGCCTCCAAAAAAGATCCCGCTCCCTGTGTTGAAGTGCATTTCAACCAACCGGCCACTTTCAATTACATTGCACTGGCCGAACAAATACGGAACTGTTCCGTGAGAGGGTTCGAACTGCAATACGAAGACCGGGGGAAATGGGTCACGCTCTTCGAAGGAGATCAAATCGGAATGGACTTTAGCGTGAAAGTCCCGGTAACCACCGCCCAAAAGGTCAGACTGAAGATCACTAAAACCGAAAACGGGAAAGCCCCCAACATCTCAAAGATCGATTTTTACCATATCCACTGATACGGGAGAGACCTTTACGGGCTTGGCATTCTAGAGGTGAACGTATTTTAAAGATTTTTCAACTTTTTTTCAAGTTCAAGGCGTTCCTGTCCATATAAATTTGAAGCAACTTCATCCTGAACACAACCTTTATTGAGATTTAACCAAGAAACACCAGGAGATGAAAAAAAACTTTTTACTTTTTCTGTTTGCGCTGGGGGGGATCATCATGTCATGCACCAGGGGGGAAGGAGGAACGGCATCCCGCCCCGCTGCGGACACATTATCCCCTCTTCAAAGATGGCAGTACGAACGATTCGGGATGTTCATTCATTGGGGGCCTTATTCCGAGGCAGGAGGGGTATGGAAAGGGGAAACCTGTCACGGCTTCTATGCCGAGCACCTCATGCGACACTTTCAGATACCTGTCGAAGTATATCGAAAGGAGGTAGCCGGCAAATTCAACCCCTATAAGTTCAATGCCGAAGAATGGGTGCGCATCTTGAAAAATGCCGGCATGGGATACATGGTCATCACCGCCAAACATCACGATGGTTTTGCAATGTGGGATTCGGACCTCACCGATTATGATATCGTGGATGCCACCCCCTTCCACAGGGATCCGATGAAAGAGTTGAAAGAAGCCTGCAAGAAAAACGGGATCTTGTTCGGTTTCTATTACTCCCATGCGCAAGACTGGGCCGATCCGAACGGTGTCCGGAACACATGGGACTATCCCGGCCAACCCACGGTCAAGAACTGGTGGAAGACAGATTCGTCATATTACGAACGTATCAAGAAATACTATTATGAAAAGTCCATTCCTCAACTGATCGAGTTGATCAAAAAATACGATCCCGACATCATTTGGTTTGACACCAAGACATGGGGTCCCAGCGACCTGAACAGGGCGGTGGTCGACACCGCTTTGAAATACAAGCCCGACCTGATCATCAACAGCCGGGGAGCGGGCGACTACCGGGCCACCTATAAATCGACCAACGACAAACCGGTCGAGTTCCCATACACGCAAGGACTGTGGGAGGCGATCCCCTCTACCAATGAATCTTACGGTTACCACAAATTCGATCACACCCATCATCCCCCCGGTTATTTTATCGAGATGTTGTCAAAAGCAGCCGCTAAAGGGGGAAACCTACTATTGAACGTCGGCCCCCGGGGGGATGGCACCATCGATATTGTAGACCAGGGGATCCTGGGCGGAATAGGCGAATGGATGGCCACCAACAAAGAAGCGATCAAAGGCACCTCCGCAAACCCCATCTCTTCCCAGTCGTTCGGAGAGATCACCCGAAAAGGGAATATCCTTTATTGCCATATATTCCAATGGCCCAGAGACGGGAGATTGGTCATCGGAGGAGTGACCACCCCGGTAAAACGGGCATGGCTGCTGATCAACCCGGATAAAAAGGACCTCCCTGTCAAGAGGCTCAACAAATACGACGTGGAGATCACCCTCCCCACCTATCCCCAGGAAAGACCGGTGGCAGTGTTGGCGGTGGAATGCGAAAAGATCGAACCGCATCGTTACCCCCGCCTTTTGTTGACCAACATCGAAAAAAACCGCTTACATGTGATCGACGCAAAACTTCACGGAAAGAGATTGATGTATGCGGGAGGAAATTGGAGAACCGATTTCCTGAAAAACTGGCTCAACGAAGACAATTATGTCGATTGGAAGGTCAGAAACAACAAGGACGCCACCTTCGATATCTACATATCATACGATGCCACCCCGAAATCCGACGGGAACAGATATCAGGTAATCGTGGGCCACGAGGCATTCCCCGGCACGGTGATCCAGGGCATCCATCACGAACACCTGTATGTAGGAAGAGTCTCCCTGAAAAAGGGTGAACACACGCTGACCGTAAAACCAGCCGGGAAGTTTCATGATGAACTTTTCCGCTTGAGGGATCTCGTGCTGGTCCCGGTCAAAAAGTAGTCTCCGGTTTTTCGATACGGCTAACAAGAACAAATTGCTTTTATGAAAAAAGTGGTGATCATATTGTGTCTCCTGGGGTTGGCAGGTATGACGGTCCGGGAAGAGATGCGGGTAGCCTCTGTTTTCAGTGATCACATGGTCATTCAACGGGGGAAAAAGGTTCCCGTATGGGGGGAGGCCGCTCCCGGCGAGACGGTCGTTGTGGAATTCAACGGGCAGAAACAAAAAACCGTTACCGGCACAGACGGACGGTGGAGGGTGACCCTCAGCCCTATGAAGGCAAACCGCAAAGGGCAGCCCCTGACAATAAAAGGTGAGCAGCATATGATCGTATTGAAAGATGTTGTGATCGGGGATATCTGGATCATGGCGGGACAATCCAATATGTTCCGCGACATACGATCGATGGGGCCCATCAACAAGGAAGCCGTGGAGAAAGCGGACAACCCCCAGATCCGCTACTTCAAAGTCCCTCCCAAAGTCGCCACCCGCCCGCAGTCCCATCTTGAGGCAAAATGGGGCGTGCTGGATAAGGATCATGTCACGACCCTGACCGCTATCGGGGTGATCTTCGCCGAAAAGATCCAACCCGTCCTGAATGTTCCCGTCGGTATTCTCAGTGTGAACATGGGGAGTACCAGTGTCGAATGCTGGGTCCCCATGGAGATCATGCAAAAACCCCCTTTCCTGGAAACCTGGAGATACTGGGAAAAGGAGTTGGATCAGTGGGATCGGGGGGGGTATGAAAAATACCTGGAGCTCCAACAAAAACAGGCTTCACGGAAGAAAAAGCCGTTTCCCACGCGGGAGAACATGATCAGGCTCACCGAAACCCGCACTTTCCCCAGCGGAGCATACAATGCCATGCTCCATCCTCTCTTCCCTTTTTCTGTGAAGGGGATCGT
>JAMOUS010000065.1 GCA_027067975.1 Bacteroidales bacterium | reverse complement strand
TCTAAGGAGTGACTAAAGTCAATGACACCCGACTCGTGCGAGGCGTAGAAGAAGCGGAATCCGCCAGTGGGTCTGACTCGATACTCCATACTCGATACTAGATACTCCATACTCCACTTTTGCCTTTTGCCTTAACGGTATAGTTCCGAGTTCGGAGTTCCGAGTATCGAGTTGGGAGTTGATAAAATTGCCTTAACCCTTTTATCTTTTTCCTTTTATCTTTTGTCTTGGCAGAGGCGGATCGCTTTATCGAAACCCCACCTGTCCATTCAGTCCCGTCCCGGGACGTTTGAGATATAGTGTTACCGCCTTACACACAGCCACTGAAGTGGCTGCCTATTGTCAATATGTCCCTAACGGGACTTGCGCGTTCATCGTCACACACAATTTTCTTTCCCTATTCCTCACTTTTGCCTTTTGCCTTATCCCTTTTGCCTTCCTCGTCCGCCGTAGCTTTAGCGAAGGCGGATCGCATTATCGCTTCATCGCTTTATCGCTCTATTGTACCCGCCGGAGCCCGGTTGACCGGGCGAAGGCGAATTCATGCACGCCGGGGGAGGACACGCTGATCGTCCGCCTTGAGGGGTGAACACACAAGGGTTCATGACACAGTCTGATTAGGGATTCTTTCCTATCTTTACAGCTCGAACCATTACCCGCACCACCTTGATCAACAAAAAAGATATCGCAACGCTGGCAGGATATTTGGACCGCTATCGCCGCATTGTTCTGTTGAGCCATGTGAACCCCGACGGCGACAGCATCGGTTCGTCGCTGGCCTTGTACCACTATCTTCAGACTCTTGGCAAAGAGGCAACCGTCCTGGTACCCAACGATCTTCCCCACTTTCTCGCATGGCTGCCGGGGGCGGACAAGATCATCGTGGGCAAGCACCACCGCCAGAAAACGGCCCGTAACATCGCCGCGGCAGAGATGATCTTTTTCATCGACTTCAACGAAGAAGGACGTCTGAAGGAGTTGGCAGAACCCGTAAACAGTAATAAACAGGCGGTACGGGTGCTCGTCGACCATCATCCCGAACCCCGTATCCGCGCCGAACTGCTCTTCTCCGAGACGCAGGTCAGCTCGACAGCCGAACTGCTCTTCCACATCTTCAAAGAGCTGGATGCCGAGGCGATACGTTATCATGCAACGGCCGTAAACCTTTATGCCGGCATCATGACCGACACCGGCTGTTTCCGTTACAATGCCTCCTACCCCGGTACATGGCGTGCCGTGGCCGAGTTGATCGAAAGCCATATCGATATCGATGATATCTATGCCCGTATCTACGATAACTACAGTGAACACCGCATGCGACTGATGGGCTACGCCCTCGACCGTAAGATGGTCATTCTGCCGGAACTGCACACCGGTTACATCTGGCTCACCCGTGAGGAACTGGACCGTTACGGATATGTCCCGGGAGATACGGAAGGATTTGTCAACCTCCCTCTTTCCGTGGAGGGCATCCGTTTCTCGGCTCTTTTCCTCGAGCTGGGCGAACATATCAAGATCTCTTTCCGCAGCAAAGGGAACTTTGCAGTGAACGAGTTCTCAAACCGTTACTTCAACGGCGGAGGACATCGTAATGCCGCCGGAGGGGAATGTCACATGAGCATGCAAGAAACCTTGGAAAAATTTGAACGATTGGTTCGGGAATACGGTGAAAAGATATGATGAGACGGAAGATATTGTCCCTATTCCTGCTGACAGGTCTGCTTTTTACAGGCAATGCCTGCCGTCAGACGGAGGAACCGTCGCAACGCAGGACGGTCTCCCAGGAGACCTTGCTGAAGGCCAATCAGTACCTTGCAGAAAAAGATGATGAACGCATCAAACGTTTCATTGAGCGACACGGCTGGAAGATGACCCGCAGCCCGCGAGGTTACTGGTATGAGATCTGGCACCACGGCGACGGCCCCCGCGTCAGCGAAGGCAAAGAGGTGGTATTGGAGTATACGTTGCGTCTCCTCGACGGCTCAAAGTGCTACACCTCGGCCGAAAAGGGCCCTCTCACCTTCACCGTAGGCCATGGTCAGGTGGTGGCCGGCCTCGACCAGGCGGTCCGCCTCCTGCGCCAAGGCGACAAAGCCCGCATCATCCTCCCGCCTTTCCTGGCCTACGGGGTCCCCGGCGACCGCGACAAGGTGCCCCCCCGATCGGTGATCGTTTACGAACTGCAAGTAAAAGAAGTAAAATAAGTTCTGGCAGGAAATTTGTCCTGTGGTTCATATCCGAAAAAAACGATCAAAAAATGGAAAAAAAGAGAAGTTTCTCCGGATGGTTATGGATGCTGTCGGTTTTCCTTCTGCTCCCGGGATGCATGAAAGAAAAAAATTATGAGAAGATCGAAGAGGATACCATCAAACGGTTCCTGAGAAACAACAACATCACCGTCGACCCCACTCCGAGCGGCTTGTATTACATTGAAGAAAAAGCCGGTGAAGGACGTCAGCCTGTCGACGGTGACACGGTGAGTATCAATTATATCGCTTACAAGCTGTCGGGATTGGTACTGGATACGAACATTGAAGAGGTGGCACAGCAATATAATCTGCCCACCGAAGGTCGCACGTTCAAACCTTTCGTCTTTGTAAAAGGCTCTGGGGAGGTCATTGCCGGCCTTGACGAGGGGGTGGGCTACATGCGCGAGGGGGGCAAGGCCACCCTCGTGATGCCGGGACGTCTGGCCTATGGCCGGTACGAACCGATGGCGTTTTATGTAGAACTTCTGGAAGTGGTGCACGACACCACCGCCACTGACACCACCACTGCACGTTGACTTTGATGAAAAAGATCCACGTCATCTTTTTTCTTTCCGGGCTCCTCTCATTGCCGCTCTTCCCGCAAGAGAACAGCGATACGGCCTTCCTGGGCACACCGTCGGGACTGCAATATCTTCTTCTTTCTCCCGGGAGGGCTCCCCATGCCGACGACGGCTACCGCGTCACTTTCCACCTTTGCGGTGTCACCGCTTCGGGCGACACCTTTGTGAACACTTTTGCCAAAGGACATCCGCTTTCGCTCATCGTGGGCACAGGACAGATGATCCCCGGCCTGGATGAGGGGATACGCCTCTGCGGCACCGGCGGAGAGATTGTACTGAGAGTGCCGGCACATCTGGGATACGAGGACAAAGGCACCGGCGATGTGCCCCCGGGCAGCGACCTGCTGCTGCACGTAAAGATCCTCAAGGTGAGCGACCATCCCCTGGTGATCGTCCCCTACCGTCCCGTCGGCCGCGACACGCTCATCACCCCCAAGGGGGTCCGTTACATCTTGCTGCGCCGCGGACCCGGCCC
>JAMOUS010000064.1 GCA_027067975.1 Bacteroidales bacterium | reverse complement strand
GCACCTGGATCTTTCGGTATTTTTCGATCATTTCGGGGGTGCAGAAGCGGATGCTTTTGACATCGATGTAGACGGCGCGTTTGATGCGGCGTCCCGGCGACATCTCCATTCCCCGCCAGTTTTTGAACGACTCGCTCACCAGGGCGTAGGTGGGGATGGTGACGATGGTCTTGTCCCAGTTCTGCACCTTGACGGTGTAGAGGGTGATTTCCTCCACAGTCCCGTCGGCGCCGCGGCTGGGCATTTCGATCCAGTCGCCGGGCTTGAGCATATCGTTACCGGCGATCTGCAAGCTCGCCACAAAGCCCAGGATCGTATCCTTGAAGATCAACATCAGCACGGCCGCCATTGCCCCCAGGCCTGTCATCAGATGCCATACCGACGTGTCGAAAAGGATCGCGACGATGAACATCAGCCCCATAAAATAAACCAGCACCTGGACTACCTGGATGTATCCCCTTATCGGCCGGTCCTTGGCGACGGGGAGGGTCAGATAGAGTGAATGAAGGGCATTCAGTAGGGCATTCGTCGTCAATACCCCTACGATCACCAAATAAAGTCCCAAAATGTCCATAAGGACCTTTACCAGCCCGGGATAAGCCTTCAGGAAAATAGGTATGGTGATGTAAAGGAGCAGGATAGGGACCAGATGGCTGATGTGCTCGAAAATCTTGTGGTGAAGGAGAATATCGTCCCGCTTGCTCTTCGTCCGGTGGATGATTCGTGTGATCGTGCTGATAACAAGCTTTTTGGTGATCCAGTACGAGATATATGATCCCAGCAAGAGAATGAGTAACCAGATCAAGGCATTCAGGATGATCGCCCCTTTCCCGGAAACACCGGCATCTCTTAAAAAATCCAGAAAAACAGTATGGTACATTACAACATTCTGTTTGATATGCGTTCAAAAATAGTTTTTTTCCTTTACCCTTGAAAAATATGGGAGAACTTCATAAATTCGTTTTGTCAAAAATTTGCACTGTCTTCATTCGATCTGATGGTGATGTTTCCTGCCCCTTTCCGGGTAGGAAAAGTAAGGGCTTTGTAATATAAACTTTTCGATGATACAGCCACGGAGGTTGTCCAGGGATGTGGTCATTGAGGGTTTGTTGGCCCGTGACAATGAGATCGTACGTTGGCTTTACCTGCGGGTGTACAAATACCTTGAGCGATATATCTCCGGCCGGAACGGGACCCCGCTGGATGCCATGGATATCTTTCATGAAGGTTTTTTGCTCCTATTGGAGAAATTTAACAATAATATCTTCCCAAACTGCCGAAGTATCCCAGAATATCTTTTCGGCATTTGTAAGAACCTTTGGTTAAAATATTCTCGTTCCAGCAGCCGGTTACAGGAGTTGTCCCCTGCCCTTGCCGAATCCCTGATCGAACCGGCAGATCCCGATTTTCCCGTCTTCAGCGATCAACGTGAGCTGAAGTATGTACTTTACCTGCGTTACCTGCCCATGCTGGATGTTCGATGTCGCAGGTTACTCGAAATGTATCTTCAAGGGAAAAGCACGGAAATGATCCGGCAAGAACTTACTTTTCTCAATAGAAATGCACTGTATAAGAAAAAATTCGGATGCTTGCGAAAGCTGGCCGAGAAGATCCGTCAGGATCCGGATTACCGATATCTGTAAAGATCAGAAGGGCAGGTCGTCCTCGGGCCCCTCTTCGGGAGGAGGGGTGAGCCCGTCCATCACCCCGTCGCTGAAAGGGGGGGCGGAAGGAGGAGCCTCTTCGTCTTTGACGCCTGCAGGTTCAATGCGCCAGGCCCTTAGATTGGTGAAATAGGTCACCCGCCCATCCTTTTCCCATTTGCGGCCACTGATATCGAAGGACACCTTGATCTCGTCGTTGACATTGAAAGGATCGATCAGATCGCAACGATCCTGGACCAGCTCGAACTTGGCATAATCGGTAAACTCCATGCCGGAACGTTCGCGTGTGATCTGCACCACGAACTCCCGCTTGCGGAAACGGTCACTGACGGTGACCGTATCGTATTTCTCAATCAATCGGCCTGTGATCTCAAATGACATATTGGCTCAGTTTAGTTTGCTTTTCTTCACCTTCACCAGCTCGATCTCAAAGATCAAGGTCGAGAAAGGCGGAATGGAACTGTTCGGGTTGGGGTCGGATCCGTAACCCAGTTGATAAGGAACATAGATCATCCAATGGCTCCCTTCCGGCATAAGCTGCAGGGCTTCGCTCCATCCTTTGATCATCCTGTCGACAAAAAAGGGGATCGGTTCTCCCTTGAGATGGTCTTCGAAGACCGTGCCGTCGATGAGACGGCCTTGGTAATGGACCAATACCAGGTCGTGCGGGCCGGGTGTGGGGCCTTTCCCTTCCTTCAGGATCTTGTATTGCAAGCCGGAGGGGAGGGTGACCACCCCTTCCCGTTTGCTGTTCTCTTTGAGGAACTTTTCTCCGGCGATCTTGTTGTCGTTGAATTTTTCAAGCTGGTGGCGGATGATCTTTTTCTTGTGTTCCTCGAGCAGGAGTTGTTTGGCCTGTTCGGCATCAATAAGAGGAGATTTATTGTCGACATAATCGTGTATTCCCTGCGCCAGCCGGCGGGTGTCGATCGTGTCGAAACCGTCGCGCGGCAGGTTGGAGGCAAAGACCACCCCTACGCAATAGCTGATGGTGTCCATGTGGGTGGCAAGAGGGCTTTCTGCCTCTTTCCCGACTTTCTCATGGACGCAGCTGCCCAACATCAGACCAGCCAATACAGGAAAGTACAAAACACCCCGGATCTTCCTTCTCATCTTGACACTCTCTTCTTGATGATGCTATGCAAAATTAACAAATATTCTTACGGTTTTACAGCCCGGATCATCTCTCTTTTTCCGGGCGGACCGGGAAGCCGTTCCACTTGCAAACCTGCCTGACGAAGGGCCCTTTTTACGCTGCCCCGGGCAGCATAGGTGACCAGGATGCCTCCTGCCACCATCCGGGAGGCTATTTGGCTGAAAAGTTCAGGTGTCCATAGCTCCGGCTGAACCGCTGCACTGAATGCATCGTAATAAACCAGATCATATGCTCCCGGGAAAGTGCATGTGCGGAGATCAGCAGGTAGCTTCAACAAAGAAAAATGCTTGGTGATCCAAGTACGTTCTCCCCAGGGCGACCGGTGTAGCTGCAGGAATAGCTCTTTGTCGAGGCCGAGAAGATCAGGGTAGTTGAGTTGTTCCACTACCTCTTCGGGCAAAGGGGAAAGTTCGACCGTCGTGTATTCAACCTGTCGCCCCTCGGCCATACATTCCGCAAGGGTCAGCAATGCATTCAGTCCCGTCCCAAACCCCGCCTCCAAGATACGGACAGGCTGGCCTTCCACCTGTCGGTAACCGTGCCGGATGAACACATGCTTCGACTCCTGCACGGCGCCATGCCGCGAATGGTAACCCTCTTCAAGGTAAGGATCCCAGAGTGTGTGGGACCGGTCCTCCGTGAACCTGATCTCCGGTAAGCTTCGTTTTTTTTCCTTTTCAGTCACAGATAGAACAACTTTTTCCCGTATAAAAGTGTTGCCGGAAATGTAATGAATAATCTTGAAAGGGAGGGGGCGCGTTGAATAATTGTATATTTTTACGACCCGCGGTAATCATGAAAAAGATTTTGGAGAACATACGGTGGGGATGGGAAATTTTTTTTCTAGGGGGGCTATTGTTTTTTTCGCTTGCTACCCTTAATGCCCAGGAGAAAATTGAGGTCTCGGGGCGGGTGCTGGATATTGAGACGGGAAAGCCTCTTCCCGGTGTGAATGTCATGGTGAAGGGAACCTCCATCGGCACGGGCACCGATGTGCGTGGATACTTCCACCTTCTTTTCCGGGGCGAGTTGCCTTACACCCTCAGCTTCTCGATGATCGGTTACAAAACCCAGGAATATGTGGTAAAAGAGAATCCCAAGTCAGGCATCCGGATCCGGTTGGCCAGTCACACCTACCAGACCGACGAAGTGGTGGTGACGGCTCCGGTGGTGGAGGTGGAACAGAAGACGGTGCGTGAAGCCGTTTCGATGGAGGTGGTCGATGCGCTGAGCATCAAAGAGGCTCCTGCTGCCAACTTCTATGAGTCGCTCGCCACCTTGAAAGGGGTCGATGTAGCCACCCAGAGCATGCAGTTCATGACCGTCAATGCCCGTGGGTTCAACTCTACGGAGAACGTCCGCTTCGTCCAGATCGTGGATGGTATGGACAACCAGGCGCCGGGGATGAATTTTGCCATCGGGAATGTGGCCGGCCTCAACGAGCTCGATGTCGACGAAATGGAGTTCCTGCCTGGCCCGGCCAATACCCGTTACGGGGGCAATGCCCTTAACGGGATCCTTCTGATGAAGAGCAAAGATCCTTTCCAGTATCCCGGTGTTGGCATATATGTAAAACCCGGGGTGAGTGATGTCAAGGCAGGGAGTGATTATCCTTTTCAGTTTTCTGCCAAGCCGGTGATCGATATGGGTTTCCGAGCAGCCCATCCTTTTACCGACCGGTTTGCGGTGAAGGTGACCGGTGCTTTTATGAGGGGGAAAGACTGGTATGCGGATGATACTACCAACATCCGTCCCGGCAGTGTGCATTGGGAATACGATCCCGGTCATGATGCCCTTAACAAATATGGCGATGAGATCATCAAGATGTTGCCGGTAGGAGAGGGTGGGGAAGAGATCATTGTGGCCCGGACAGGTTACCGGGATCGATATTTGATCAACAATGACGTAAAGAACATCAAGGTGGGAGTGGGGTTGCATTACAAGATCACGCCGTCGCTCACTGCGCGGCTTGTGGGAAAATATTCCCTCACCACCACTGCCTATACCGGTGACAACCGGATCTCGCTCACCAATTTCGGGATCTGGCAGGGCAAGGCCGAACTGGAGGGGGATCATCTGTTGTTGCGGGGTTACACCGTACGCCAACAGACGGGGGAAACTTATGATGCCCGTTTTCTGGCTTATCATCTGTTGCATACCTGGAAAAGTGACGAAGCATGGTTCCGCGACTATGAAAATGCATACCGTGGCCGTCTCATCCGTTTCGGCATACGTCCCCTCGATCATGTAGTGGCCCGGAACTTTGCCGACCGGGGTATGCCCCGCCCCGGAGAGGAACGCTTTCAGAGAATGAAAGACAGCCTGATCGCGATCAAAAACTTCCGGGAAGGGGCGGGAATGATCAACAACTCGGCCTTTTATCATCTGGATGCGGCATACCGGCTGGGTTCTTTTTTCCCCTGGGTCGATCTGGAATTTGGGGGGAACTACCGCTATTATGATCTGGACTCTCGGGGGACCATCTTTCCCGACACTGCCGGCAACACCCTTTCTTATTTCGAATATGGAGCATATGCTTCGGCGACAAAGGAGTTCATGGATAAGAGGCTCAAGATCATTGCCGCTTTGCGTTATGACCGTTCCGAACATTTTACGGGACACTTCTTTCCGAGGATCTCCGCCTTGTATACGCTGAACGACCGGCATTTTTTCCGTGCTTCGTTCTTGCGGGGATACCGGAACCCCGGTGCAAAGGAACAATACATCAACCAAGACCTTGCTACGGCCCGGTTGTTAGGGGGCCTTCCCGGCATCTACCAACCTTATGATATTGCGGGAAATGCGATCTACCTGCAGAATGTCCTGCAGTTCAATGACTCGGTTCACTACGATTTTACCCGGGCGGATCCGCCCTACAATCAGGAACAGGCCAGGATGAAAAACCTGGGGATCCTCCGGGCCGGGATCGTGGGGCCGGACCAGCTCACGACCTTACGCCCGGAATCGGTCAACAGCTTCGAGATCGGTTACAAGACCGATATTTCGCACATCATCTTCTTTGATGCGGTGTACTATTACAGCATTTACCAGGATTTTATCGGACTGATCCGGATGGTAAAACCCCGTACCTCTCCCGCTACCGACCTCTACATGGCTTCCACACAGGTGAACAATACCTCTATGCGGGATGTCTACTATATCTACACGAACTCTCATGAGAAAGTCTCCATACAGGGATTCTCACTGGGATGGAAATGGCTCACCCCCTTGGGTTCGATCCTCTCGGGGAATCTTACCTGGTCTGATCTCAATTCCCGCATTGATGATCCGGTAGTCCCCGGTTTCAATACGCCTCCTTTCAAGATGAATGTTTCACTGGCCAACCGCAAACTGGATAGAATGGAGAACAATCCGGGGTTCCGGAATGTGGGGTTCAAGGTAAACTGGAGGTACCAAAGTCGTTTCTACTGGCAAAGCCCTTTTGGAGACGGCTGGGTAGAACCCTACAACACCTGGGATTTCCAGGTCTCTTATCACTTCAAGAAACCCCGCTCACTCCTCAAGGCGGGTATCAATAATTTCTTTAATATCCGCTATGCCAACACTTTCGGGGGAACCCAGGTGGGGGTGTTCTATTACATTTCGTACCGGATTGATGATCTGTTGGGAGGGATGTTCTGATGGAAAGATACGGGTATCGACATAGAAAAACGCGATGCAACGGGAGGATCCTGCTTGCGGCGTTCACACTGCTCGTCTTTCTGGGAGGGTGTGCTTATCACTTCCCTTCTTCTGAAGAGGAATACGATCCCGGCATTTTGGATCTGACCTCCTTTGTGGTGGTAGGGGACGATCATCTGGCGGGATTCATGGACGGGGCTCTGTATCAGGAGGGACAGCAGAACAGCGCCGGTGCCATTGTGGCGGCATTGTTCGCCTCCGTGGGAATGAGTCCTTTTGATCAAGCTCTCATCGATGCCCGTAACGGCCTGAATGTTTATGAAGACAACCGGAATGGTCTTAAGGGAAGATACCAACTTGTATATCTCGACCGCCAGGCGTCCGAGCCGCTGATCGTCACCACCGAGGGCGAGCCTCTCGCACCGTATGCGGGTGACCGGCGTGCGGTCCACGACTTTGCCGTGCCGTTCATGCACATTTGGCAAGTCGACGATCCTGCGGCCTTGCAGAACAACCCTTACTACGAACGTATGGCGCTGGAAGAAGGTGATGAGACGCTCCTCACCCGCTTGGAGAGTTTGCATCCCACTACTTTTCTCCTCTGGATGGGCATGAGTGACATCATGGGCTATGCGGTACACGGAGGCGTGGGGGATACCCTGCCACATGCGGGAGATATCTCCCAATACGATCTGCCACCTGTCAACCTTTTCGAAGAGAAGGTGGATCTTTTGCTCAATGTCTTGCTGGAGGATCCGGAGGCCAGGGGAGTGGTCATCGGTCTCCCCCGTTTTGAAGATCATCCCTACTTTTACTATTACAGCTACGATTTTATCAAGCTCGAGAACAAGATGGTCGCCCTGGCCAAGACCATGTACCGGGATTTTAACGATGCCGTGGCAGCCAACAACAGTGATCCTTCCAATCCCAAACGGCCCTATGTCGATTTCAATGACAATGGATATACCCTCTATCCCCAGCGGGTGGTGGTAGTGGACAGTACCCTCCCGGATGCGTATTATCCTGATGGACGACCGTTGGAAAAATATCGCCAGCTGGAGGAGGGGGAGTATGTATTGCTCAGCTTTCCGGATGAGATGTTGAAATACGGCATGGGTTCGCTCATTCCTCTTCCCCAGCGCTATTATCTCAGCAAGGCTCAGGCCGGAGCGGTTGCCCGTCGTGTGGAGGCTTTCAATGAGGTGTTGCGCCGCAAAGCGGCTGACCATCCCAGCCGTCTTGTCTATCTGGATCTTGCGACACCTCTGCATGCGATCGCGGAGACAGGGAAACTTGACGGTTGGGGGAAGCCTGCCAGCGACGCTCATCCTGTCTGGGAGGGGGTGCCGTTGGGAGCACGTTTGGGCCTGTACAGCATCTTTTCGCTTGACGGCATCCACCTCAACCAACGGGGCAACGCCTGGTTGGCTGCCCTCATCCTTCAGGCTCTGGAAGATGCCTACGGTGCTGTCCTTCCTCCTGTGGATGTGAACAACCACAAAGGGAATGTCCCGCTTTACTGAGAAACT
Organism: Bacteroidales bacterium; assembly: GCA_027067975.1. Taxonomy (GTDB): domain Bacteria; phylum Bacteroidota; class Bacteroidia; order Bacteroidales; family VadinHA17; genus DRPN01. The sequence continues at coordinate 3,948 of JAMOUS010000064.1, read as the reverse complement.
CTATTTCAGCAGCCCGAACACTTTTGGCAACCACAAGCTGATGTCGGGGATGTAAGTGACCAGCAACAGGACCACCACCATCGCGGCGAACATCGGCAGCAGGGGCCGGATCACCTTCTCTATCTTCACCCCGGCCACACTGCATCCTATGAAGAGGACCGATCCTACCGGCGGGGTGCAGAGCCCTACGCTCAGGTTCAGGACCATGATGATCCCGAAATGGATGGGGTTGAGACCCAGCTGGTGTTGCACCACTGGCAGGAAGATGGGAGTGAAGATGAGCACGGCCGGGGTCATATCCATGAAGACCCCGACAAAGAGCAGAATGATGTTGATGATCAGCAGGATCACAAAAGGACTGTTGCTGATGCTCAACAGACCGTTACTGACATTCTGGGGGATGTTCTCATAGGCCATGATCCAGGAGAGGCCGATCGAGGTGCCTACCAGCAGGAGGACAATGGCGGTGGTCTTGACGGAGCGGAGGATCACCTCGGGGAGATCCTTCAGGCTCATCTCACGGTAGATAAGAGCAAGGATGAGAGCGTAAAGCACTGCCACTGCCGAAGCTTCGGTAGCCGTAAAATAACCGGCGATGATCCCTCCTACGACGATCACCAGCAACAGGAGGCTTGGAAGAGCGTCGAAGAAAGCTTTCACTCCTGCCAGGGCCCGGTCACGGTATTTCACCGTGCGGTAAGCGATCCAGATTCCGGCCAGGCTTCCCAGGACGATCCAGGCCGTATGCAAGGCGCCGGTAGCGTTCGTTTCTGCCAGGTGGGCCATATATGCGACGATGGCTGCAATGATGGCGGTAACCCCAAAGATCTTCAGGAGCGTGAGGGTCATGCCACGGAGGCCTTTGTTCTTATAGATGATCATCGACATGGCCGTGAGCATCAAGGCAACCCCTGTGAGGATGCCGGGGAGGTACCCAGCAATGAAAAGGGCTGCAATAGAGGCTCCTCCGCTGGCCAGTGAATAAACGATCAGCACATTGCTGGGAGGAATGGAGAGGCCCGTGGTGGCAGAGGTGATGTTGACGGCAGCGCTGAAGTGCTTGTCATAGCCTTCCTTTTGCATTTCCGGCCCCATGATGCTGCCGATGGCCGAAGCCGAGGCGGCAGCTGATCCCGAAATGGCTCCGAAAAGCATGTTGGCAAAGATATTCACGAAAGCCAGACCTCCCGGGATGTTGCCCACGAGGGCCCTGGCCAGGTTGATCAGACGCATGGCAATGCCTCCCCGGTTCATGATGTTGCCCGCCAGGATGAAAAAAGGGATGGCCAGCAATGCGAAACTGTCCAGTCCCGTTGCCATGCGATGCGCAAAGGTGGTCACGGCAGGCAGGGGAGCAATGGTCACCATCATCGTAAGAATGCCCGAGATACCGATGCTGAAAGCGATCGGCACACCGATGGCCAGGAGCAGGATGAAACTTACGATCAAAACAGCGATACCCCAAAGGTCCATGATCAATCTTTTTTGCGGATGAGTGTCCGGATGTTATCGTAACCGTAATAGGTGATGAGCAAGCCGCTGACAGGAATGACGAGATAGACATATCCCAGCGGCAATTGCAGGTCGGCCGAGCGAACGTCCAGCAGGAAACGCGTATATACCAGCCAGCTGCCTCCCACCGTCATCACGAAGAGGCTGAACAGCATGATCAGAGTGTTGATGCTTACCAGGAGACGTTTCCGCCGCCTCTCTGTCGAACGCTGAAGCAACAGGTCGATGGCCAGGTGTTCGTTTTTCCCGGCGACGTAGGCAGCTCCGAGGATACCCACCCAGATCATCAGATAGCCAGCCAGCTCCGTAGTGAACGAACTGGGGTTCACCAGAACGTACCGGCTGACCACCTGCCACAGGACATCGATCACCAGCAGGCTCATCAGCACGATCAATACCCCTTCCAGAACTTTGTCGAGTCTTTCCCGGAAAGTCATGAGTAGCCTATTTTATGTTTTGGATCCTGTTGATATAGTCATTGATGAGCTTGTCTTTGCGGTATTCTTCATATACCGGGGCCACCTTGGCCCGGAAAAGGCTTTTGTCGGGGTAAAAGATCTCAACCCCTGCTTTCTTGACGGCTTCGAGCGATTCTTTGACGCTTTCGGCCCACAGCTTGCGCTGAAGTTTTACCGACTCATCGGCAGCCTGTTGAAGCCATTGTTGTTCTTGTTTGGAGAGTTTGTTCCAGATCTTGGCATTGATGATCAGGACATCCGGTACGGCGGTATGTTCATCTAAGGTGTAATACTTACACACCTCATAGTGGTGGGAGGTATAAAAACTGGGGGGGTTGTTTTCCGCACCGTCGACGACGCCGCTCTGAAGGGCGGTATAGAGCTCACCCCACGAAAGAGGGGTGGGGGATCCACCCATGGCGCGGACCATCTCCAGAGCGGTCTTGCTCTTCATCACCCGTATCTTCAGCCCTTTCAGATCGTCCGGCGTATGAATGGGCTTGGAAACGGTATAAAAACTCCGGCTGCCCGCATCATAAAAGCAGAGTCCCCGAATCCAGACATTTTCGGTGCTCAGGAGGATATCCCGGCCGATCTCGCCGTCCTGTACTTTAAAGGCATGTTCTTTCGAGCGGAAAAGATAGGGGAGTCCCAGCACCTTGTAGTCGTCGGAGAAGCTTTCCATGACGGCTGCGGATACTTTTGTCATGGCAAGGCTGCCGATCTGTACCAGCTCTACACACTGTTGCTCCGAGCCCAATTGTCCACTGGGATAGATCTGTATCGTCAGCCGTCCGCCGGAGAGTTCGTCCACCCGTTTTGCCATAAAGGCCATTGCCTTATGCACGGGATGATCCACGGGCAGACTGTGTGCCAGCTTTAGCACTTTATGCTGGCGGTGTAAAGCGCAGGATGTCATACCCAGCGCTACCACCAGCAACAGCCCGAAAAACGGCCTGCTTCTTTGCGATCGCTTTCCCATGGTGCGCGATATGTGGTTGGTTGCCTAAAAATATATCAAACCCGACAACAAAGCAAACGTTTGAGTGGATTTTTCTTTTCAGATCTTCATCGGCGGAAGCCACATGGTCACATCGATCACGGGCATGCCGGCCCGTCGGGCAGCTTCGAGGCCCCGCTCGGCGTCCTCGAAAACGATACACTTCTCCGGAGGAACATCCATCCTGCGGGCACACTCCAGGAACGTGTCGGGTTCGGGCTTGTGGCGGGTCACATCGTCGGAGGTGACGATCACATCAAAATATTTCAAGAGGTCGAGATGCTCCAGCGTGGCCATTGTCGAGGAGCGCCGCCGGCCGGTCCCTACGGCCAAGGGGAGTTGCCCGTGGAAATGCTTGACGATCGCCAATACCTCCGGCACCGGCTTGACCATCTCCTCTACTTTGAAAAATTCCTCCTCTTTCCGGGCAGAAAGCTCTGCGGGATCGACCTTCCCTTCCAAACCGTTCTGACGGACCAGGTCCTCGGCAATGAGCAGGGAAGAGAGTCCGGCGTAATGGTAAAATTTCTCTCTGGGATACTGAAATCCAAAAGCCTTGCAGGCATTGGTCCAGGCCGTCAGGTGGGCCGGGTTGGAGTCGGTGAGCGTGCCATCCATGTCGAAGATAAGGCCGCGGGCCTGCCGCTCGATCATCTTGATGACCTCGTCTTTGCTTTTCATCCGGCGTTGTTTTTCAGTGAGGAGGTGCAAAGCTAATCGAATTTTCCTAAATTTGGGATTCACCAAATCAGGAATGATGAACCGTTTCATTGAAAGACTGCAACGGAAGTCTGTGATCTTGAGCGACGGGGCTTGGGGTACCATGTTGCAGGCGCGGGGCCTGCCTCCGGGGGAGTGTCCTGAACGCTGGAACCTCACCCGGCCGGAGGAGGTGTTTGCCGTGGCCCGCGGATATGCAGAGGCGGGATCGGAAATGGTAGAGACCAACAGTTTTGGCGGGAACACCCTGAAGCTCCG